>NZ_DHXT01000049.1 GCF_002413825.1 Rhodoferax sp. UBA5149
GGCGCCGGTGCGGCGGCGGCAGGGGCTGGCTTGGGCGCATGGCGCGGTGCCGCCACTGCAGGCTTTGCAGGCTCAGGTTTGGGGATTGCAGCGGGTGCCGGTGCATCGGGCAAGACGCCCTTGATGATCGGGGTCTGCTTGTTGGTCGGCTCCTGCGAGCGGCGCGTCACCGACGTCGGATCTTCTATTTCCTCAGCCATTTTGTAGCTGGCTTCAATATTGTCCAGGCGCGGATCGTCGTGCTTGAGGCGCTCCAGCTTGTAGTTCGGGGTTTCCAGCGTCTTGTTGGGCACCATCAGCACGTTGATGCGCTGCTTCAACTCGATCTTGGCAATCTCGGTGCGCTTTTCATTGAGCAGGAAGGAGGCGACCTCGACCGGCACCTGGCACAGCACCGAGGCCGTGTTGTCTTTCAGGGATTCTTCCTGGATGATGCGCAAAATTTGCAGCGCACTGGATTCGGTGTCGCGGATGTGGCCAGCGCCGCCGCAACGCGGGCAGGGGATGGAGGCGCCTTCCGAGAGTGCCGGGCGCAGGCGCTGGCGGCTCATTTCCATCAGGCCAAATTTGCTGATGGTGCCGAACTGGACGCGGGCGCGGTCTTGCCGCAGTGCATCGCGCAGGCGGTTTTCGACGTCGCGGCGGTTGCGGCTTTCTTCCATGTCGATAAAGTCGATCACGATCAGGCCGCCCAAATCGCGCAGGCGCATCTGGCGTGCCACTTCGTCGGCGGCTTCCAGGTTCGTGCGGGTGGCCGTTTCTTCGATGTCACCACCCTTGATGGCACGGGCCGAGTTGACGTCCACTGACACCAGCGCTTCGGTATGGTCAATCACGATGGCGCCGCCACTGGGCAACTGCACGGTGCGGGCGTAGGCCGATTCGATCTGGTGTTCGATCTGGAAACGGCTGAACAGTGGTGCGTCGTCGCGGTAGCGCTTGACGCGGGCGGCGTGTTCCGGCATCACGTGCGCCATGAACTGCTGGGCCTGCTCGTACACATCGTCGGTGTCGATCAGGATGTCGCCGATGTCGTTGTTGAAATAGTCACGAATAGCGCGGATGACGAGACTGGATTCCTGATAAATCAGGTAGGCGCCCTTGCCGCCCTTGGCGGCGCCGTCAATGGCGGTCCACAGCTTGAGCAGGTAGTTCAGGTCCCATTGCAGTTCCGGCGCGCTGCGGCCAATGCCGGCGGTGCGCGCAATGATGCTCATGCCATTGGGATACTCAAGCTGGTCCAGCGCTTCCTTCAGTTCGGCACGGTCCTCGCCTTCGATCCGGCGCGAGACACCGCCACCGCGCGGGTTGTTGGGCATCAGCACCACGTAGCGACCGGCCAGCGAGACGAAAGTGGTCAGCGCGGCACCTTTGTTGCCGCGTTCTTCTTTTTCCACTTGCACCAGCAGTTCCTGGCCTTCGCGGATGGCATCCTGGATGCGGGCTTGGCTGACGGCCACGCCTTGCTGGAAATATTGCCTGGAGATTTCCTTGAACGGCAAGAAGCCGTGGCGGTCTTCACCGTAGTCAACAAAGCAGGCTTCCAGCGACGGCTCGACGCGGGTGACGACGGCCTTGTAGATGTTGCCCTTGCGCTGTTCGCGCCCTTCGATTTCAATTTCGTAGTCGAGGAGTTTTTGTCCGTCGACGATGGCCAGGCGGCGTTCTTCAGCCTGCGTGGCGTTTATCAGCATCCGTTTCATGGGTAGCATCCTTCAATTCAAATAACCAACATGCTCTTGACGAGCTTTAGATACCAGAACTGACGCTTTGAAGTGAGGAGGAATTGCCGGAGAACCGGGACTTAAATGATAAGTCTTGGCGTAGGCGCGTGGAGGGATGCGAGGGGTTTGGGTTGTGGAAACGCTATTAAATTAATAGCTGGTTGCGCCCGTTTGACGGGGGCCGATGGCCGATCCATGCCGAAAAACGGGACGTAAACGCACCGTTGGCATATTTGAATCAGGCTCATCAACACAAACATCTCGCTTCATTCCGTTCACAGACAGACTGTCTATGAACTTGGGGTATTCCGTATCAGTGTTTCAACGCGTCGTCGTGACCGTATGTTTAGCAGGCCACCCCAAGCATCTGGCTTGCGGTTTGCGTGCACAACATCCGGCGGCATCGACCTACTAGTGGGGCTGGTGATGGTGGGTGGACTAAACTCCATCCAAACTGCGAGTTAACCTTCAGTTAAATCAACCACTTACAGCGCATCGCTAGTGAAACACATTATAGGGGGCAATCCAGTCCCGCCGCTGCCCCAGGTCAAAACGGTCCTCGTCGATGAAGATTCCGCGGGCCAACGCCTGGACAATTTTCTGATGCGCCAGCTCAAGGGCGTGCCCAAAACCCACGTTTACCGCATCATCCGCAGTGGTGAGGTCCGGGTCAACAAAGGCCGGGCGTCGGCTGATTCACGCGTGGCGGCGGGTGACATCGTGCGCCTGCCACCGGTGCGGGTTTCCGAGCGGATGGCTGAAAAGACGCAAGCCATGGCCGACAACGTGGCGCGTGGCGCACCGGCGCGTGAGTTTGCGATTCTGTTTGAAGATGAGCATGTGCTTGCGATTGACAAACCGGCGGGCGTGGCGGTTCATGGCGGTTCGGGCGTGAGTTTTGGCGTGATCGAACAATTGCGCATGGCCAGGCCGCAGGCCAAATTTCTGGAACTGGTGCACCGGCTGGACCGGGACACCAGCGGCATTTTGCTGATTGCCAAGAAAAGAAGCGCCTTGACCAACCTGCAAGACCAGTTTCGCGAGCGCGAAACCGGCAAGACTTATCTGGCGCTGGTCGCTGGTCGCTGGCCGTCCAACAAAAAAGTGCTGGACAAACCGCTGCATAAATATCTGTTGCCGGACGGCGAGCGGCGTGTCAAGGTGGTGTCCCGGGACGACCCCAACGGCATGCCTTCCGTCACCCTGGTGAAAGTTCGGGAAACGACCGCCACCGGCTTTACCTTGCTCGAAGTCACCATCAAGACCGGGCGCACCCATCAGATCCGCGTCCATCTCGCCAGCGAAGGCTTTCCCATTGCCGGAGACGACAAATACGGCGACTTTGAGTTGAACAAGACCTTGCTGCGGGCTGGAAAATTGCCCGCTCTCAAGCGCATGTTCCTGCATGCCTGGCGCTTGCAGTTCAACCACCCGGCCAGCGGCGAGCGTGTGGAGCTGCTGGCCCCTTTACCCTCTGACCTTGAAGCGTTTGCGACCCATGCTGCACCCTCTCCCTCCTGACAAGCCAACCTCGCGCCAGTTTGATTTGATCGCCTTTGACTGGGATGGCACGCTGTTCGATTCCACCTCCATCATCACGCGCTGCATTCAAAACGCGGTGCGCGACGTCGGCGGTATCGTGCCGAGCGACCGGGATGCGGCTTACGTGATCGGCATGGGCTTGATGCAGGCGCTAGCGCATGCCGCGCCCGATGTGCCCGAGGACAAATACCCTGAACTCGGTACGCGTTACCGCCACCATTACATCGCCCACCAGAACGATATCAGCCTGTTTGAAGGTGTTCTGGCCATGCTGACGGATTTGAAATCACGCCAGCATTGGCTGACGGTGGCCACCGGCAAAAGCCGACAAGGTCTGGATGAGACCTTGCAGGCGGTGGAGCTCAAAGGCATGTTTGATGGCTCGCGCACGGCCGATGAGACGGCGGGCAAGCCGCATCCCCGCATGTTGCAGGAGTTGATGCACGAGTTTGGTGTGGCGCCCGCGCGCACGCTGATGATTGGCGACACCACGCATGACTTGCAGATGGCCCTCAACGCCGGGTGCCCCAGTGTGGGTGTGAGTTATGGCGCCCATGATCCCGACGCATTCATGGCCCTGAACCCCCGCTACGTGGCGCATTCAGTGCGCGAACTGCACGACTGGCTGCTGGCCAACGCCTGAAGGGCCAGAACCCCGACATGACGCAAATCATTCCCCTGTGCAACTCGGCCGACCTGGTCAACAGCGCCGAAGCCGTCCCGTTTGACGTGACCTATTGCGGCCAGACCTGCCGTGCTTTTGCCATTCGATACCAGGGCCAGGTGCACGCCTATCTGAACCGTTGCGCCCATGTGCCGATGGAGATGGACTACCAGCCCAACCGTTTTTTTGACTACACCGGTCACTGGCTGATGTGTGCTACGCATGGCGCCACCTATCAGCCGCAAACCGGTGCCTGCCGCGGTGGCCCTTGTCGGGGTGGCTTGATCAAGATTCACCTGTCCGAGTTTGATGGTGTCGTGCACTGGCATACTGCCCACAACCTGAAACCCCTAGAGTTTTGAAATGACCGAACCCCTTATTCCCGAATCATCGCCAGCCGGCCCGGCGCCGGATGTGACCTCAAATCAGGCGGCAGCCCCCGTCAATAGTGCGACATATGCTAGCAAAAACGGAGCAAAAGAGGGCTCGCCTGAGAGTCTGGGCTGGGAGCGCGCCACGCTGGAAAAGCTGGCCTTCGCTTCGCTGAACGAGCAGCGGCTGGCACGCCGCTGGCGCAATTTTGTACGGCTGGCCTGGCTGGCATTTTTCATTCTTATCGCCTGGGGTGTGATCAGTCGCAACGGCGCGACAAAGGATGCATCGACGCCCCACACGGCGGTGGTGGATATCAAGGGTGAAATAGCGTCGGGTGCAGAAGCCAGCGCCGAACTGGTGGTGGCCGCCTTGCGCGGAGCGTTTGAAGACGACGGCGCCCAGGCGGTGGTGCTGTTGATCAACTCGCCCGGCGGCAGCCCGGTGCAGGCTGGCATCATCAACGACGAGATCAGGCGCCTCAAGGCCAAGCACAAGAAGCCGGTGTATGCCGTGGTCGAAGAGTCCTGTGCGTCGGCTGCCTACTACATCGCGGTGGCGGCTGACAAGATTTTTGTCGACAAGGCCAGCATCGTGGGCAGCATCGGCGTGCTGATGGACGGTTTCGGTTTTACCGGACTGATGGACAAGCTGGGTGTGGAGCGCCGTCTCATGACGGCGGGCGAGAACAAGGGATTTCTGGATCCGTTCAGCCCGCAAACCGAGAAACACCGGGTTTTCGCACAAGCCATGCTGGACCAGATCCACAAGCAGTTCATTGACGCGGTCAAGGCCGGTCGTGGAGCCCGGCTCAAAGAAACTCCGGAAATCTTCAGCGGCTTGTTCTGGAGTGGTCAGCAGGCCATTGAACTGGGGCTGGCGGACCAGTTGGGTAATCTTGACTTCGTGGCGCGTGAGATCGTCAAGGCCGAGGAAATCGTTGACTACACCCGCCGTGACAATGTGGCTGAGCGCTTGGTCAAGCGTTTCGGCGCGTCCATTGGTGCAGGCGCGGTGCACGCCATCCAATCAATTCCTGCGATCCGGTGATCGTCCGCCACGACGAATATTAACGGCCAAGGGCGAACACCGCCGGGGTGGCGTTGTTCAGTGGTGAGGTCTTTTGCCGCCAGTTTTTGATGGTGTCGCTGCGGCAGACGCCGCGTTCGAGGGTAAGCCCGCTGCACACGGCCAGTCGCGTGTTGTGCTGCAGTGTGTGCAGCAGCGACTGCAACATGGCGGCATTGCGATAGGGCGTTTCAATGAACAGTTGGGTCTGCCCGGTTTTCAATGCCAGCGATTCCAGTTCCTTGATGCGCTGGGATCGCTCGGCGCCGTCCTGTGGCAGGTAACCGACAAACGCAAAATTCTGGCCATTGAGCCCGCTGGCGGCCAAGGCCAACAGGAGCGACACCGGGCCGGTCAGCGGAATCACCTCAATCCCCAAGTCGTGGGCCGCGCGCACCACCGATGAACCTGGGTCGGCCACGGCGGGCATGCCGGCTTCGCTGACCAGCCCCACGTCATGTCCTTCCAGCGCCGGAGCCAGCAGATGACGCGCGTCAAAGTTGCCGGTGTGATCGCCTTTCTTATGCACTTCGCGTGGCAGTTCCTGAATGTGCAGGGTCTGAATCGTGCTGCTCAGCGGGGTGATTTCATTGACGCGTTTCAGGTAAGCGCGCGCTGATTTGGCGTTTTCGCAGACCCAATACTGCAGCTGTGCCGCCACGGTCAGCGTGCCCCAGGGCATGGTGTTTTGAAGGTTGACCTCGCTGTCGCAGCCGAAATCCAGCGGGGCGGGCACCAGGTAGAGGCGGCCCTTGGGACGCTGTGCCGTGTTGGTGGGTGTCGTGCTCATGCTCATAACACCCTGACGCCGGCGGCCTGAATCATCCGGCTGGTGCGAATCAGCGGCAGGCCCACCAGCGCAGTCGGGTCGTCGTTGTCGATGGACTCCAGCAAGGCAATGCCCAGACCTTCGCTTTTGGCGCTGCCCGCGCAGTCGTAAGGGGTCTCCGCCCGCAGGTAGCTTTCGATCTCAAAGTCCGACAGTTCGCGAAACTTCACTTTGACCTGGGCCAGGTCCATTTGCGCAAATCCGGTTTCAAGGCAGACCACCGCCACCGCCGTCTGGAAAATCACGGTCTTGCCACGCATCTGTTGTAACTGTGCCGTGGCGCGAGCGTGGTTGCCCGGCTTGCCGAGGGCTTGACCGTCCAGATCCGCCACCTGGTCCGAGCCGATCACCACACGGGACGGGAATTGCGCGGCCACGGCGCGGGCCTTGGCCATGGCCAGCCGGCATGCCAGTTGCATCGGCGTCTCGGAAGCCTTCGCGGATTCATCGACATCGGGGGCTGCGACTTCAAACGGAATGCGCAGGCGCTCCAGAAGTTCACGGCGGTAGGGCGAGGTAGAGCCCAGGACGAGTTTTCGGTAGGTAGGTTCAGACATGCCGTGATTCTCTTACACTGCGTGCATGAAACATGAGTCCCCCCCCTCCCATCTGGATGTCAAGGCGTTTGCGCAGGCTGCAAGCGAGATCGCCGGACATGATTTGCTATCGAAATACGAGCGCCTGATGAAGGAAACGCAAGGGCTAGGGGCTGAACGACCACTCAACTGGTCGGCGCGTGGCGAGTTGCGGACCGATGAAGCGGGCGCCGAGCAGGTTTGGTTGCATTTGACGGTGGACACCAGTTTGCCTTTGACCTGCCAGCGCTGCATGGGTCCGGTGGATCTTGCGGTGGTCGTGAATCGATCGTTTCGCTTTGTTGATAGCGAAGAAGCGGCCGAGGCGCAGGATGACGAGGCTGAGGAAGATGTGCTGGCCTTGAGTCAGGAATTCAAACTCACCGACCTGATCGAAGATGAGGTGCTGATGGCCTTGCCCTTGGTCCCTCGCCATGAAGAGTGTCCGGTCGAGGTCAAACTGGCGGTGGCGGACCCGGGTTTTGAGGCTGCGTCCGCTGAAAAGCGCAATCCTTTCGCGGTGTTGGCCAAGCTGCAAGGGGATAAATCTTCCTAAGACGTCCAGGTGCGCTATAATTGTGGGCTTCACGCGAGTTGAGAAGTCGCGTGTTCCACTAACCCAAGATGTTGCGGTCTTCGCAACGTACACGTCAAGGAGCAGATCATGGCTGTCCAACAGAACAAAAAATCACCTTCCAAGCGCGGTATGCACCGTTCGCACAATGCGCTGGTTGTGCCGGGTATCGCGGTTGAGTCCACCACGGGCGAAACCCACCTGCGTCACCATATCAGCCCCAACGGCTTTTACCGTGGCCGCCAAGTGCTCAAGACCAAGTCTGAAGCCTGATAGTTTTCATTAAGCCAAGGCCCGAGGCTACCGTGTTTGTAGCGTCGGGCCTTTGTTTTTATGCGCCCGGTATCCGGTTGCCATTTGCCTGCTCGCACTAGTTCCCCATGATCACTATCGCTGTCGACTGCATGGGAGGCGACCACGGACCGCGCGTCACGCTTCCTGCCTGCCGTCATTTTCTGGATCAACACGCCGATGTGCAGCTGCTTCTGGTGGGGCTGCCGGACAGTCTGAGCGAGTTTTCTCATGCACGCGCCAAAATCGTCGCCGCCAGTGAGGTTGTCGGCATGGACGATCCGCTCGAAGTGGCACTTCGGCGAAAAAAAGACTCTTCCATGCGCGTGGCCATCCAGCAGGTCAAGGACGGTACGGCGCAAGCGGCCGTGTCGGCCGGCAATACGGCCGCGCTGATGGCTATTTCGCGCTACCTGCTCAAAACCCTTGACGGCATTGATCGGCCCGCCATTGCCGGACAAATCCCCAATGCCAAGGGCGAAGCCACCACGGTGCTGGATATGGGCGCCAATGTCGATTGTTCAGCCGAGCATTTGCTGCAGTTCGCAATGATGGGCTCCGCCCTGGTGTCCGTTCTGAGTGGCAATGACAATCCCACAGTGGGTTTGCTCAATATTGGCGAAGAAGCCATTAAAGGCAACGAAGTTATTAAAAAAGCCGGTGAATTGCTGCGATCTGCTTCTAAAGCCGGTGACTTGAATTTTTATGGCAATGTCGAGGGCAACGATATTTTCAAAGGAACCGCCGACATCGTCGTGTGTGACGGTTTTGTTGGCAATGTGGCCCTGAAAGCCAGCGAAGGCTTGGCGACCATGATTGTCGATTTTTTGAAAATCGAGTTCTCTCGCAATATTTTTACGAAATTGGCGGCAATTGCGGCTTATCCCATCATATCTGCTCTTAAAAATCGGATGGATCATCGTCGTTACAATGGCGGCGCCTTGCTCGGCCTGCGCGGCCTGGTTTTCAAGAGCCATGGTTCAGCCGACGAACTGGCGTTTGAGTACGCTTTGAAGCGGGCGTATGATGCAGCCCGAAACAACTTGCTTGACCGAGTTCAAGTCCGGATTGCTCACGCTGCGCCTTTGTTGGTTGCTATTGATTCATCCGTACAGCCCAACGCGGTCGCACTCGCCTGATCAATGACACTTTATTCACGCATCACCGGTACCGGCAGCTATCTTCCCCCCCATCGACTGACCAACGCCGATCTGGCGGCAGAGCTCGCCGCGCAGGGGGTTGAAACCTCGGACGACTGGATTGTTGAACGCACCGGCATCCGGGCCCGCCATTTTGCGGCGCCGGATGTGTGCAGCAGTGATTTGGGCCTCGAGGCCGCGCGCCGCGCTTTGCAGGCCGCAGAGGTGGATGCCAAAGATATTGACCTGATCATCGTCGGCACCTCCACGCCCGACATGGTGTTCCCCTCGACGGCTTGCATTTTGCAGAACAAGCTGGGCGCCAACGGCTGCGCGGCGTTCGACGTGCAGGCCGTGTGCAGCGGTTTTATCTACGCGTTGAGCATTGCCGACGCGATGATCAAGACCGGCGCTGCCAAGAAGGCGCTGGTGATTGGCGCAGAAGTCTTTTCCCGCATTCTCGATTTCAAGGACCGGACCACCTGCGTGCTGTTCGGTGATGGCGCGGGCGCCGTGGTGCTGGAAGCGTCCGACACCCCCGGTATCCTCGCCAGCGACCTGCATGCGGATGGCAAGCATGTTGGCATTCTGTGTGTGCCGGGCCATGTGTCTGGCGGCAATGTGCTGGGCAAACCGCTGCTGAAAATGGATGGCCAGGCGGTGTTCAAGCTGGCCGTGGGCTTGCTGGACGGCGCTGCTCGCACCACACTGGCGAAGGCGGGCAAGACAGCGGCTGATATTGACTGGCTGGTTCCGCACCAGGCCAATATTCGCATCATGCAGAGCACCGCCAGGAAGCTCAAGCTGTCGATGGACAAGGTCATCGTCACGGTGGACCAGCACGGCAATACCTCTGCCGCTTCCATTCCCCTGGCGCTGGATGCCGCGGTGCGCAGTGGCAAGGTCAAACCCGGTGAATTGCTCCTGCTCGAAGGTGTGGGCGGCGGTTTCACCTGGGGCGCGGTGCTATTGCAACTGTAGCTTTTAATACATGTGCAGCAAGGGCTGCGGCTTGATTTAAACCGTAATTTTGACAAATACAGCATGAAACCTTTTGCCTTCGTTTTTCCGGGTCAGGGATCCCAGTCTGTCGGCATGCTGGACGCCTGGGGCGATCATCCGGTGGTGCTTGAGGCACTCCAGGAGGCCTCTGATGCCCTGGGAGAAGACCTTGCCAAGCTCATCAAAGGCGGCCCCAAGGAAGCATTGGCCTTGACCACGAATACCCAGCCGGTGATGCTGGTGGCCGCAGTGGCAGCGTACCGTGTCTGGATGGCCGAGACCGGTGTTGCGCCGTCCGCGGTCGCTGGCCATTCGCTGGGTGAATATTCGGCCCTGGTGGCGGCCGGCGTGTTGACGCTGGCCCAAGCCACGCCGCTGGTTCGCTTCCGGGCCCAGGCCATGCAGCAGGCGGTGCCGGTGGGCGTTGGCGCCATGGCCGCCATTTTGGGCATGGAGGCTACCAAAGTAATAGCGGGTTGCGCCGAGGTGACAAGGGGATTTGGCGAAGATTCGGCGGAGGTGGTGGAAGCCGTCAACTTCAATGATCCCGCTCAAACCGTCATTGCCGGCAGCAAGACAGCGGTCGAAAAAGCCTGTGAAGTGTTGAAGGCCAACGGCGCCAAGCGCGCTTTGCCACTGCCGGTGTCGGCCCCTTTCCATTCGAGCTTGATGAAACCGGCGGCTGACCGACTCCGGGAAAAACTGGAATCGGTCGAGTTTTCTCCACCCCAGATTGTGTTGATCAACAATATCGACGTCGCGGTCGAGGTCGATGCCGACCGCATTCGCGACGCGCTGTACCGTCAGGCGTTCGGGCCGGTGCGTTGGGTCGAGTGCGTGCAAGCGATCAAGGCGCGGGGTCTGACCGCCATCGTGGAGTGCGGCCCCGGCAAGGTGCTGGCGGGCATGGTCAAACGCATTGACCCGGAATTGAGCGGCATGGCGCTGCTGGACCCGGCCAGTCTGGCCGATGTGAAAACCGTACTGTTGGGTGCTGAGCATGAGTGACGTGATATTTGAAGGACAGGTCGCCCTGGTGACCGGTGCATCGCGCGGTATTGGCGCTGCCATTGCCCTGGCGCTGGCGCAGCGCGGGCTAAGGGTCATTGGCACGGCCACGACCGACGACGGCGCGGCAAAAATCGGGCAGACGCTGTCGGCGTTCCCTGGCTGCAGCGGCAAGACTTTGAATGTCAACGATGCGCCGGCCGCCGAGGCCTTGATTGGCGCCATTGTCAAAGAACATGGCGGACTGCAGGTGCTGGTGAACAACGCCGGCATCACGCGTGACAACCTGGCCATGCGCATGAAGGACGACGAGTGGGATGCCGTGCTCGACACCAACCTCAAGGCGGTGTTTCGCATGAGTCGCGCCGTGATGCGCACCATGATGAAGCAACGCTATGGCCGCATCATCAGCATCACGTCCGTGGTGGGGGCCTCGGGCAACGCGGGGCAGGCCAACTATGCCGCTGCCAAGGCGGGGGTGGCGGGCATGACCCGCGCGCTGGCGCGCGAACTGGGCTCGCGCAACATCACGGTCAATTGCGTGGCGCCGGGTTTTATCGAAACCGACATGACCGCCGGCCTGCCGGAAGATCAGCACAAAGCATTGTTGAGCCAAATCCCGTTGGGGCAGCTGGGCAAGCCATCGGACATCGCCCACGCGGTGGCCTATCTGGCGTCCCCGCAAGCGTCCTATGTGACGGGGCAGGAGTTGCACGTCAACGGTGGCATGTTCATGAATTAGTCGGTTGAGGGCGGAGCAGGTTTATTGCGCGCAAGCTGCGAGCTGTCCCGCAAAGTCTTTAGTTGGCCATAAAAATCAAGCCGATTTATCCGTTCGGCAGCTGGATTGGGGAATCGCCCCGAAGCCCGGCTAAAATCACGGATTCATTTACAACCCTCTGAGGGAACCCATGAGCGATATCGAAGCACGCGTTAAAAAAATTATTGCCGAACAACTCGGTGTGGAAGAGTCACAGGTCACCAATGAAAAAGCCTTTGTCGCCGATCTGGGCGCAGATTCGCTCGATACGGTGGAACTGGTGATGGCACTGGAAGATGAGTTTGGAATTGAAATTCCGGATGAAGACGCCGAAAAAATCACGACCGTGCAAAACGCGATCGATTACGCCAATACGCACAAGAAATCGTAAGGGTCTGGTGTGTGCGACGCGCCCAAGCGTCCACGCCCTGACTTCGGCTGACTGTGACGGACTGCGCTGGCAAAAAATAGCATAGGGCTCCAGTCCACAAGCCTGGTTTCAGGCCGCTCCAGGCGGCTTTCTTTAGATCAACTACTGACTGCAAATTCCTATGTCCCGTCGTCGCGTTGTCGTAACAGGTTTGGGTTGTATCAGCCCCGTGGGTAACACAGTGGCTGATGCCTGGGTCAACCTGCTTGCCGGGAAATCCGGTATCGATCTGATCACGAAGTTTGATGCATCAAGCTTCGCCTGCAAAATCGCGGGTGAAATCAAGGGCTTTGATCTGGGGGCCTATATCGGTCCCAAAGAGGCGCGCACGATGGACGCCTTCATTCACTTCGGTATTGCAGCGGCCAGCCAGGCGGTTGCCGATGCAGGCCTGCCCACGCTGGATGCGCTGGGTGATGAACTGTCTACCCGTATCGGTTGTTTGATTGGCTCTGGCATTGGCGGCTTGCCAATGATTGAAGAGATGCACACCGAGTTCGTCAATCGGGGCGCGCGTCGTATTTCCCCATTTTTTGTGCCGTCCACGATTGTCAACATGATTGCCGGTCACGTGGCGATCCGCTATGGTTTTAAAGGGCCCAATATGGCCATCGTGTCGGCTTGCACCACCGGGTTGCACTGCATTGGTGAAGCCGGCCGCATGATCGAATACGGTGACGCTGATGTCATGGTGGCCGGGGGCTCCGAGGCCACTGTGTCGCCTCTGGGTATTGGCGGTTTTGCGGCCATGCGGGCCTTGAGTACGCGCAACGATGACCCTCAGACGGCCTCGCGCCCGTGGGACAAGGACCGCGATGGCTTTGTGTTGGG
>NZ_DHXT01000215.1:0-14440 GCF_002413825.1 Rhodoferax sp. UBA5149
ACAGTGAAATTAGCGAAGTTCCAAATTCGTAAGGCCCCACTAAGGATCCACATCATATGTCCGCACTTCGAAGTCACCTGAAAGATACGGTTCTTATCCTTAAGCCGGACGGTCGGAAACTTGGTCCATACCAGGCCGCTGTCTCGCCCGAGTCGATAATCATCATGGCAAAGTCCATCGACGTTGACGAAGGCGACAATGTGGTGCGGCCAATTCCAAGTGGTAAGGAGGAAGTCTATCTGTAAGCGTCTGCCGAAGGCATATTGAATCGATGACCAATCGAAACGATAGTGTGCACCATGAAGCTCATGCATACCAGTTCGAACGAGGTTGATGCCCCTCGCCCCACAAGACGCTATTACAGCCCGCAACTTAAAGCTGAGGTCGTCCAGGAATGTCGTCAAAGCGGTGCATCCGTGGCTGGAGTTGCCCTGGCCCATGGCATCAACGCCAACATTGTCCACCGCTGGCTTCACGAAGAGGAGCGCGCGGCCCTGCTGCTACGGGCGCGATCGTTCGTGCCAGTCACGCTGGAGCAGGCGTCGCCAGCCTTGCCAGCGGTTGAGGGCGGCTCCAGCGCCAGACCCGACATCCGGGTCGAGGTTCATAAAGGCAGCAGCACCATCACGGTGAACTGGCCGCTCGAAGGCGCCGCTTCTTGCAGTGCATGGCTGCGCGAGTGGCTCAGGTAATCACTGAATGATCCGTATCGATTGTGCGTGGCTGGCCATACAGCCGCTGGACATGCGGGCTGGCCCGGATACGGCGCTGGCGCGCGTGGTCAAAGTCTTCGGCGCCGCGCACCCGCACCACGCCTACCTGTTTGCCAACCAACGGGCCAACCGCATGAAGGTACTGGTGCATGACGGTTTTGGCATCTGGCTGGCGGCCAGGCGGCTGCACCAGGGCAAGTTTGTCTGGCCGCGCAGCGACACCATGACGCAAATGACACTCAGCCGGGCCCAGCTTGATGCCTTGGTTCTGGGCCTGCCGTGGGCGCGAATCGGCGAAGGCGGCATCATCACCGTGGTGTGACAAGGCAGCAGTTTGATCATGAATAAACCAGTGCTGCTCAGTCTATTCGGGCATGTCCCAATTGGCTTGCGATGGATGGTTTGGCACACTACTTGTCATGGTCGTCGACACGCAAACCCTGACACATCTCAGCGCTCAAGAGCTGCGTGAAATGGTCAATGGCTTGCTGACCAAGATTGCAGCCAAAGACCGCGAGATCCTGTACCGCCAAACCAAGATTGACCAGCTCACGCACGAGATGGCGGTTCTCAAACGCTGGAAGTTCGGTCGCAGTCGCGAGCAGCTCGATGCGGGCCAGATCAGCCTGCTCGACGAAACCATCGATGCCGACATCGCTGCCATTGAAGAAGAGCTTGAACAGCTCGCCCCCAGTTCAAAGACAAACGCCGACGCCCCCAAGCAGCCCAAACGCGCCCCGCTGCCAGCAGATCTGCCGCGCGTGGAATTCCACCATGAACTCGATGCCACGACCTGCTCCACACCGGGCTGCGGCTGCACCTTGAAGCGCATCGGAGAAGACGTCAGCGAGAAGCTCGATTACACGCCAGGCCTGTTCACGGTGGAGCGCCACATTCGCGGCAAATGGGCGTGTGCCAAATGCCAGACCCTGACCCAGGCGCCAGTGCCGGCCCAGATCATCGACAAAGGCATCCCCACGGCGGGCCTGCTGGCCCAGGTGCTAGTGGCCAAATACGCGGACCATTTACCGCTGTATAGGCAAGAAACCATCTTTGCGCGTGCCGGCATGGCACTGCCACGCTCGACCCTGGCGCAGTGGGTGGGCGTGTGCGGCGTACAGTTGCAGCCGCTGGTCGATGCTTTAAAGCAGGAAATTCTCAGCCACAGTGTTTTGCATGCCGACGAGACACCGGTGGCGATGCTCAAACCCGGCAACAAGAAAACGCATCGGGCTTACCTGTGGGCGTATGCGCCAGGGACCTTCGAGGACTTGAAAGCCGTGGTCTACGATTTCTGTGAGACCCGCGCAGGTGAACATGCCCGCGCCTTCCTGGGGGATTGGAAAGGTGGACTGGTGTGCGACGATTTCGCAGGATACAAAGCCAGCTTCTGTCTTGGCGTCACGGAGGTGGGCTGCATGGCGCATGCCCGCCGGAAATTCTTTGACCTGCATGTCAGCAACAAGAGCCAGATTGCCGCGCAGGCCCTGCAGTACATCACGGAGCTTTACGAGGTTGAGCGCGAGGTAAAAATGCTCACCGCTGATGAGCGATACGCCATCCGGCAAGCCAGGGGAAAACCGGTCGCCGATGCATTGCATGAGTGGATGCTGTTGCAGCGCCAGAGAATCACGGATGGATCGGCCACTGCCAAGGCACTCGATTACAGTCTCAAACGCTGGGGGGCGCTCACCCGCTATCTCGATGCTGGGCAGTTGCCCATTGATAACAATTGGATTGAAAACCAGATTCGTCCGATTGCAATTGGACGGGGCAACTGGCTGTTCGCGGGCTCACTGCGGGCAGGACAACGCGCGGCGGCTGTCATGAGCCTGATCCAAAGTGCCAAGCTCAATGGGCATGACCCTTATGCCTACATGAAAGATGTGCTGACTCGCCTGCCGACCCAGCGTGCCAGTCAGGTGGGCGACTTGCTGCCCCATCGCTGGCAGCCTCAAACCATTCGTTGACGACTAATGCATTGACGCGCTCATCGCGTCAATGTGTATTCCCCAGTTGCTTACGTCTATCTTGTCCTGTCAGCCGACTACAGACACGGCCTCCACTCGATTCCACCGAGCTACACACTGAAGGTTCGCAAAACAACCGCTCTCTCCTCGACCCCTTCCGCGATGAAGTCAACAACGATAAATATTCACAACTCCACTGGAGTTCAGGTCGGGGACTACAACACCCAACACATTCAAGCAACGTTCAATGAACTGATTCAAAAAATTGATCAGTCCTCTGTAAGCGGCTAGCCATGTCATCTTGAATCCTGCGGCCAAGCTGGTAAACATAGTGTCCACGAAACAACCAGGTGGACACTATGGAAACGAAGAGAGTGGCGCGTCGCAAGCACAGTGCGCAATTTAAGGCCGAGGTATTGGAGGCATGCCGACAGAGCGGGGCGTCGGTTGCCGCAGTTGCGCTGCGAAGCGGGTTGAACGCCAACGTGGTTCACCGCTGGCGAAGTCTGGAGGGACGAGCGACTGATGCCGGGGTTGGCAATCGGGTGGTAGTCAGTGCCAGACCCAACGCAGAGTTCCTGCCCCTGCAGCTACCGCCGCAGGCCATGTCGGCACCCGCGCCGGAGATTCGCATGGAGTTGCGGCGCGGCGCATCCGCCGTCACGGTGACGTGGCCCGTGCAATGTGCTGGTGACTGTGGGGCTTTGTTGCGGGAGTGGCTGCGATGATTCGCATCGACGCACTGTGGCTCGCGGTCGATCCCGTTGATATGCGTGCCGGCCCCGAGCGACTGCTGGCCCGTGTGGTGCAGGTGTTCGGCGCTGCCCGAGCGCACCACGGTTATCTGTTTGCCAACGTGCGCGCCACGCGCATCAAGCTGCTGGTGCACGACGGTTTCGGCGTGTGGTGCGCGGCCAGGCGTTTGAATCAAAGCCGCTTCGTGTGGCCGACTGCGGTGTCTGGCACGGCGTCGCCGATGGCGCTGACGCAGCAGCAATTCGACGCGCTGGTGCTGGGCTTGCCGTGGCAACGGCTGGAGCAAATGCAGGTCATCACGCGCATGTAATAGTTTGAGTTTGTCTGGAAAAAAAGAACAATCGGCACATGCCCTAATGGCGGTTTGATCGGTTGTTTTACACAATGGGCGCATGCTCAACGTGCACGAACTCAAAGCCCAGGACCTGCAGCGTCTGAGCCCCAGTGCACTGGCTGAAGTGGCGACCACGATGCTGGAACACATCGCCCAGCAGAGCAAGCTCATCACCTCCCAAGCGCAGGCCATCAAGTTTCGTGACGTCAAGCTCGAACGCATCACGTTTGAGCTGGCGCGCCTGAAGTCTTGGCGCTTTGCCGCCAAGACCGAGCGCATGAATGCCGAGCAGCGGCAATTGTTCGAGGAGACGCTGGTGGCCGACCAGGCAAGTCTTGAAGCTCAGCTCGAAGCCTTGCAGGGCCAAACCGGTACGCCGGGCGAGTCTGCTGGCAAAGCGCCTGCGCGTCAACCCAAACGCCAGGCACTGCCCGAGCATCTGCGCCGCGTGGACCATCACCACGAACCCGAGAACACCACGTGCGATTGCGGCCAGCCCATGGTGCGTATTGGCGAAGACGTGAGCGAGAAGCTGGACATCGTGCCGGCTGAATTCTTCGTGCATCGCCACGTTCGCGGCAAGTGGGCGTGCAAGGGCTGCCAGACATTGGTGCAAGAGCCGGCTGAGCCGCACATCATCGACAAGGGTATGCCCGCTGAGGGCCTGATCGCCCACACCTTGGTGAGCCGATTCGTCGATCACATTCCGTACTACCGCCAGGAACAGATCAACGCGCGCTCTGGCATCCACACGCCGCGCTCGACGCTGGCGGCCTGGTCGGGACAGGGCGGTGCCGGTTTGATACCGCTGTATGACGCGCACCGCCGCTTCGTGCTCGGCGCCAACGTCTTACATGTCGACGAGACGCCGGTGAATATGCTGGACCCGGGCGCGGGCAAGACCAAACGCGCCTATATCTGGGCTTATGCACGCAGCGGCTTCGATGTGTTGCCGGGCGTGGTGTACGACTTCTGCGTGGGTAGAGGAGCGAAGTATCCGGTGGCCTTCCTGCAAGATTGGTCGGGCACACTGGTGTGCGATGGGTACGCGGCCTACGACACCGTCTTCAAGCTTGAACAGCGAATTGAAGCCGGATGTCTCGCCCACGCCAGACGAAAATTCGACGAGTTGATCAAGGACAACCAGAGTCCGGTGGCGACACAGGCAGTGCAGCGCATGGCGAAGCTGTACGGCATCGAGCGAGAAGCCCGCGATCTATCTGTCGAGCAACGATTGGACATGAGGCAGGCCAGGGCCAAGCCATTATGGGAAGAGATGCATGCCTGGCTGCAGCTGGAGCGCCAGCGCGTGCCCGACGGTAGCGCCACCGCCAAGGCCATCGACTACAGCCTGAACCGCTGGAGCGCGTTGATGGCCAACCTGGTGGATGGCGACGTTCCCATCGATAACAACCACATCGAGAACCTGATGCGTCCCTGGGCCATGGGCCGCAAAGCCTGGCTGTTCGCCGGCAGTGAACTTGCCGGCCAGCGCGCCGCCATCGTCATGACCCTGGTGCAGTCGGCAAAGATGCATGGCCACGATCCGTGGGCGTATCTGAAAGACGTGCTCACGCGGCTGCCATCGCATCTGAACAGCCGAATCGACGAGTTGCTTCCGCATCGCTGGCAACCGAAGGCCTGAGGCGGTCCACGACCTCGCACATGCCGGGTACCTCCGTCAAGGTGCCACGGCCAGCCGCTTACAGTCCTCTGCCTCTGCTCACGAAAAGACAGAGGCAAAGAGTCGGTTGGCCGCCCTTTTGGAACACCCCTTGGTCACCTCTGTTCTGGGGAGCGCGGCGGGAGCAGTCCTGACGGCGCTAGGTGGAGCCTAACCCCATCAAGCGGGAATAAATTTCACCGCTAAATATCCTCTAATCAAACGGTCGTATTCTTGACACTTCAAAGCACGCCCAGGACCTGCATTTTTTTGGACTGCTTTGTGTTCACAAACTCATTCACAAATCAATGTGCAGAAAACGCATTGGTTGGTGAGTTGTCTGACTGAACAGCCAGATACCGGGCATTCGTGGCGGTCGGCTCCCGCAAATGACACCACTACAATCCCAACATGCTTGCCAAAAGAATTATTCCTTGCCTGGATGTGACCGGCGGCCGCGTGGTCAAAGGCGTCAATTTTGTGGAGCTGCGCGACGCCGGTGATCCGGTGGAGATCGCGGCGCGCTACAACGAGCAGGGCGCCGATGAGCTCACTTTTCTCGACATCACCGCCACCAGTGACGGACGCGACCTGATCCTGCACATCATCGAGGCGGTGGCCTCGCAGGTCTTTATTCCACTCACCGTGGGTGGTGGCGTGCGTACCGTGGAAGACGTGCGGCGCTTGCTCAACGCGGGCGCCGACAAGACCAGTTTCAATTCGGCCGCCATCGCCAACCCGCAAGTGATCAAGGACGCTTCCGCCAAATACGGTGCCCAGTGCATCGTGGTGGCGATTGATGCCAAGCGCCGCTCCGAAATGGACGCCAGGCGGCTCACCGCGGATGGGCGCGAAATAGGCCCCGGCTGGGATGTTTACAGCCATGGCGGGCGCAAGAACACCGGGCTGGACGCGGTCGCCTGGGCGCGCCAGATGGCCGAGTACGGCGCCGGTGAAATCTTGCTCACCAGCATGGACCGCGATGGCACCAAGGCCGGCTTCGATTTGGCCCTCACGCGCGCTATCAGCGATGCCGTGAGCGTGCCGGTGATCGCCTCCGGTGGTGTCGGTACCCTGGACCATCTAGTGGATGGGATTCAGATCGGTGGCGCTGACGCCGTTCTGGCGGCGAGCATCTTTCATTACGGCGAATACACAGTGGGCCAGGCCAAGGCACGCATGGCCGAGCGCGGGATCCCTGTCAGAATCTAAGCTTTTCTGACCTGTAGCCCTCGTCGATACTGCATTAGCAGCTATCAATAAAGTAGCAAATTCAAATCACGGACAAAACCTTCATGAGCTGGTTAAAACATATTCGATGGGATGCCAAAGGGCTGGTGCCGGTGATTGCGCAGGAGCAGGGCAGCAACGACGTGCTGATGTTCGCCTGGATGAACCGCGAGGCCTTGCAAAAGACGGCGGAACTGGGTCGCGCCGTGTATTTCAGCCGATCGCGTAACAAACTCTGGTTCAAGGGCGAGGAGTCGGGCCATGTGCAAATCGTGCATGAAATCCGCATGGACTGCGACAACGATGTGCTCTTGCTCAAAGTCACCCAGCTCGGGCATGAGCCCGGCATTGCCTGCCACACCGGGCGCCACAGCTGCTTCTTCAACCTGTACGAGAACGGTGCCTGGAAAGTCACCGAGCCGGTCTTGAAAGACCCGCAAACCATCTACAAATAAGTATTTATGACTTCCAACGTTCCGTCCGCTGATTCCCTGGCCCGTCTGGCGCAGGTGATTGAGAGCCGTTTGCCGAAAAACGGCGGTGACCCGCAAGCCAGTTACGTGGCGCGCCTGCTGCACAAGGGGCCCGATGCCTTCCTGAAAAAGATCGGCGAGGAAGCCACCGAAGTGGTGATGGCGGCCAAAGATGCCGACTTTGGCGGCGACAAGTCAAAAATCGTCTACGAAGTGGCGGATCTGTGGTTTCACTGCATGATTGCGCTGGCGCACTATGGCCTGACACCGGCGGATGTGGTGGCCGAGCTGGAGCGTCGTGTCGGTACCAGCGGCATCGAAGAAAAAGCCTTGCGCAAGGTACAGGCGCGCGAAGGAGAAAGCAAATGAACCAGGAAGCCCTGGACATTGAAAAGCTCCAATCGCTCAACACGGTGGGCACCATCAGCTACATCCTGCATTTGATCGTGGCCATTGGCGCCCTGATTCCGGGCGGGCAGTTTGGCCCGGTGCTGCTGATTGCCGCCTTGATCATTGACATGGTCAAGCGGCCCGAGGCCGAGGGCACTTGGCACGCCTCGCATTTTCGCTGGCGCATCCGCACCGTCGTCATTGCCGCCGTGCTTTATGCGGTGACGGCCCCCTTGTGGTTTCTCTTTATTTTGCCGGGCTGGTTCGCCTGGTGCCTCATCTCCCTCTGGTTTCTCTACCGCATCGTGAGTGGCATGGTGCGCATGAACAAGGGGCTTCCGATGGAGACCGCAGCATGATGGCGTCCATCGTTCAAAGCGCACCCGATTGCCTGTTTTGCAAAATAGTGGCGGGCAAAATCCCGGCCA
Source organism: Rhodoferax sp. UBA5149 (assembly GCF_002413825.1). Classification (GTDB taxonomy): domain Bacteria; phylum Pseudomonadota; class Gammaproteobacteria; order Burkholderiales; family Burkholderiaceae_C; genus Rhodoferax. Next base: position 7,958 of record NZ_DHXT01000215.1, read on the forward strand.
AGGTGGTTTACCAGGACGAGGAACTTTTTGTGTTCCACGACATCAATCCTTGGGCGCCGGTGCATTTTCTGATGATTCCCAAGATGCATATTCCGTCCATGGCGCACGTCGGCCCCGAGCACGCGGGGCTGCTGGGCCGTATGATGGTGCTGGCGCCCCGGCTCGCCTTGCAGGAAGGGTGCAACCCCTACCCGGACGGGGGTTTTCGCATGCTGAGCAACACCGGTGCAGAGGGACGCCAGGAGGTGCATCATCTGCATGTCCACGTGATGGGCGGTCCCCGGCCCTGGCTCAGAGGTTAATTTCCAGGGCATATTTCAGCGATAAATCTCGGGGTAAGGGCGCTGGAACTGCTTCGCCGACTAAAATCGACACAATTCGCTAGGAGAAATTCATGGGATTTTCGACAACACACCTGATCATCTTTTTGGTCATCATCATCGTCATTTTTGGCACCAAGAAGCTGCGCAACATCGGGTCGGACCTGGGTGGTGCGGTCAAAGGCTTCAAGGACGGCATGAAAGACGGCACCGACAAGCCCGCCGATGCGCCCGCCGCCGCTACCCAGCAGGTGGCGTCCAGCGCCAGCGCCGCCAAAGAAACGATTGATGTCGAAGCCAAGACCAAGGCCTGATGGCGCAGGCGGGTTGGGATGCTCAGATCAGCGCGCAGCTTTGCGGGATACCTGTAAGTGATTGATATCGGGGTCACCAAACTCGCCATCATTGGCGCGATCGCGTTGCTGGTCATTGGCCCTGAAAAGCTGCCGGGTCTGGCAAAAACAGTCGGAACTTTGTTGGGGCGCGCGCGCCGCTATGTGGCCGATGTGAAGTCCGAGGTCAGTCGCTCGATGGAGCTCGACGAGCTCAAGAAAATGAAGGACACGGTTGAAAGCGCAGCCCGTGATGTCGAAAATTCGATCCAGACCAGCGCCAGCGATTTCGAGAAAAGCTGGGCCGAGACCACCGAACAGGCATCCAACGCACAGACCGGTGATTCGTATTCCGGTTTTCCAGAGTACAAACACCCCCGAAAAAAATGGCGCGTCAAGCAAGGTGCCACGCCCCGCTGGTACAAGGTCCGTACCGGCACCCGCACCAACGCCTTGTCGGGGGCCGCCCGCGTGGCCCGCTTTCGACCTTCCAAAGTTAGCTGATGACCGACCCTAGCAAGCCTAAAGACGGCCAAGAAGACGAACTGGCTGGCACCGAGCAGCCTTTCGTGCAGCACCTGTTTGAGCTGCGCGACAGGCTGTTGCGGGCCTTGTATGGCGTGGCCGCCCTGTTGGCTGTTTTGCTGTTCTACCCTGGCCCCTCCAAACTCTACGACTTGCTGGCGATGCCGCTGGTCAAGGCGCTGCCCGAAGGTTCGCGGATGATTGCCGTGGGCGTGGTGTCGCCGTTTCTGGTGCCGATCAAGGTGACGGTGCTGGCGGCCGTCGGCTTGTCCTTGCCCTGGATTCTTTATCAGATCTGGGCTTTTGTGGCGCCGGGCTTGTACAAGCACGAGAAGAAGCTGGTGTTGCCTCTGGTGGCGGCCAGCACCATTCTGTTTTACATGGGCGCGGCGTTCTGCTATTTCTTCGTGTTTGGCCAGGCTTTTCCGGCGATCCAGAGAATGGCACCGATATCGGTTGCCGTCAGTCCGGACATCGAGGCTTACCTAGACTTCGTCATCACCATGTTCATCGCCTTTGGCGTGGCGTTTGAAGTGCCCATCGTGGTCGTCATTCTGGCCCGCATGGGGTTCGTGACGATTGCGCAGCTCAAGTCGTATCGCACCTACTTTGTGGTCGGCGCCGCAGCTGTCTCGGCGCTGGTCACGCCGCCCGATCCGGTGTCCATGATTGCCTTGCTGATTCCGATGTACTTGCTGTACGAAGCGGGCATCATCGCGGCGCAGGTTTTCATCAAACACACCCAGGCGCCTGACGACGCTGCCGAAGCCGCCAAGCCTTAGGGTAAAAACACCCCTGACCCCCTATGGATGGGCGTCACATGCTATTAAAAGACTAGCAAATAGCGCCCGGCCATGGCCGGGCGCCGTGGCGTTTACTGAGCTTGCTTGCGCGGTTTGGGCCGCACACCCGGTGTCACATCCAGCTCGACTTTTTCGTCCCGACGCAGCACACTGAACTTGGACACCGTCCCTGGCTTCAAGGCCGCGACGCTGGACAGTAATTCGGACACATTGCTGACCGGCTTGCCCGCCACCCGGACGATGACATCGCCAGGCTTGACGCCCGCCTGCGCCGCCGGTCCGTTTTGCAGCACGCCGGTGATGATCACGCCTTCCTTGGTCTTGACGCCGAAGGTTTCCGCGAGTTCGGGTGACAAATCGTTCGGCTCCACGCCAATCCAGCCGCGCGTGACCTGGCCATCTTTCACAATGCCTTCCATCACCAGCTTGGCGGTGGATACCGGAATGGCAAAGCCGATGCCCATGCTGCCGCCCGAGCGCGAATAAATAGCGGTGTTGATGCCCAGCAGATTGCCGTTGGTGTCCACCAGGGCGCCACCGGAATTGCCGGGGTTGATGGCCGCATCAGTTTGGATGAAGTTCTCGAAGGTGTTGATGCCGAGCTGGTTGCGTCCCAGTGCGCTGACAATGCCACCGGTGACGGTTTGCCCGACGCCGAAGGGGTTGCCGATGGCCAACACCTGGTCGCCAACCTGCAGCGTATCGGAGTTGCCCAGCACGATGACGGGCAGTCGGTCCAGATCAATCTTCAAAACGGCGATGTCGCTGTCCGGGTCGGTCCCAATCACCTTGGCCCGCGCGTGGCGGCTGTCGTTGAGGACGACCTCAATTTCATCAGCGCTCTCCACCACATGGTTGTTGGTCAGGATGTAGCCGTTGGCGCTCACAATGACTCCGCTGCCCAGCCCGATTTGGGGCTCATTGCCCTGTTCGCCAAAAAAGAAGTTGAACCACGGATCGTTGCTACGCGGACTATTTTTGGCCGCCTTGCTGGTGTTGATGCTGACCACCGCCGCCGATGATTTTTGCGCTGCGAGCCTGAAACTGCCGGGCGGCGCCGCGCCCGAGCTGGCGGCGGGCGCTTCCAGCAGGGCCACCGTACCTGAACCGTAGGGCCGGTGTCCCAGCCAATCGGGCTTGAGTGTGCCGACCACAAAATACGCCGCCAGCAGAACGGTGACCGCTTGGGAAAACAACAACCAGAGACGTTTCATGAAAATGTCGGGCGATACGCCCCCTAAGTAAATGGATGAGTCAGCAGCAGGATTTCAAATTGTAGGCGGCGCGGCGCGCTGGCGCTACGGCTGGGATTTCGGCGTTGGCGCTGGGGGCTTGGCGCGCGCTGTACAGTTGACCAGTTCCATGTCCAAGACACACCAGATCATCCTGATTCATGCCGACGCGGCGTCCAAGCCAGCGCCGGGCGCGCCCTGCAATGGGTGTGGCGTGTGCTGCCTGCTGGAGCCGTGTCCGCTGGGCGTGCTGCTTTCGGGTCGACGCCATGGCGCTTGTGTCGCGGTGCGCTGGCTGGATGATGTGCAGCAGTACCGCTGTGGCGCCCTCAGTGCGCCGCTCGATGTGCTGCAGACTGTATTGCCCCGACCGTTGCGGCGCCTGGCCCGCTGGCTGGCGCCTGGTTTGGCGCGTCTGGCGCAACGATGGATCGCAGTCGGCCAAGGCTGTGACAGCACGGTGGAGGTGCCCCCGCTGGCGGCGCGATCAGGCGGCTCAAAAATTCGTTGACAATGCACCTCGGCACGCCCCACCCGCTTCCTCAAACCCCATTTTTCTTCCCGTTCTTGACATGCCCGACCGCACCCAGCTCCTGCAGGCCTTTGACACGCTGCTCCAGCCCGAGCGCTTTCGTGACTACGGCCCCAATGGCTTGCAGGTGGAAGGCGGCGCCGTCGTGCGAAAAATCGTCTCGGGCGTCACCGCCAGCCGGGCGCTGATCGAAGCCGCCATTGCGGCCCAGGCCGATGCGATTTTTGTCCATCACGGCCTGTTCTGGCGCGGTCAGGATGGCCGCGTCACCGGCTGGATGAAGCAGCGCCTCAAGCTGCTGCTGGCGCACGACATCAACCTGTTTGCCTACCATCTGCCGCTGGACGCGCACCCGGAGCTGGGCAATAACGCGCAACTGGGCTTGAAGCTGGGTCTGCGGGCGCAGGCCCGCTTTGGTGAGCAGGAACTGGGGTTTCTGGGTGAGCGGGTGACGTCTGATGGCTTCGAGAGCGCTGAAGTTCTCGCGCAGCACATTCAAGTTCAATTAAATCGGCCTGTAGCCCTTGTCAATGGTGCGCAACGCGCTATTAAAAAAATAGCATGGTGCAGCGGCGGAGCGCAAAGCTATTTTGAAGCGGCGATTGCCGCCGGGGCCGACGCCTTTATCACCGGCGAAATTTCCGAGCCGCAGGCGCACTATGCGCGCGAATGCGGCGTGGCGTATCTGGCCTGTGGGCACCACGCCAGTGAGCGCTTCGGCGCACCGGCCGTGGCCGCGCATGTCGCCGAGCAGCTCGGTCTGGCGCACCAATTCATCGATATTGACAACCCGGCCTGAAGCCCGCGCATGCCGGGTCGGAACCAAGGACTGTTACACCATGAAAAAACCGATTGCCATCACGCTCGGCGACCCCGCCGGGATTGGCCCCGAGATCATCGCCAAGGCGTTTCGGGATGCGCCCGATGTCACGCAAGGCTGTTTTGTGGTGGGCGATGTGGCGACCCTGCGGCGGGCGGTGCAACTGATCAGCGCCGGTCAGATACCGCTGCCGGTCGTCTTGCTTGATACGCCCGACGAGGCGCTCAACCTACCACCGCGCTGCCTGCCGGTGTTGCAGCTAGGGGCCTTGGCAGCACCGGCGCCGTTCGGACAGTTGAGCGCCAGCGCTGGCGGACTCGCCGCCGAGTGCGTGGTCTGGGCCGCGCAGGCCGCGCTGCGCGGTGAGCTGGCGGCCCTGGTGACCGCGCCGCTCAACAAGGCAGCGCTGGCGCTGGCCGGCGCACCCCATTCGCACTATCCGGGGCACACGGAAATGTTGCAGGCGCTGGCGGCGGAGCATGCGGGGCGGCCGCTGGCGGACATGCCGGTGCGAATGATGCTGGCCAATGACGAGTTGCGCGTTGTCCTGGTGAGCATTCATGTGTCTTTGCGTGCAGCGATCGAAGCGGTGACTTTTGACAATGTGTTGCAGACCCTGCGCATCACCCATGACGCGCTGGCGGCGGCCCTGGGCCGCGTGCCACGCATCGGGGTCGCGGGTCTGAACCCGCATGCCGGGGAGGGCGGGCTGTTCGGGCGCGAAGAGCTTGACATCATCGCGCCGGCCATTGAGGCGGCGCGCGCGCTGGGCCTGCAGGTGAGCGGGCCGTTCGCCCCGGATACAGTGTTCATGCGGGCGCGCGCCAAAGACGGCCAGCCAGGCGAGTTTGACGTCGTGGTGGCGATGTACCACGACCAGGGTCTGATCCCGGTGAAATACCTGGGCGTTGAGAAGGGCGTCAATGTCACGCTGGGCTTGCCGCTGGTGCGCACCAGCCCGGATCACGGCACGGCGTTTGATATTGCCGGCACCGGCCAGGCCGACGCCTCCAGCCTGATCGAGGCGATTCGCATGGCGCGACACCTCTGCCGTCTGCCGGCGGCATAAGATAAATAGACCGACAGCCCTCGTCAAATAACGACTATTCGCTATTGAGTTTGTAGCAAATCTATTTTTTGAGGCTGTCGCGAATCTCGCGCAACAGCAACACATCCTCGGCGGTTGCTGCCGGTGCGGCCAGCGGTGGCGGCGTGCTTTTCTTCAGGCGGTTGATTTGCTTGACCATGATGAAAATAATGAACGCCAGAATCGCGAAATTGACGGCGACCGTGATGAAGTTGCCATAGGCCAGTACCGGAACGCCGGCTTTTTTCAGGGCGTCAAGTGTCATGGCGGTGCCCGCAGGAGGCGGTCGCAGCACAACAAAAAGACTTGAAAAGTCAAGTTTCCCAATCACCGCGCCAATCACCGGCATGACCAGGTCGCCGACCACGGATTCGACTATTTTGCCGAACGCGCCGCCAATGATCACGCCCACGGCGAGGTCCATCACATTGCCTTTGACGGCAAACTCTTTGAACTCCTGCACCATTCCCATGAGTCATAACTCCTTTTGATTCAGAGCTTGGAAGTATTCACGGAAATCGCGTTGTTGCATAGCCTTCGAGCGCTAAGTCGCCTTGAACGGTCAGCTACAATCGCCGGTTCACCCCCAATAGCGATGTTTTTCATTGAGGATTCCCATGAGTGAGACCCTAGTCGACGGCCGTCAGATCGACGCCAGCAAACGGACGTGGCTGATCGCGTCCAGCTGCCTTGGTGCCGTGGGCGGTATAGCCGCCGCCGTCCCCTTTGTCAGTAGTTTCCAGCCCTCCGAAAGGGCTAAAGCGGCTGGCGCGCCGGTAGAGGCGGACATTTCCGCGCTGAAGCCCGGTGAGAAAATGACTGTGGAGTGGCG
>NZ_DHXT01000215.1:14686-18362 GCF_002413825.1 Rhodoferax sp. UBA5149
CTCGATTCGCAATTGGCGGATCCCAAATCCGAACGCAAGCCAGCGGATCAGGCACCCGCCTATGCGCGCAACGAAACCCGCTCCATCAAGCCGGAATACCTGGTTGTCGTGGGTATTTGTACGCACTTGGGATGTTCCCCGTCCGACAAATTCACGCCCGGTCCCCAGCCTTCCCTGCCGGATAACTGGCGGGGTGGCTTCCTCTGCCCCTGCCATGGGTCCACCTTTGACTTGGCCGGTCGCGTTTTCAAGAACAAGCCCGCACCGGACAACCTCGAAGTCCCGCCCCATATGTATCTCTCTGACACCAAGCTGCTCATTGGTGACGACCGAAAAGCCTAAGGACGAACAACATGGCTGAATTCCACGAAATTTCCCCGAACGCCCCCGCAGCTGAAAAACTGCTCAATTGGGTGGACAACCGGTTTCCGGCGTCCAAGCTCTTCAAGGAGCACATGAGTGAGTACTACGCACCGAAGAATTTCAACTTCTGGTACGTTTTTGGCTCGCTCTCGCTGTTGGTGCTGGTGATTCAAATTGTCACAGGCATCTTCCTGACAATGAACTACAAGCCTGATGCCGCACTCGCATTTGGTTCGGTTGAGTACATCATGCGCGACGTGCCTTGGGGCTGGCTGATTCGCTACATGCACTCCACCGGTGCGTCGGCATTTTTCGTCGTGGTTTACCTGCACATGTTCCGCGGTCTGATGTATGGAAGCTACCGCAAGCCCCGTGAGCTGATCTGGCTTTTCGGCTGCGGTATCTTCCTTGCCCTGATGGCGGAGGCTTTCATGGGGTATCTGTTGCCATGGGGTCAGATGAGCTATTGGGGCGCCCAGGTGATCGTCAACCTGTTTTCCGCCATTCCCTTCGTGGGCCCTGATCTGGCCCTGCTGATTCGGGGTGACTTTGTGGTGGGCGACGCCACCTTGAATCGCTTTTTCAGCTTTCACGTGATCGCCGTGCCGCTGGTGCTGCTAGGTCTGGTGGTGGCTCACATCATTGCTTTGCATGAAGTCGGTTCCAACAATCCGGATGGTATTGAGATTAAGGCGACCAAAGACGCAAAAGGGCGCCCTCTGGATGGCATTCCTTTCCATCCTTATTATTCGGTGCATGACGTCTTTGCAATCAGCGTCTTCCTGATGGTATTTACGGCCATCATCTTCTTTGCGCCGGAGTTGGGTGGCTACTTTCTCGAATACAACAACTTCATCCCGGCCGATTCGTTCAAGACACCGCTGCATATTGCGCCGGTCTGGTATTTCACGCCTTTCTACTCGATGCTGCGTGCCGTCACGAACGAGTTGATGTACGCGCTGATTGCCTGCGTGCTGGGCGGCGCGGTGCTGGGTGTGACCAAAGTCAAAATGCCCAATCTGTTCAAGGGCATTATTGTGGGTGGGGCTGTCGTTTTGGTGGCCATGATGTTCGCCATCGATGCAAAGTTCTGGGGTGTAGTCGCCATGGGCGGCGGCGTTGTGATTCTGTTTTTCCTGCCTTGGCTGGACAACAGCGCGGTCTTGTCCATCCGCTACCGGCCTGATTGGCACAAGTACCTGTACGCGATTTTTGTCATTGACTTCCTGGTGCTGGGCTACCTGGGCATGCTGCCGCCTTCCGACATCGGCGGTCGTGTGTCGCAGGTTGGAACCTTGTTTTACTTTGGCTTTTTTCTTTTGATGCCTTGGTGGAGCCGTCTTGGAAAGTCGAAGCCGGTGCCCGCCCGTGTCACCTTCACGGCGCATTGAACTGGAGAACAAATTATGAAAACAATGGGTTTCGCTAAAAAAATTATTCTCGGTTTGATCATGACGTTTGGCTTGACACTGGGTGTGCAAGCCAATGTCGGCGGCATGGCCTGGGACAAGGCCCCCAATGCGACCAATGACATGGCCGCACTGCAAAATGGCGCCAAACTGTTTGTCAACTATTGCCTGAATTGCCATTCGGCGGCATTCATGCGCTACAACCGTTTGCAAGACATCGGCTTGACGCAGGCGCAAATCAGGGACAACCTGCTGGTGACCAACGGCAAGATCGGTGAAACCATGAAGGCCGCCATTGACCCGCATCAGGCCAAGGCCTGGTTCGGCGCCAATCCGCCCGACCTTTCCGTGATTGCCCGTTCGCGCGCGGGCGCCGGCGGATCGGGTGCCGATTATCTGTACACCTATATGCGGACCTTTTACAGGGACACAGACAAACCTACTGGCTGGAACAATCTGGTTTTCCCCAATGTGGCCATGCCGCACGTCCTGTGGGAACTCCAGGGAGAGCGTCGTCCGGTCTATGAAGAAATCACGGAGCATGGTCATGCGGTGCACGTCTTCAAGGGCTGGGAGCAACTCAAGCCCGGCACCATGACACCCCTGCAGTACGATCAGGCGGTTGGCGACCTGGTGAGCTATTTGCAATGGATGGGCGAGCCGGCGCAAAATACACGCGTTCGCGTGGGCGTCTGGGTTTTGTTGTTCCTCGGTGTATTCACTTTTTTCGCCTGGCGACTCAATGCCGCCTACTGGAAAGACATCAAATAACACAAAAAACTGCTTGAGCTTCGCTTCAAAAGGCGTGACTTGGGCTTCTCGGAGTGGGATTGCATAGCGCATCCCACTCTTTTTAGTTTCAGCATAACTTGGGTACAAGTTAGCTAGCACTGAAACTACGTTTTGATTTTTAGGAGCTCCCGCCATGATGGTGTTGTATTCAGGTACTACCTGCCCGTTTTCCCACCGTTGCCGTTTTGTCTTGTTTGAAAAAGGCATGGACTTTGAGATTCGCGACGTGGATCTGTACAACAAGCCCGAAGACATCAATGTGATGAATCCTTACGGCCAGGTGCCCATCCTGGTCGAGCGCGATTTGATTTTGTACGAATCGAACATCATCAATGAATACATCGATGAGCGTTTTCCGCATCCCCAGTTGATGCCCGGCGATCCGGTGGATCGGGCCCGCGTGCGCCTGTTTCTGCTCAATTTTGAGAAGGAACTGTTCGTGCATGTGTCCACCCTCGAGTCCCGTGCCGCCAAGAGCAACGAAAAGGTGTTGGAGAAGGCCCGCGCTCACATCCGCGATCGTCTGACGCAACTTGCGCCCGTCTTCCTGAAGAACAAATACATGCTGGGCGACGGTTTCTCCATGCTTGACGTGGCCATTGCTCCTTTGCTGTGGCGTCTGGATTACTACGGTATTGACCTCAGTAAAAATGCGGCGCCGCTGCTCAAATACGCCGAACGTATTTTCTCACGCCCGGCCTATATTGAAGCGTTGACACCGTCCGAAAAAGTGATGCGCAAATAAACGCGTTGCCCAAGATCGATGATTGACGCTCCAGACGCCTCCTCCACGCGCCCCTATCTGATCAGGGCTTTGTACGAGTGGTGCACCGACAACGGGTTCACGCCCTATGTTGCGGTGGCTGTGGACGACAGTGTGCAAGTTCCCCGCGAGTACGTGAAAGACGGGGAGATTGTTCTCAACATCAGTTTTGACGCCACGAGCTCACTCATACTGGGCAACGATTTCATTGAGTTCAAGGCCCGGTTCGCGGGTACGGCGCGGGAGATCATGGTGCCGGTGAGCCATGTCAGCGCCATTTACGCCCGGGAAAATGGACAGGGCATGGCCTTCCCCCTGGACCCGTGCAGAGGTGTTAAAGCAAATGCAT
>NZ_DHXT01000226.1 GCF_002413825.1 Rhodoferax sp. UBA5149
TGCGCGATGCGGGTCAGCGCCGAGCGGACCCGAGCGGCCTCGCGTTCGCGCTCTTCAAGGTACAGTTCCAGTCCGGTGATGATGTAGGCGCGCTGCCCGCTCTCCAGTTCACGCATGCCTGAGGCCACCGCTTCGAGCGCGCCCAGCACCTCGTAGGTGTGCACCACCCAGTCCGAGGTCTCCTTGTAATCCCTGAGAGAACGGTACATTTGCGCGCCGGCCAGCAGCAACAGCAGCAGTGCGGCGGCAAAGCCAGCGGCGAGCCTGGATTCAATGCTGAATTTTTTCATGACACGCTCCCTTGGGCGAACGACAGCCTGCTCCCGTTTCATTCTTTTCCGGTCCGCCGGGAGATGACGCGGACCGAAACCTGCACCCCCCTTACGGCGGCGCACGCCCCGCCTGCGGCGCCGGCGCGAATGCGATCAGCGTGCCGGCGGCGATCTCCAGCACGACATAGTCGAGCCGCCCGTGGCCGGCAATACGGTGCCTCATGCGCTGCCTGCGCGGCGCGATGAACGCGTCCGCGACCAGTGCGCCCAGCACCGCCGACAGGTCGGCCACGGCGACGCCCGCCGTCGGAGCCACCAGCCCGAGCGCGGCGAGGAAGCGCTGCGCCGCGGGGTTGACGAGTGCGACGGCGCCCTCTCTCACCAGCAGGGTGCCGACCGGCAGGTCGTGGATCGCCTCGGCGTTCATGTCCGAATGCGCCGAATGCGCCAGCGCGGTGAGCACGTGAACGGCGTGGCCGTGCTCGGAGTGGGCGCGAATGCTGGCGTAGTCGTCGATCAGCCGGTCGCGCTTGCGGTTAAGCGTGTACTGCTCGAAGGCGAGTTTCACCGTCGCCACCAGTTCGGCGTCGAGCCAGGGCTTGGTCAGCAGCTTGAACGGATGGGCTTCGTTGACCGCCTTGAGCACGCTGTTCATGTCCGGGTAGCCAGTGAGGATTACGCGAACGATGCTCGGATGGCGTTCGCGCGCCTCGATAAAGAAGGCGGCGAGTCGGGCGTCACGTGGCTCGCCGACGATGACGCCGACTTCCTGCCGGTTGAGCAGCACGCTGGCCTCTTCGGCCGTGGACGCGGTGAGCACCGGCCGCCGCGTAGGACGCAACACGCGCACGACGGCACTTTGCAGCAATGGGTCGTCGTCGACCAGCAGGACGTGGGCGCGCGGCGTATCACTCATCGACGTGCTGGTCGTAGATGGCGGCGAAACGTTCGGCCTGACGGACGAAACACGCCAGCACCGCCGGGTCGAAATGTTCTGGCCGGGTGCGCCCGTCGCCCTGCGTGATGATTTCGACGGTGCGCGCGTGCGCTATGGGCGCCTTGTAAGGGCGTCGGCTGCGCAGCGCATCGTAAACGTCGCAAATCTGCATGATGCGCGCGGTGAGCGGAATCGCTGCCCCCTGGAGTCCGTTCGGGTAGCCGCTGCCGTCCCAGTGCTCATGGTGGTTGAGCGCGATCTCGGCGCCCATGCGGGTGTAGGGGGAGGTGCCGCTGGCCAGAATGCTGGCGCCTAAGGCGGAGTGCGTCTTCATGATGCTCCACTCCTCGGGCGTGAAGCCCCCCGGCTTGAGCAGCACATGGTCGGGAATGCCGATCTTGCCAACGTCGTGCATCGGGCTGGCGAGGTAGATGGTGTGCTGGAAATCGGTCGAGAGGTCCATCGCCTGCGCCAGCAGCCTGCAATAGTGGCTGATGCGGCGCACGTGGTGGCCCGTTTCCTCATCCTTGTGCTCGGCGGCGCGCACCAGCGTGAAGACGGTGTCGCGATAGGCCTCTTCGAGTTGCGCGGTACGCTCCTTCACCTGCTCATCGAGAATCCGGTTGTGATTGGCGAGAAAGTCGCCGAATTCCTTGAGTCGCAGCAGGTTGCGCACGCGCACGCGCAGGTCGGCGCGGTCAATCGGCTTGGAAAGAAACTCTTCGGCGCCGGCCTCCAGCGCGCGCAGCTTGGATTCGCGGTCATCGAGCGCCGTGACCATGATCACCGGCACCCGTTGCGTGCGCGGATCGGCCTTCAAGCGCGCCACGGTCTCGAAGCCGTCCATATCCGGCATCATGATGTCAAGCAGGATCAGGTCGGGTTGCTCGGCAACCGCCAAGGCCAGTACATCGCGGCCCTTGCTGGCGGACAGCGTCGCATGGCCGTCGGCATGCAGCAGTGCCTCCAGCAACTTGACGTTACGTTCTTCGTCATCGACGATAAGGATTGTGGCTCGATTATTCGAGTTCATCTTGTATCCCTCCCGCTGCCATTATGAACGTTGTCGACACGATGGCTCATGTTCGAGTCATGGCTCAATGCGGTGTGGGGCAGCCTGATCGGCGTCATGGCCAACCAGATACTCATGGTGGCGGGCGCCTGGCATATGTACGGCATCACCTCCAGTGCCTGGGACCTCGGTCTGGCCACGGTGGTGTTCGGCCCGGTGGGTTCGGTGGCGTTGGCACCTTGCCGGTCGCGGCTGCGTGTTTGCGGCTGTTTCCCGCGCGACCGCATGGTTTGATTCAGTGGCGACCCGTGGATGCGCCCAACCCCGCTGCTAAACTACGCGGGTCACTGGGGAGTAGTCGCCTTTCATTCGATTGAGAGGGCTTGCGTCAACATACTTGATCTGTCGATCATGGTGCAAGCGGTTTTCAACTTGGCAAGACCTTTGACCGCGCAACTTCGGATTGGCCGGGGAGATGTGCGGTCATTGTTTTTGTCCGGCCCTGGAACTCATCATGGAAGCTCTCTTCATCTCAACTGGCGTGGTCGCGCTTGCAGAAATCGGCGACAAAACCCAGCTTCTCGCGTTCATCCTGGCAGCGCGTTTCAAGAAACCTCTTCCGATCATTGCCGGCATTCTGTGCGCCACGCTGGTCAATCACGGTCTGGCGGGCGCTTTGGGGGCATGGATTACCTCGGTGGCGAGTCCCGAGGTGATGCGCTGGACGTTGGGTCTGTCATTCGTCGGCATGGCGATCTGGACCATGATTCCCGACAAGATCGAGGAAGAAGAAACCCAAGTCGCGAAGCACCTGGGTGTCTTCGGCGCAACCCTCATCACCTTCTTTCTCGCGGAGATGGGTGACAAGACCCAGATCGCCACCATTGCGCTGGCCGCGCACTATGGCGCGCCGCTGACGGTCGTCGCGGGCACCACACTGGGCATGCTGCTGGCGGATGTGCCGGCCGTTTTTGTCGGCAACAAATTCGCCGCAAAAATCCCGATGAAGCTGGTCCACTCGATCGCGGCAGGCATCTTTGCCTTGATGGGATTGCTGACGCTGTTCAAAGTCGAAAAACTGTTTCAATAGCCGGACACGGGCGGTGCCGTAAAAAGTTGAAACCTGGTTGGATCCGGATAATCCAGCCTCACCCCACCATCAATTTATGCACCAGATCGCCCGTGTTGGATGCCTTGTATTTGCGCATCAAGCGGGCGCGGTAGATTTCAACGGTGCGGTGGCTAATGGTCAGGACCTTGCCAATTTCCTTGGATGTGAGGCCATCCAACAAATGGGCCGCCACCTCGCGTTCACGGGCGGTCAGCTCGGCCTTGACCGGGCGGCGCGAGCTCAGGTCTTCAAAGGTCCAGATGCCGACCTCATGGGGCATGGCCTGGTTGAGGGCTCGTCCAGTTACGTGGCACCAAAAGGTCTCGCCGCTGGACCGCTTCATGATGCGGTCATCCGCATAGGTGCCGCTGCGGTTCAGGACGGGCGAGATGCGCAGGCCGGCGCGCTCAAACTCGATGACGCTGGGGTACATCACCTGAAACGACTGACCCACCAGCAATTCGCGTGATGCGCCAAACATCTCGCACACGTGCCGGTTGCAGTCCACAATGACACGGTTGCGCGACAGCACCAGCCCGACCGGTGCCAGCTCGAACGCGAGACGGTAATCGACATCCATATTTTTGGGGTCACGATAATGAGGGTTAGTACGCTACGAAAAACTACTTAGCCAGCTAGGTAGTATGGTACGTCAAATGTTTCTTTTAAGGAGATAGAGCTGTGAACAAAATTTACCCAAGCGCGGCCAAGGCGCTGGAAGGCATTGTCAGTGACGGCCTGCTCATGGCCGTGGGCGGCTTTGGCCTGTGCGGCATTCCCGAGGCCCTGATTGACGCCCTGCGCGACAGCGGCGTCAAAGACCTGACGGTCATCTCCAACAACGCGGGCGTCGATGGTTTCGGCCTGGGCAAGCTGCTGGAAACGCGCCAGATCAAAAAAATGATCTCCAGCTACGTGGGTGAGAACAAGGAGTTCGAGCGGCAATACCTCGCTGGCGAATTGCAGCTCGAGTTCACGCCGCAGGGCACACTGGCTGAAAAATTGCGGGCCGGTGGCGCCGGCATTCCGGCGTTTTATACCCGCACCGGCGTGGGGACGCTGGTGGCCGAGGGCAAGGAGTCCCGTGAGTTTGACGGTCACGTCTACATCATGGAGCGCGCGTTGGTGCCCGATGTCTCGCTGGTCAAGGCCTGGAAGGCGGACAAGAGTGGCAATTTGCTCTTCAGGCGCACCGCGCGCAACTTCAACCCGGCCGTGGCGATGGCCGGCAAGATCACGGTGGTCGAGGTGGAGGAGATCGTGGAGACCGGCACTTTCGATCCCGATTCAGTGCATTTGGCCGGCATTTACGTGCACAGGATTGTGCTGAATGCAAGGCCCGAGAAACGTATTGAAAAAAGAACCATCACCGAGAAAGCAGGAGTCTGATCATGGCCTGGACACACGACCAAATGGCGGCCAAAGCCGCTGAGGAATTGCAAGACGGTTTTTATGTCAACTTGGGGATTGGCTTGCCGACCCTGGTGGCGAACTTCGTCAACCCAGCCATCGAGGTCTGGTTGCAAAGCGAGAACGGCATGTTGGGCATTGGCCCGTTTCCCACCGAAGATGAGGTCGATGCCGACCTGATCAACGCGGGCAAACAGACCGTGACGACGATCGCAGGTTCCAGCATTTTTGGCAGCCATGACAGCTTCGCCATGATTCGTGGCGGCAAGATCAACCTGAGTATTTTGGGTGCCATGCAGGTGAGCGAAACGGGCGATCTGGCCAACTGGATGATCCCCGGCAAAATGGTCAAGGGCATGGGCGGCGCGATGGACCTGGTGGGCGGCGTCAAGAGCGTCGTGGTGCTAATGGAACATGTGGCCAAGAAAAAAGATGGCAGCATCGATTTGAAGATACTGCCCAGTTGCACACTGCCGCTTACGGGGGTCGGTGTGGTGGACCGCATCATCACCGACCTCGCCGTGCTGGATGTGACGCCTCATGGCCTGAAAGTGGTGGAAATGGCGCCGGGCGTCACGCGCGAAGAGTTGCAGGCCAAGACTGGCGTGCAACTGCATTAAGCAGGTAGCGTCATAACCCAGGAGATACGCGAAAACTCACTCTGAAGCTGAGTCCGTACTTCCTGGTCAAAGTTCTTCAGAGGATCGTTTTCCCGCAGTTCGTCAACTGAAATTCGTCGACCTTTGCGCGCGAAGAGAATGCTGTTGCTCTTTTCTTTGGAAGCAACCTCAAACAAGTTGCCATCGAAAGCCAACCGAATACGCCCAGTGAACAGCGCATGATCGGGGTGGTCGTGATGCAGGTTGGTCACCATGATGCCCTCGGGTGATAGCGACCGTAAGCAGTCATCGTAAAAACGCTGCGTGCACAGGCTGGAGGCTTGTCCCTGGCTGTCGAAGCCGTCCACCAGCAGCACGTCATACCGAAATGACGTGTTCCGCACAAAGCCGGCCCCGTCAGCGCAGATTATGGTGATGCGCTTCTCATCATCGGGCACTTCAAACTCGTGACGCAGCGCAATGACATGAGGGTTGATTTCGACCACCGTGAACCGTGTTCCCGGCAGGTGGTGATAGCAAAACTTGAGCAGCGATCCACCGCCCAGCCCAATCATGGCGATGTTGACCGGATGGCTGTCAAACATCAAAAACCCCATCATGGTGCGGGTGTAGTCCACGTCCAGTTGGGTGGGGCGCATGCTGCACATGCGGCTTTGCAGCTGGTCAAGGGTGAAGTACAGGGATTTGCTGCCGTCAGCGGAAAACACGAACGGAACATCGAACGCCGATGCGTCGGATTCGGTCGCTGTTGCGTGGTGATGGCGTGATGGCATGAGCTGCTCCTACAGTTCCGAAAGCGTATTCACCAACGTGTGCTTTGTACATTGGCTCAGTCGACGTCCAGTGCTGCTCGATGCGATGGCAGTGTCACCAGCAACAGCGTGCCCATGAGAACGGTGCGAATCTCAAAGAAAAATCGTGCTTTCATTTGCGACATTTTCGCCAGTTTGCCAGAAAGTACAGTGAAATTTGAAAATGCACCCGATGGAAGGCCAGGGGTGACTTTTTTGAGATCAATCGACGCCAGTATTGCAGAGGGCGTTGCTGTTATGCTAAAGGTTTTACTAAAGAGAATCCGGCCATGAAATCCCTGTTGGCAATTTGCCTGATTGTTGCTGCTCCATTCGCTACATCCGTTTGGGCGGCTGAAAAACCGGCCATCGTCTCGCCTACGGCGGCCGTCGTCACGGGCGAAGTCCTCGAGGTCAAGGACGTCGAAAGTTATACCTACCTTCGGCTCAAGACCAAGGATGGCGAGACTTGGGTCGCGGTCCAAACGGCAGCGGTCAAGAAAGGCGCCAAGGTCACGATCGAAAACGCAATGCTCATGAACAACTTCGAGAGCAAATCATTGAAGAAGACGTTCTCGACGATTTATTTTGGCAGCCTCGGTGGTAGTGGCAAAGACGTGGCTAACGCTCACTCGGGCGTTGCCAAAGTGGACGTCGGCCCTATCAATGTTTCCAAGGCCAGCGGTGCCGACGCGCGGACCGTGGCTGAAATTGTGACGAAGGCGACGGTACTGAAGGATAAGACGGTTCGGGTTCGCGGCCAGGTTGTGAAATACAACCCGGGCGTCATGGGAAAGAATTGGATCCACCTGCGCGATGGCTCGGGCGCCGCGGCTGACAACTCCAATGACCTTCTGGTAACGACCACCACCACGACCACGGCGAAGGTCGGGGATGTCGTGACGGTGACGGGCGTCGTGCACACGGACAAGGATTTCGGTTCAGGCTATTCCTATAAGGTGCTCATCGAAGACGCGAAACTGCAGCCGTGAGCGCTTGCTTTAAGCGTTGTCAATGTTGCCGGAGATAGTCTTGGCAAGGGAAGTGAGTCAAGAGAGAGTTGGCGACTGTTAGACTTGAAATTATGAAAGCAATTCTCTATTTGATACTGCTTCTTTTGGCGGTGGCAACGAGCCAGTCTTTTGCCAAAACTCCAGGGGAAGTTGAAGTCGGAGGAACGCTTCGTGAGGCGAATATGCAAGGGCTGGCGGGCCCGTCCGGCAAACTCTCTGAATTTCGCGGCAAGCCATTGATCATCAATGTATGGGCCAGCTGGTGCGGTCCTTGCCGACAGGAAATGGCGTCGTTGGAAAGACTCTCTCGCCGTTATGGCGGACAACAGTTTTCAGTCATCGGGATTTCCACCGATGACTACCCCGAAGCGGCGGAAGCGTTCCTGAAACAGTCAAAAACCAAATTTCGTCAGTTTATTGACAGCCAGCTTTTTCTGGAAAATATGTTGGGCGCAAATCGCATCCCCTTGACTCTGCTGGTCAGTGCGCAGGGGCAAGTTCTTTTAAAGGTCTATGGCGTCAAAGAGTGGGACGATGCACAGGCTCTGGCATTGATTGGAAAGACCTTCCGCATCAAGATGTAGTTGGATGACACGTGGTCAAAAACATTAGTCGTTTTCGGTAGTCTATTTCAACTAAATCAAACATATGCGCCTGCAAATCCGACAACCTAATTCTGTCAGCGTATTCGCCGCCCTCACCATCGCTGCGATTGTGGTGTCAGTCTCCTTTTTGTTATGGGGGCTGCGGGAGCGCGAACTACAGCACGCACGCCAGGTGACTATCGCGCTGACGCAAATGCTGATGGAGCAAACAGAGCAAAACTTCGAGCGCGCAGACCTCGTGCTCCTGGGTGTTCAGGAACGCCTCTCGAGCGCCTACGGAAGCCAGTTTTCTCTCGATAGTGCGCCCACCCATTTACTGCTCGGTGCGCGCGTCTCCGGCGTGCGCCAATTGAGATCACTTTTTCTGGTTGACGCGCAAGGCATGGTGATCAACTCGTCTCGAAATTTTCCGACGCCCAAGCAATCGGTTGCAGACCGGGCGTACTACAAGAATTTTGTCCAGGACCCGACCAAGAAATTTTTCATTCAAACGCCGGTGCGAAGCCGCCTGGACAATTCTTGGACACTGTATATGGCTCGGCCACTGTTTGATTCAAGCGGAAAATTTCGCGGAGTCATCGTAGCGGCGATGAGCATCCCTGAGTTCGAGCTGACCTACAACAAAGTGAAGTTCGATTATGTGCGCCCGATCGCGGTGTATTTGTCAGACGGTACGCTGGTGGGAAGCTTTCCGCACCGTGAAGACGTAATTGGCGACCTGGCACCCGAACTGAACAATGAAACGCTGCCTGCAAAAGGCGATGCGGTTCGAACTATCCGTCATGACGGTGGAGACGGAGCGTCGCAAGTATTCGCGCTTGGCCGTCTGGTGGGATATCCATTGCTACTGAGCGTCACTGATGATGAGAACTTAAGCCTCGCATCGTGGCGGGAAACGGCCGTACCAATCGCCGCTGGAGCCCTTTTGATGAGCATTTTCACCGTCCTCGTCGCCATGTTTCTGATACGCAAACTCAAGAACAAGGAGGAAATGACGTTCGCGTTGCGTGTGGCTAACGATCTGTACCAACATACTGTCAACTCGGTCATGGACGCCATCGTCGCCGTCGACGAGACCATGAGAATAGTGTTGTTCAATCCGGCGGCTGAAAAAATGTTCGCGCTGAAGGCGAATGAGGTCATCGGAAAACCGTTTGAGATGCTGATACCCGAGGGAGTACGGGTAGCGCACCGTGGGCACTTTGACTGGTTTACTGGTTCTGATGAAGGATCGCGAACCATGGCCCCGCAGCTTGAAATCACGGGCAGGCGTGCAGATGGAAAAGAGTTCCCGATTGAATCGACGATCTCCAAATCCTTGATTGGCGGCAAACTTCAGATGACGGCCGTACTGCGCGACGTTACGCAGCATCGTCTGGTCGAAGTGGAATTGCGCGAGGTGAACAGACAGCTGCGTAAGTTGTCTGCTTCTCTGCAGTTTGTACGCGAAGAAGAACGAACGCGCATCTCGCGCGAGTTGCATGACGAGCTTGGTCAGCAACTGACAGGGCTCAAGCTGAGTCTTTCGTGGCTTGGCACCCGGCTCAAGGACGGGCGCTCGGCAACGCCCGACATGGTGGATGAAATGCGTTATCTGCTGGATACGGCCATTACCTCGGTGAGACGCATTTCGACTGAACTCCGGCCGCTCATTCTTGACGATCTCGGCTTTGGCGAGGCGCTTTCATGGCAAACCCTGGAATTTGCAAAACGTAGCGCTTTGGAAGTCACGCTTAACCTCCAGGCGGCGAATGACGTTCAGGGCGATGAGTTAGCCACCGCGTTGTTTCGAATTGTGCAGGAGTCGCTGACAAATGTGGCCCGCCACGCGAACGCCACCAAAGTGAAAATCGACCTGGTGCTGGAAGGAGGCAAGCTGGTGTTGACGGTCAACGATGATGGTCAAGGCATTCAAGACAACGCGAAAAAAGGCGGCATTGGCCTTGTGAGCATGCGCGAACGTGCCAACTCCATCGGCGCGCAATTCAATATCATCAGTGGCCCGGGCGCAGGCACCACCATTGAGGTGACCATTCCGATCAATGTCCCGCCGCTGGATGGAGAGGTCGCATGAGGTTCGAAGTGTTGGTGGTTGACGATCACGCGATTATCAGAGACGGACTAAAGAAAATCCTGGCCGATACAGACGATCTGGTCGTCGCTGGCGAGGCGGGCACCGGCAATGCTGCACTGGAGAAAGTTCGCGAGCGTGACTGGAGTCTTTTGATCCTCGACCTTTCCATGCCCGGACGAAATGGGCTTGAACTCATCAAACTCATCAAAAGCGAAAGGCCCAAACTTCCCATCCTCATTTTCAGCATGCATCATGAGGAGCAGTATGCGGTGCGCGCGATTCGCGCTGGCGCCTCTGGCTATCTTTCCAAAGATGGCGATAGTGAACTGCTCCTGCCTGCCATACGCAAGGTGGCTGCAGGAGGCATGTTTGTCAGTCCCAAATTGGCTGAACTGCTGGCCACCGACGTTTCGCCGAACATCCATAACCAACCGCATACCTTGCTGACTAACCGTGAATTCGAGGTTTTCAGCCGCATCGTGCGTGGCATTAGTCTGACCGCGATTGCCGAAGAATTCTCGTTGAGCATCAAGACCGTCAGCACACACAAATCGCACATTCTGGTCAAGATGAATATGGCGACGCAAGTCGACCTTGTGCGCTACGCCATCGAACGAAATTTGCTCGATTTCACCGGCGAATAGACGGTCTCTGATCGGCAATGGGAGTATTCCTATGCCGATTTTGATCGGCATCCTATATCTATTGAGCGACCCGTCACTCAGAATTCAGCACAGCCTTGGCAGGTTTGTATTTGCCAAAATATTTTCTAGCCGTCGCAAACAGCATTCAAAACAATGCGAGACAAGGCGGCATTGGCCTTGGTGTAGGCCCCACCATTGAGGTGACCATTCCGCTCAATGTACCGCCGCTGGATGGAGACGAAGCATGAAGTTCGAAGTGTTGGTGGTCGACGACCACGCGGTTATCAGAGACGGGCTCAAGAAGATCCTCGCGGACACAGACGATCTGGTCGTCGCTGGCGAGGCTGACAACGGCGATGCGGCGCTGGAGAAGGTTCGTGAGCGTGACTGGAGTCTCGTTGTCCTCGATCTGTCCATGCCCGGGCGAAGTGGCCTTGAACTGATCAAGCTCATCAAAAAGGAGAGGCCGAATCTTCCCGTCCTCATTTTCAGCATGCATCATGAGGAGCAATATGCCGTGCTTGCGATTCGCGCTGGTGCGTCGGGTTATCTTTTCAAAGATGGCGACAGTGAGCTGCTCCTGCCGGCCATGCGCAAGGTAGCTGGGGGCGGCATGTTTGTCAGTCCCAAGTTGGCTGAATTGCTGGCCACAGACATTTCGCCGAATACGCATGACCGACCCCACACCTTGCTCAC
>NZ_DHXT01000171.1 GCF_002413825.1 Rhodoferax sp. UBA5149
TATTTATATACAGGTATAAATTTTTCATGAAACCCGGCACTCCTCCGTTGAAATCGGCCCGCTTGCTCGATCAGGTGCAAGAGCGGGTTCGTTACCTGCACTATAGCCTCAAGACCGAAAAGGCTTACCTTTATTGGATACGTTTTTTCATTCGCTGGAATGCTGCCCAAGGGTCAGGTATGCGACACCCGCGCGACATGGGCGTGACGGAAGTTGAGGCCTTCCTCACCATGATGGCCACCGAACGCAAGGCATCTGCTTCCACCCATAACCAGGCACTGAGTGCTTTGTTGTTTCTTTATCGCGAAGTGCTCAATATCGATTTACCGTGGTTAAGCAACATTGGGCGGCCGCCACAAACCAAACGCATTCCATCCGTGTTGACGAAAGACGAAGTAGCTGGTCTTCTGGCCCAAATGGATGGCTTTGCCGCGCTGCTGGCAAAGCTGCTGTACGGCACGGGCATGCGCTTGATGGAGGGAATCCGCCTTCGGATCAAGGATGTGGATTTTGACCGCCACGTCATCATCGTTCGTGAGGCCAAAGGTGGCAAGGATCGCGTGGTCATGCTGCCGCATTCGCTGGCACCAACCTTGCGTTTGCAAATGCTGGCGGCGCGGGCGCAGTGGGAGGCAGATCGCCAAGCGCAGCGCGGCGGTGTAGAAACCCCGCACGCGCTGGAGCAGAAATACCCTCAGGTGGGCAACACGTGTCCTTCACAAGAATCGAAACCTGTTACGCGAACCAGCGACGCTGCCCGCGGAAGTTGGGGCGTGGGTCCCCGCCGATTTAGTTACGACATAACTTGCAAGCAAGTTAGTCTCCTCTGAAACTTCGTTTTCTGGGCATTTGACAGTATGAGGCGGGGGCCCACGCCCCAACTTCTGCGATCATGATCGGTGTCGGCTGCCCACATGCCGTTCATCCGGGCCGGATGGTGAGCGTGCCAATGTTTTTGCCCATTGAAACCGCCCGCTTCGTGCCCAGCTACAGGGCTGTTGAACTCTCACCTTGGGAACAGACCTTTGCCAGCCCTCATTGTTTCCATCCTGGCCCTGCTGTTGATTCTCTGGCTGCTGGGTGAGCCCTATCTGATCGAGCGCAAACGCCAAAAGATTCGCGCCCGCCCCTTCCCCGCCGCCTGGCGCGCCATCTTGAAGCGGCGTGTGCCCTACATTCGCGCGCTGCCGGCGGACCTGCAGCTTCAGCTCAAGCGCCACATCCAGGTCTTCGTCGCCGAGAAAGCCTTCATCGGCTGTGACGGCCTCGATATCAGCGACGAGATGCGGGTGACGATTGCGGCGCAAGCCTGCTTGCTGATCCTCAATCGCCCGCGGGACTACTACCCCAATTTGCGCCAGATCCTGGTTTACCCCGGCAGCTTCGTGGTGCACCGCGAGCACACCGATGGCATTGGCGTGGCGCACCACGGGCACCAAGTGTTGTCCGGGGAATCCTGGTCGCAAGGGCAGGTGATTCTGTCGTGGCACGACACGCTCGCAGGCGCGGCCACCCCCAACGACGGCCAAAACGTGGTGATCCATGAGTTTGCCCATCAGCTCGATCAGGAAACGGGCGCCGCCAACGGTGCACCGGTGCTGGCGCGGCGCGCGCATTACGCCCGCTGGTCGCAGGTGCTGGGGGCCGAGTTCGCGCAGTTGCAGGCGCGCGCGTCGCACAGTGAGTCTTCTTTGTTCAGCGACTATGGCGCCACCGACCCGGCTGAATTTTTCGCGGTGATCTCGGAGGTCTTCTTCGAGCAGCCACAACGCATGGCAACGGAGCACCCGGCGCTGTACCGCGAACTCACGCAGCTCTACCGGCTCGATCCGCTCAGTTGGTAAAGCCGGGACGGTTAACATCCTGCCAATGACTGCCCCTACCAAACCTGTACCCCACGCGCCGCGCCCGGGCGAACGCCTGGCCAAGCGCGTGGCCGAAATGCTGCCCTGCTCGCGTCGCGAGGCCGAGCAATACATTGAAGGCGGCTGGGTGCGGGTCGACGGCACGGTGGTGGAAGAGCCGCAATTCAGGGTGCTGAACCAGAAGGTCGAACTCGACAAAAATGCCAGCCTGATGGACGTCACGCAAGTCACCCTGCTGCTGCACAAGCCGCCCGGTTATGACGATGGGGACGACGAGGGCGCTACGCCACAGACCAACCCACGCGCAGCGAAGTCAGTGCCGCGCGCGGCGCGCCAGCTGCTGAGCCCCACCAATCGCGCGGCCGACGACGCCTCGGGCATCAATATGCTGAAACGGCACTTCGCCGGGTTGACGGCGCCGGTGCCGCTGGAAGTGGGGGCCGGGGGCCTGCTGGTGTTCACGCAGGACTGGCGGGTGGCGCGCAAGCTCATCGAAGACGCCGGCGTCATGGAGCATGAAGTCATCGTCGAGATCGAAGGCGAAGCCGCGCCCGACACCTTGCTGCGCCTGAACCAGGGACTCAGTTCCGACGGACACCCGCTGCCCCGCGTCAAAGTCAGCGTCAACAGCGCCAATGAGGGCAAAAGCAAGCTGCGTTTTGCCGTCAAAGGCGCCCATCCCGGTTTGCTTGCCTACCTGTGCGAGCGCGTTGGTTTGAAGATTTTGAGCATGAAACGCATCCGGATCGGCCGCGTGCTGCTGACGACCCTGCCGATCGGGCAGTGGCGCTACCTGCAACCGTTTGAACGCTTCTGACCGCGGTTTTATGGCGAGCGCACGGCGACCTCCTGCACCGTCCCGACCCGCTCACGCATCCAGCGCAACAAGTCGAGCCACATCCGGCGCATCTCGCCGTCCAGCGGCGTGCGGATCGAATTGGGCAATTCGATCGTGACCACCGGCACCCCCTTGTGCACACCGCCATAGTTGCCCAGCGAGCCGGGGAAGATGCCGACCTGATCGAGATACAGGCGCCCCAACCGGGACGGTGGCACGGAGGGGCCATCAAAATCGAGCACGCCGTAAGGAGCATGAATGCTGACGATCAAGTGCGGCTTGAAGCCCTGCATCTCGTCGTACAAGAACCGCGATTCGGGCTCGGACAAGGGCTTGGGGCCGGGCCAGCGGCGCGGATCCTTGCGGGTCCGCTTTTCCCAGTACACCTTGGCATCACGCTCCCAGTTGGGCGTGGGGAAATTGCGGTTCAAATCAACACCATGGGCATTGGCGCGGCGCGGCGATGGGCTGAAGACACCGTCCGGGTTGAGCACCGGCACAAAACGCCAGTGGATCGCCTGCGGCGCATCAACAGGCAATTGCGCTGCCAGCGAGATCCAGTGCAAGGCCACCGCGGCGGAAGACAGCTCGTCGCCATGAATGGCGCCCACCACCAACACCCGCAAGCTGGCATGGTCCGGCTTGATTTCGCGCACCCACAGCGTTCGCCCTTTCACCGAGCGGGCGGCCGTGGGCTGCAGCTGGGCCGCCTCGCACAAGTCGCGCCTCACGTTCGGCAATCTGGCCGAAAAATCAGCGCAAGGCCCCGCAGATTGTGCGCTGTCAGCTATTAAAAATATAGCCAAAAAAACGAACTGGAGGCGGCGAACAGGCATGAGCGCGAGTTTAACTGTGCCCCCCCCGGAATCGGCTGTTGGATATATTCCATAATGGACGAGTTGGCCGTTTTACCTCAGCTTTACCGAGGTGCAACGCGGGAACCCAGTCGTTCCCTGATAATTTGCAAAGCAATATGGCGTGTCTTACTTCATGACACTGCTGACTCGCAGTAGAGGTGTTGCGTGAACCACCCGAAATCGAAACAACCGTTCATTTGGATTTATTTATGTTTTTGCGCTCATTCAAGTTGTTCGCGGCCGCCCTGATCACCGCGGTGCTGTCAGTGGCCTGTGGTGGCGACGCCGCACCGGCTCCGACGGGGCTTACCGTCACAGCCACCGGTGAGTCCTCGGCCACGATGTCCTGGAACATGGCCAGTGGGGTTGAATACTGGCTGTTTTACGGGCCAACCAGCGTTGCGCCGACCGACACCACATCGATGCACAATTGGATCGGCTTGCCCGGCGGCAATGTATTGCTCAAAGTCACTTCGCCCTATGTCGTTTCCGGATTGGTCAACGGCACACCCTACTCGTTTTCGATCAATGGAAGAACCGACGGCGGTCCGGGCGGACCGGGCACCACGCCGGTCTTAGCTACGCCCAGGATCGCAGGGTCCAGTTGGACCGCCGGAACGGCACCCAGCAGCATTGATTTGCGCAGCGTGGCGTTTGGCGCAACAACCGCCACGACAACAGCCTCGGTAGCAACCTATGTGGCGGCAGGCGCTGGCGGCGCCATGTATTCCAGCAGTGACGGGGCAACTTGGAGCGCCATCAATTTCGTCACCGCCAGCAACCTGAATGGCGCTTCCTATTTTGGCAACTACACCCTGGTAGGGGACGGCGGTGTGGTGATCACGAGCCCTGACGCCGTGACCTGGACGACGCAGACCTCTGGCACGACACAAAACCTGTACGCGATTGCCAGCAACAATTTGAGTTTGAATGTGGCGGTTGGCGCGAATGGCTCCATCATCACCAGCCCCGATGGAGTGACCTGGACGCTGCGGGCAAGTCCAACCTCCCAGAGCTTGTATGCCGTGACTTACAGCCCTTACAACCAAGGGACCAACACCCTGGGCACCTGGGTTGCGGTAGGTAACAACGGCACCATGGTGCAAAGTGTGGACGGAGGAGTCACCTGGGGCACGGTCAATGTGGGGGCCGGCGTGACAGCCAACCTGCGTGGCATCGCCTATGGCACAAGCACTTCCGCAGCCAGCGTCGTCACCCAAGCATTCGTTGCAGTTGGCGCTTCGGGCACGGTGCTCGGCAGCCCCGATGGTCTCAACTGGACAGTTCAAGCCGCGCTTGGCGGCAACAACCTGAATACGGTAACGGCCGCTTTGACCATTGGCCCACCGACAGGAACCGTTGTCACTCAGTATGTGGCCGCAGGTGCCGGGGCCGCTATCTTCACCAGCACCGATGGCCTGAACTGGAACACGACCAATTCAACGACGTTGACCTCCAACGCCCTCTATGCCGTGACCCGTGACACCACGGCCGGCGAATTGGGCTACGTCGCGGTTGGTCAGGCAGGTACCAATCTGCTGTCCAAATAAAAGTGTGAAGCCCACCGATAAGCCGGATTCTGTGCAACTGCCGGCCCTTGCGGGCCGGCAGAAGTGACTGCCATTACTCTGGGCCGCTGGTCACCCAACGGCTCGATGCTACCTACCCGCACACTCCGGGGGCCCCGGTCATGGCGCTGCGGCGAACCGCCGCGCTTTGCGTGTGCCTACTTGGTATTGCTGCGCGTAGAGATTGCCCGTTTCACCCGCATCGGGTTGCCCCGCTGCGACTCGTCTCTGTTGCTCTAATCCTCACCTTGTACCTTGCGGCTTTCAGTGGACAGCCGTTAGCTGCTACGCTGCCCTATGCAGTCCGGACGTTCCTCCAGTGCCCTGTTTCCAGGATTGCACCAGCGGCAGTCTGGCGGGCTTCACCCCCCGATTATCACGGCTATCGATAACCATAATTCGAAACAAATCGATGAAGTAGGCCAGAATGAAGACTTTCGCACCGTTAGCCCCATCGCAACCCGCCACCAACCCCTGGAGCCGCTCATGAAAACCGACAACATTCTGCAAACCATTGGCAACACGCCGCACGTCCGCATGAACCGCCTGTTTGGCACGGGCCACACGGTCTACATCAAGTCCGAACGCAGCAACCCCGGCGGCTCCATCAAGGACCGCATTGCGCTGGCGATGGTGGAAGCAGCCGAGAAAAGCGGTGAACTCAAACCCGGTGCCACCATCATCGAACCGACTTCCGGCAACACCGGTGTCGGCTTGGCCATGGTGGCGGCGGTCAAGGGCTACAAACTGATTCTGGTGATGCCCGACAGCATGTCGGTGGAACGCCGACGCCTGATGCTGGCGTATGGCGCCACTTTCGATCTGACGCCGCGCGAAAAAGGCATGAAAGGCTCGATTGCCCGCGCCATGGAACTGGTGGCCGCTACGCCCAACTCCTGGATGCCCCAGCAGTTTGAAAATCCGGCCAATATCGAGGCCCATGCGCGCACCACGGCGCTGGAGATTCTGGCCGACTTCCCCGACGGTATTGACGCGCTGATCACGGGCGTGGGCACCGGCGGTCACCTGACAGGGTGCGCCCAGGTCCTGAAGGCGAAATGGCCTAATTTGAAGGTGTACGCGGTGGAACCCGTGGCCTCACCCGTGATTTCCGGTGGCGCCCCCGCACCGCACCCGATTCAGGGCATTGGCGCCGGCTTTATCCCGAAAAACCTGAACATGGCCTTGCTCGATGGCGTGATTCAGGTGGATGCCGAACCGGCCCGCGAAATGGCGCGCCGCTGCGCCCGCGAAGAAGGCATTCTGGTCGGGATATCCTCCGGTGCCACCCTGGCCGCCATTGCGCAAAAGCTGCCTGACCTGCCAGCGGGCGCCACCGTGCTGGGTTTCAATTACGACACCGGTGAGCGCTACCTGTCGATTGAAGGCTTCTTACCGGCCTGAAACCAGCGCCGCGATGCCCGGCTCGCGCTCACGTGCGAGCAGGCGGGCGAACTCATCGGCGGGAAGCGGTTTGCTGTAGAAATACCCTTGTATTTCATCGCAGTGGTGGGCGCGCAGAAAGTCGAGTTCCTCCCGTGTTTCCACACCCTCGGCAATGGTGCGGAATCCCAACCCATGCGCCAGGCCGATGATGGCGGTCACGATGGCTGCGTCGTCCGGATCACGATGCAGATCACGCACGAAAGACTGGTCGATCTTGAGCTTGTCGATCTTGAATCGTTTGAGGTAGCTGAGCGAGGAATAGCCGGTACCGAAATCGTCGATGGACAACGCAATCCCCAGCGCATGCAGGCGTGCCACCATGTCGATGGTAAAAGTAGAGTCGTCCATGGCAATACTTTCCGTCAGCTCCAGTTCAACCATGGCAGGATCGAGGCCGCTCACGCGCATCGCATCGACGACTGTATCGCACAAGGCGTCATCCTTGAACTGCACCACGGACAGGTTGATGGCCACAGGCACGATGGGCAATCCGGCCGCTTGCCAGTCCGCGTTCTGTTGCACGGCGGCATACAAAACCCAATTGCCAATGTCGCGAATCTGGCCGCTCTCTTCCGCCACGGAGATGAAACGCCCCGGCAACACCAAGCCCCACTCGGGATGCTGCCAGCGCACCAGCGCTTCCACGCCCACGATTTTCATACTGGTGGCATCGACTTGAGGCTGGTAGTACAACAGCAACTCCTTGTTTTCCAGCGCACGGCGCAAGTCGTTTTCGATGCGCAAGACCTCGTTCGCGCGCTCATGCATCTGCTGTGCAAAAAACTGAAAGTTGCTGCGGCCACTTTGCTTGGCGCGAAACAGCGCGGAATCGGCGCACTGGGATAG
The DNA here is from genome assembly GCF_002413825.1 of Rhodoferax sp. UBA5149. Classification (GTDB taxonomy): domain Bacteria; phylum Pseudomonadota; class Gammaproteobacteria; order Burkholderiales; family Burkholderiaceae_C; genus Rhodoferax. Next base: position 7,421 of record NZ_DHXT01000171.1, read on the forward strand.
CCGCGCCAAATCGGCGCCATTGTCCGGGAACAGCGCGATGCCGATGCTGGCGGTCAGGCTCAGGCGCTGGCCGTCGATCAGGAACGGTTCAGCGATGATGGCCAATGTTCTTAGCGCCACGTGGGCCGCGCCCTGATCATCGGTATTGGGCAACAGACAAATGAACTCGTCCCCGCCCGGGCGGCAAATGGTGTCATCCGGGTGCAGGTGCGCGGTCAAGCGCGTGGCCAGCTCTTGCAGCAAGCAGTCTCCAATGGCGTGACCCAGCGAGTCGTTGATGTTCTTGAACCGGTCCAGATCGACATACATCAGCGCTACCTTGGTCTGGGCACGCTGCGCCGCCGCCAGCGCCACTTGGGCCCGATCATGGAGCAAGGCACGGTTGGGCAACTGGGTCAGGGTGTCGTAGTTGGACAGAAAACGAATTTTTTCCTCATCCTCCTTGCGGCTCGAGAGATCCGTCAGGATGCCGATGTGTTGCGTGATCTGGCCGTCGGGGCTGCGGATGACACTGATGGAAAGCCATTCAGGGTAGAGGTCACCATTCTTGCGGCGGTTCCAGAGTTCACCCTGCCAGCGTCCCTCCGATTGAATGGCGCGCCACATCACCTCGTAAAAAGCCTTGCCGTGTCGTCCGGAGGACAGCAGGCTCGGGTTGCGCCCCAGAACCTCTTCCTTGGTATAGCCCGTGATTTCAGTGAAAGCGCGATTGACCGAAAGCAGATGGTTGTGCGCATCCGTGATGACGATGCCGTCCCGGCTCGATTCGAAGACCTGCGCGGTCAACTGCAACTGTTCCTGGGCCTGCTTGCGATCCGTGATGTCGAGCCAGGCACCGACGGCGAGCGCGCGACGCCCGGACAGATTGCGGGTGAGCACCACCTGGTCGTAGATCCAGCGGCACGAGCCATCGGCATGCAGCAAGCGGTACTCATACTGAAGCGTGCCCTTTTCAAGCAGCTGCTGCTGGGCTTGCAGTGCCATCGCCCGATCCTCCGGATGGACCCGCTCCAGCCACAAGCCTGGCCTTGCCAGCCATATGGCGGGCGGGTATCCCGTCATTTGCGCCACCTTGGGACTGACAAAGTCCACGACAAAACCGCCCTTTTTCTGCGGATCGGTTGTCAGCGAATAAATCACCGTCGGATTGATGGCCATGATGTGCGCCAGACGCTCGGTCTCCAGTGTGATCCTGCTGGCCAGTGCCTCGCGCACCATCGCTTCGCGCCTGATCAAGTAGTACAGCAGCAAGGACGTGACCAGGACAAAAAAGCTGCCCTTGACGGACTGAAGCCAAATCAGGCTTGCGGGATCCGGAAAAAGCCATTGCAGCGTGCGGTCGGACAACCAGATCCAGGCCGCAGAAAAGG
>NZ_DHXT01000050.1:0-6303 GCF_002413825.1 Rhodoferax sp. UBA5149
AGGCGCGGCTTCACATAGGCCGAGGCCAGCAGCGCGGTCTCGGACAGCATCTCGCCGTCGTCTTCCACCGTGTCGAAGGTGCCGGTGCGGGCAAAGGCCTCGACGCGGCTCCATTTTTCGGAGAAATAGTCGGCCAGCGCGTCGCTGCCGCCGTCCAGGTCGCCCATGGCGTTCAGGAATTCAACCGGGTCCGCGTCATCCCTGAAAATGATCGAGTTCACCATGCCGCGCAGATGGGTGCGGGTCAAGTCCCGGTATTGCTTTTCAATCACCACGGCGCGGGCAAACTGCGCCGGCGAGACCAGCAGATTGATGACCGACTCCTTGGAGTTGTCGTACTCCCGGATCACCGCCAGGATGTCTTTCGGCGGCAACTGCTCCAGCACCACCATCAGCGCGCCATCGCCCTCGGTGTCGGCCAGCTCGACCAGGGCGAATTCGGCGCCGACGATGTCGCCAGCCGCAATCAGGCTTTGGGTTTTTGCGATGAGGGCAAGGTGGTTCATATTATTTAATCAGTTGAGGACAGAGCTGGCTCACATCGTGTAGCTGCGGTCTGTCCCGCAAAGTTTCAGTCTTTTCTGTCAAAACCTTGTTCGACCATCCAGTCGGCGCCGGCTTCCTCGCGGGCGCGGGCGTCTTTTTCTTCCTCGGCGTCAAACTCGTTCAGGGAATCATCGTCTTCATCGTCCTCATCGCCTTCTTCACCGGCGTTGGCATTTTGGGTGGCTGGCGCAGTATCCGGCTTGCTGTACATGTACTCCAGACCCGCCGCCACCGTCAAAAACCATGCGCCCATGGGCTCTTTCAGTATCACTTGGGTTAATTCGTGTGCCCACGGCGTCAGATGCGCCGCATCCACCAGGCTGTCCCAGTCCGGAAATTCGTCCGACTCGTGTGTCAGCAGGTGATCCATCACCGCGGGCAACTTGAAGCGAAAGCCCTGATGGAAGATCACCGCCACCATCTCGGGGCTGAGTTCGATCATCTGGAGCAAAAAACCGAATTCTTTGCGTCGCTCGGCCAAACGCTGGCGCAGCACGTTCCGTCCTTCGGAGTCAAAGGCCAGATCATCCATTTCAGATTGGTAAGCCGAACGGAGCTGGAGGAAGAAGGGGGAAATTCTCATGTCGCGTGGGTCTTAAAGTAATGGGTTGAAGTAGTTTTGCCAAATATCGCGCGCCGTGTCGATCGGGCTGTCGAGCAGGTTGCGGCGCCGGTTGTCGTCGTAAGCCTGGCGTTTGACTTCATCAGACAGCACCTCGTACGCCTCTTGCACCGCCCGAAAGCGCTGCGGCGCGTCGGCGGCAGCGTTTCTGTCAGGGTGGTGCAGCGATGCTTGCTGGCGAAACGCTTTCTTGATATCGGCCAGCGTCGCGGCGCTGCCAAGCCCAAGGGTTGCGTAGTGGTCTTTCATGCGTGCGTTGGCGGTTAGTGTGACAAGACCTGATTTGGTTCAACCGTCTTGACACGTTTTCGTGGCCAGCAAAGCGACGAAATTCGATTGAATGAATTTTGGACCAGGAAGAAACCTACGCGCGCCAAACATCATTTGTGGCAATGACTTAGCCGTTTGACTCAACTTTGATAGCATTAAAGCTATGGTGCCCGGGGCCGGAATCGAACCGGCACGCCTTGCGGCGGGGGATTTTGAGTCCCCTGCGTCTACCAATTTCACCACCCGGGCAGGAAGAAGCGAAGACCGAAATTATGGCACAGTGTGAACTATGAAATATCCAACCATTGAAGATTCCATCGGAAAAACCCCTTTGGTGCGGCTGCAACGCATCGGGGCTGACGAAAATTCCAAGCGTGGCAACGTGATTTTGGGCAAGCTTGAAGGCAATAACCCGGCCGGCTCGGTGAAGGATCGCCCGGCTTTGTCCATGATCCAGGGCGCGCAGGAACGTGGCGAGGTCAAGCCGGGCGACACGCTGATCGAAGCGACCTCGGGCAACACCGGCATTGCGCTGGCCATGGCGGCGGCCATCAAGGGCTACCGCATGATTCTGATCATGCCGGAGGACCTGTCGATCGAGCGCGCCCAGACCATGAAAGCGTTTGGCGCGGAGTTGATTCTCACGCCCAAGAGCGGTGGCATTGAGTACGCACGGGACCTGGCCTTGCAGATGCAGCGCGACGGCAAAGGGCATGTGCTGGACCAGTTTGCCAATGCCGACAACCCGCGTGCGCATTACGAGACCACGGGCCCGGAAATATGGGCCGACACACAGGGGCAGGTGACGCATTTTGTGAGCGCCATGGGCACCACTGGCACCATCACGGGGGTGTCGCAGTTTCTGAAAGAAAAGAATCCGGCGATTCAAATCATTGGCGTGCAGCCCAACGAGGGCTCCCGCATTCCGGGCATTCGCAAGTGGCCGCAGGAATATTTGCCCAAAATCTACAACCCCGCCAACGTCGATGAGTTGATGTACGTGAGCCAGGAGGATGCCGAAGACATGTGCCGTCGCCTGGCGCGCGAAGAAGGCATTTTTGCCGGCATTTCAGCGGCGGGCGCCTGCTGGGTGGCGCAGGAGATTGCCCGGCGTGAAACCAAGGCCACCATTGTGTTCATCGTGTGCGACCGTGGCGACCGCTATCTTTCGACCGGCGTGTTCCCCGCTTGATTTAGATAAAAACACCCTCCAGCCCTCGTGGTATATGCGAGAGCAGCTACTTAATTAATAGCAGAAAGATTTTCCAATGACTCTGGCTTTCAAATTTTGTCCGCAATGCGCGACGTCCCTGACCTTGATCACGCAGGCCGAAGACGGCGGCGACAAAGAGCGCCTGCGCTGCGCGGCCTGCGGCTACACCCACTGGAACAATCCGACGCCGGTATTGGCCGCGGTGATTGAATATGAGGGCAAAATTTTGCTGGCGCAAAACGCGGCGTGGCCCGGCAAGATGTTTGCGCTGATCACCGGTTTCATGGAGGCCGGTGAAACGCCGCAAGGCGGTATTGCCCGTGAAATCAAGGAAGAAACCAGTCTGGACGCCAGCGAGCTGAACCTGATCGGTGTCTATGATTTTCAGCGCATGAACCAGATCATCATTGCCTACCACGCCGTCTGCCACGGTGAGGTGAAGCTCTCTCCCGAGCTGGTCGACTACCGGCTTTTTGCCTTCGATGACGTGAAATGCTGGCCGGCCGGTACCGGCTATGCGCTGGCCGACTGGCTGCGCTCGCGCGGGCATGAGCCGCAATTCATCGAGTTTCCGAAACGGCGCTGATTTGGCCCCCACGCTTGCCACTTCGTGTGCTGCGCTGCCCCCGAGGGGGCTGATCCGTCTTGAGGCGGCCCGGCGCCGGATTTGGCCCCCACGCTTGCCACTTCGTGTGCTGCGCTGCCCCCCGAGGGGGCAAATCCGTCTTGGGGCGGCCCGGCGCCGGATTCAGGCCAAGGTCTCTAAAATCACCCCAATTTCAAGGAAATTTGATGCAAATCGACAAAGAGCTCGACGCCCGTGGCCTGAACTGCCCGCTGCCCATTCTGAAAGCCAAAAAGGCGCTGGCCGACATGCTGAGTGGTCAGACCCTGCGCGTGACCTCAACTGACGCCGGGTCCGTGCGCGACTTCCAGGCCTTTGCCAAGCAGACCGGCAATGAACTGCTGGAGCAGAAAACGGTCGGCGAGGACTTCATTCACGTGATGCGCCGGCGCTAGGCCTGCTTTACCCCAAGCGGGTCAGCTGATCCTTCAACTTCGCCAGGGTTGCCACAAAGTCTGCCATCCGTTTGCGTTCTTGGTCAATGACGGCCGCGGGCGCCCGGGCGACGAAAGCCTCGTTGCCCAGCTTGCCTTCGGCTTTGACGATTTCGCCTTCCAGACGCAGCACTTCTTTGCTCAATCGAATCTTTTCAGCTTCGACGTCAATTTCCATGTGCAGGCAGATGCGGGCTTCGCCCACCACCGCCACCGGCGCGGCCTGAGCGGCGGCGGCCCAGGCGGCCTCGTCGTCAAACACCCGCACCTCGTTGAGTTTGGCCAGCGCTTGCAGGACCGGCGCCGATTGTTTCAAGAAAGCGGCTTCACTCGCCTGGTTGGCGACAACAAACAGCGGCAAGCGGGTCGCGGGCGACACGTTCATCTCGCCGCGCAAATTGCGACAGGCATCCACCAGTTGCTTGAGCTTGCCGACATGGGCCAAGGCGGCTTCATCAATGCGCTCAGGCTGACTGACCGGGTAAACGGCAATCGACACGGATTCGCCGCCGCGCCCGGCCACCGGGGCCACTTTTTGCCACAGCTCCTCGGTCACGAAGGGAATGACCGGGTGCGCGAGGCGCAGGATGGTTTCCAACGTGCGAATCAGGGTGCGGCGCGTGGCGCGTTGTTGGGCCAGACCTATCTGCGGGTCAACGTTGTCTCTGCCTTGTTGAATCTGCACCTTGGCGATTTCCAGGTACCAGTCGCAGAACTCGTTCCAGACGAAGTCATAGATGGTGCTGGCGACGTTGTCCAGGCGGTACTCTTCAAAGCCCTTGGTCACATCCGCCTCGGCGCGCTGCAACAGCGAGACGATCCAGCGGTCGGCCGGACTGAAGTCCAGATAGCCGTGCGCGCTGCCACCGACCGCGCACTCTTCCTTGGTGTGCTCGTTCAGGCCGCAATCCTGGCCTTCGCAGTTCATCAGCACAAAGCGGCTGGCATTCCACAGCTTGTTGCAGAAATTACGATAGCCTTCGCAGCGCTTGGCGTCGAAATTGATGCTGCGGCCCAATGACGCCAGCGACGCAAAGGTGAAGCGCAGGGCATCGGCGCCGAAGGCCGGAATGCCTGTGGGAAACTCTTTCTCGGTGTTCTTGCGCACTTGCGGCGCGGTCTCGGGCTTGCGCAGGCCTTCCGAGCGTTTGACCAGCAACTCGGGCAGGGCAATACCGTCGATCAGGTCCACCGGGTCGAGCACATTGCCCTCGGACTTGCTCATCTTCTTGCCCTGCGCATCGCGCACCAGGCCGTGGATGTAGACGTGTTTGAACGGCACTTTTCCTGTGAAGTGGGCGGTCATCATGATCATCCGGGCGACCCAGAAGAAGATGATGTCGTAGCCTGTCACCAATACGCTGCTTGGCAGGTAGAGGTCGTAGTCGCTCAGACTGTTGGTGTCGGCCCCGCTCTGGGCCGAGGCGGGAACGGCCTTGCTCATACTCGCTTCGCTCACCAAATCGCTGCGTCCGTCCCCGCCTCGTCCCAGAGCTGCACTGTTGGGCCAGCCCATGGTGCTGAAGGGGACCAATGCGGAGGAATACCAGGTATCGAGCACGTCTTCGTCGCGGCGCAAGGTTTTGCCCGGCGCTTTGGCTTGGGCTTCTTCCTCATTGCGCGCCACGTACACCTTGCCGTCTTCGTCGTACCAGGCCGGGATCTGATGGCCCCACCAGAGCTGGCGGCTGATGCACCAGTCCTGGATGTTGTTCATCCACTGGTTGTAGGTGTTGACCCAGTTCTCGGGCACGAACTTCACGTCGCCGGACTGCACGGCGTCGATGGCTTTTTGCGCGATGGACTTGCCGGTGGGGTCCTTGTCACTCACTTTCGTCATGGCGACAAACCACTGATCCGTCAGCATCGGCTCAATCACCTGGCCGGTGCGGGCGCAGCGTGGCACCATCAGTTTGTGTTTTTTGACCTCAATCAGTAGCCCCAGCGCTTCCAGGTCCTTGACCACTTTCTTGCGCGCCACAAAGCGGTCCAGTCCCTGATAGTCAGCAGGCGCTTCAGAATTGATCTTGGCATCCAGCGTCAATACGCAAATCATCGGCAATTTGTGGCGTTGCCCCACCGCGTAATCGTTCTGGTCATGCGCCGGCGTGACCTTGACCACGCCGGTGCCGAAGGCCTTGTCGACGTAGTCGTCGGCAATCACGGGAATGGTGCGCTTGCACAAGGGCAGGGTGACGTGCTTGCCGATCAGGTGCTGGTAGCGTTCGTCCTCGGGGTGCACCATCACGGCCACGTCGCCCAGCATGGTTTCGGGGCGGGTGGTGGCAACAGTCAGGCCCAGCGTCATTTCGCCGCCTACCAGCTGCGCACCGTCGGCGAACGGGTACGTGATGTGCCACATGAAGCCGTCTTCTTCTTCGCTTTCGACTTCCAGATCACTGACCGCGCTTTGCAGCACCGGGTCCCAGTTCACCAGGCGTTTGCCACGGTAGATCAGGCCTTGCTCATAGAGTTGGACAAAGGTCTCGGTCACCGTTTTGGACAGCTTGGGGTCCATGGTGAAGTACTCGCGGCTCCAGTCCACGCTGTCGCCCATGCGGCGCATCTGGGTCGTGATGGTGTTGCCGGACTG
>NZ_DHXT01000050.1:6602-21193 GCF_002413825.1 Rhodoferax sp. UBA5149
GTGGCGATGCCGGCGTGGTCGGTGCCCGGAATCCAGACCGTGTTGTCGCCGCGCATGCGGTGGTAGCGCGTCAACGAGTCCATGATGGTCTGGTTGAAGGCATGCCCCATGTGCAGCGTGCCGGTGACGTTGGGCGGCGGCAGCTGGATGGCGAAGGCCTCGGCGCCGTTTTTCGGCTGGCCCGTGCCACGGTAGCCGGCGTGCGCGTAGTCCCGGCGTTCCCATTCCGGTCCCCAATGGGCCTCGATGGCGGCAGGCTCAAAAGATTTGGACAGGCTGTTGAGGCCGGGTTGTTGCAATGCGTCGTTCATGGTGTCTTTGGCTTTTTCGCCCCAGAGCCCGGTGCGGGGCACTGGAAGCGAAAGCGGCACGCTCTATGAGCGGCCGCTGTTGAGGTAAGTCGGGGAGACCGTGATTTTATTCGACGCCGCGTCCCGTTTCGGTTCGACCCTTACGGCCAGGTGTGCCGATCGGGCGTAGGCACGGTGATCAGGGCGGCGACTCGCTGGCCGCTTGCAGGCATTCGCGCAGCACTTTCGAGTCGCCGATCTGGTTCGCCAGCAGCAGAATGAAGCGGGCGTTGAGCAACTCGGACTGTTCGCGATCGAGCCCGGCGTGGGCGTCCAGCAGCTGTTCGTAGAAAGCGTCGGCGTCCTGAAAATGGAGTGTGGTTTTCATAGGGGAACTCGTATGGCAGGTCTCACTTCATGCCCAGTGCATGTTCGATGGAATGAACCAGTTTGCCGTCGACCGTTTCACCGGTCGCCGCCAGGTAGCCGTCGGGCCGCAGAACGGCCCAGGCATGGCCAAACACATGACAGGCGCCTTGCAGGTGACCTTGTGGGTCGATCACGTGTTCCAGCGCTTCCGGGTTGCTGTGCGCTTCCAGCACCTGGACGCAACGCACCGGCGCGTGGCTGGCCAACTGCTGAAGGCGCTCGCCGGCGGCTGTTGAAATGTGCCCGAACACCAGCACCAGCAAGTCGCCAGCGGCCCATTCCAGCAGGTCATTGACGACACCGCTGCTGCCATCGGCCCAGCGAAAAGCCACGTTTTGTACCGACTGCCCGCCGGTACTTTCGCAGACGCTGGACTGGGTGTAGCTGTTGGCCACCGCCATGCGCCCGGTGTTCACCAGCTGGCGGGCGAAGGGGTATTGCCGGGCCAGGCTGATGGTGGCGTCGCGAAACACGCGCTCAGTGCCGTCGCTGGGGCGCAAAAAACGCGCGGTACGGTTGGTGACGCGCACGTTTTTCTCGGCGGCTTCATGGCGTTCCTCGTGGTAGCTGTCCAGCAACGCGGGCGGCGCCTGGCCCTTGAGCACGGCCGCCAGCTTCCAGGCCAGGTTGTCGGCGTCCGCAATGCCGGTATTGCCACCGCGCGCGCCAAACGGACTGACGATTTTTGCCGTGTCCCCCATGAAGAAAACGCCGCCGATGCGCAATTGGTCAAGACACTGGCTGCGATAGGCGTACGGGCCGATCCACACAATTTCACAGGCCACATCGGCGCCAAATTGCCGCCGCAGACGTTCGCGCACCTGAGACTCCCGGCTGCCGTCGTCCGGGTCGTCAGTGGGCGCCATCTGGTAGTCAATGCGCCACACATCGTCGGCCATCAGGTGTTGCCACACCGCAAGATTGTCATTGAAGGGCGCTTCAATCCAGGTATGGCGTTCAGCCGGTGGATGGGTTTTGAAGCGTACATCGACGATGCACCAGTGGTCTTCTCCGCGCCGGGAGGTCATGGTGGCATCGCACCATTGGTGGAACGGGGTGTGCGCGCCGCTGGCGTCGATCACGTAGTCGGCCTGCAGTGTGTAGCTGCCGGCTGGTGTCTGCACGGTCAGTGTATTGAGCCCGTCGCCGGGCACGAAGTTGGTCACCCGCGACTGCCAGCGCAGGTCAACGTGGCCCAACTCGGCGATGCGCTCCACCAGGTAGCCTTCAATATAGAACTGCTGGATGTTGATGAATGGCGGCTGGCTCGACAGGCCAAAGTTGCTTTGCTGGCGCAGGTCAAACGAGTACACCTCGTCATGACCCGAGAAGGTGCGACCCACACTCCACTGGATGCCCTTGGCGGCGATGCGCTCGTAGATGCCCAGTCGCTGGAATATTTCCAGGGACTTCTGGGTGTAGCAAATACCGCGCGACGACGCGCCCTGCACACCCACGGTGTTGGCTTCGTCCAGCAGAATCGTCGGCACGCCCAGCTTGGCCAGTGCGCAGGCCATGGTCAGGCCGGTGATGCCGGCACCCACCACCACGACCGGGTGGCGGTGCACTTCGCCGCTGCGCAGTTCGGGCGGCTCGACAAACGGGTACTCTGGCAGGGGGTAGCCGGTGCCTGGCGTGAATTCATAGCCATGGGCAGAAGCCGCTGCGGTGCGGGTCGCGTGTGTCGCGGACAAAGGTGCGGCGGCGGTGGGGGCGAGGGCCATGAAAACCTCCGGAATCAGAAGGGTCTACGGATGCTTGACGGATTCACTTTATCGCAATTCCCGGGTTTGAGCCATTGCAGAAGCGCGTGGTGAATGGTTTTGTTGATTTTTATCAAAAATAATTTTTAATAGCCAAAAGCAATTAACGATATTGAGCTTGCCAATTAGACGCGGGCCGCCATCCCGGCTAAGCTGTACCGGTCTTTGACCAATTTTTTGTTCAAGGCGAACCCATATTCTTTAACCTCTAGGAGATTCCCATGGCAGCACTCAAAGGCTCGAAAACGGAAGACAACCTGAAAGCCGCCTTCGCAGGCGAGTCCCAGGCCAACCGCCGTTACTTGTATTTCGCAAACAAGGCCGACGTCGAAGGCCAGCCGGATGTGGCAGCGCTGTTCCGCTCCACCGCCGAAGGTGAAACAGGCCACGCGCACGGCCACCTGGAATGGCTTGAGCAGTGCGGTGACCCCGCCACCGGCATGCCTTTCGGCGCCACCCGTGACAACCTCAAGTCGGCTGTGGCTGGCGAGACCCACGAGTACACCGACATGTACCCCGGCATGGCCAAGACCGCCCGTGACGAAGGCCATGACGAAGTGGCTGACTGGTTTGAGACGCTGGCCAAGGCCGAGCGCTCACATGCCAATCGCTATGCCAAGGCTTTGGTCGAGCTGGTTGACTGATCCTGACTGATTCGTCTGTGTTGGGCGTTGCTTGCAGCGCCCAATGCAGAAAATTCAAAAACAGAACTTCCCGAATCACCCACGAGACCCCACCATGGCACGCGAAGGCAATCTGCAAGCTCCTACCCGCCACCCGATCGACTGGAAGGGGCCTGACTACTACAACGAAGAAGCCGCCCTCCATGAGATGGAGCGCATCTTCGACATCTGCCACACCTGCCGCCGCTGTGTGAGCCTGTGCGGCTCGTTCCCCACGCTGTTTGACCTGGTGGACGAAAGCAAAACGCAGGAGGTCGATGGTGTCGACAAAAAGGACTACTGGAAGGTGGTGGACCAGTGTTACTTGTGTGACCTGTGCTACATGACCAAGTGCCCTTACGTGCCGCCGCACGAGTTCAACCTGGACTTTCCGCACACCATGCTGCGCGCCAAGGCCATCAAATTCAAAAAAGGTGAGGTTGGGCTGGGCGAAAAGCTGCTGGCGTCGACCGATGTGCATGGTCAGTTCGCCGGCATTCCGATCGTGGTGCAGATGGTGAACGCGGTGAACAAAACGGCGCTCGCCAGAGACCTGATGGAGTCCACGCTGGGGGTGGACAAAAACGCCTGGCTGCCGGCCCTGGCTACCAAAAAATTCCGCTCGGGCACACCCCAAGCCAAGGCGACCGTGGTGACGGACGGCGCCAACACGCCCGGCAAGGTTGCCATTTTTGCCACCTGCTACATCAACTACAACGAGCCCGGCATCGGCCTCGATTTGCTCAAGATTCTCGACCACAACGCGGTGCCCTATGTGATCGTCGAGAAAGAGAAATGTTGCGGCATGCCCAAGCTGGAGCTGGGTGACCTGGCGTCGGTCAACACAGCCAAGGAAGCCAATATCCCGGTACTGGCCAAATACGCCAAAGAAGGCTTCGCGATCCTGGCCGCCGTGCCGAGCTGCGCCCTGATGTTCAAGCAGGAGATCCCGCTGATGTACCCGGATGAGGCAGACGTGCAGTTGGTCAAGGATGCCATGTGGGACCCGTTCGAATACCTGATGCAGCGCAAGCGCGACGGCCTGCTCAAAACCGAATTCCCGGTGCCGCTGGGCAACGTCAGCTACCAGATTCCCTGCCATGGCCGGGTGCAGAACATCGGCAAGAAAACCGAAGAGATGCTCAAGATGATTCCCGGCACGACCATCAACACCAACGAGCGCTGCTCGGGTCATGCCGGCACCTTTGGCGTGAAGAAGGCGCACCACCAGCAGGCCATGAAGATTGGCAAACCACTGTTCAAGGCGATGGCCAATATGAAGGATGGCGCCAAGCCCGACTTCATCAGCTCGGACTGCCCGCTCGGCGGCCACCACATCGCGCAAGGGTTTGAAGTCAATGGCTTGGGCGCGCCTGAGTTGCAGCACCCATTGAGCCTGGTGGCCAAGGCTTACGGACTGAAATGAAGATTCAGAGATCGTTGTTGAAATTTTGGAATTGAAATGCAAATTACCGGCCACATCACCCCCGACAACCTCATGAGCCTGGAGGCCTACAGCAAGTGGCGCAAGGTCAACAAGCCCGAGGTGATGGCGCACCGCAAACTGCGCAGCGTGCGTCTGGGCGAGTACATCAACCTGCAATTCGAGAGCGAGCTCACCATTCGCTACCAGATTCAGGAGATGCTGCGCATCGAGAAGATATTCGAGGAAGACGGCATCCTGCAGGAAATCGAAGCCTACGCGCCGCTGCTGCCGGACGGCGGCAACTGGAAAGCCACCATGATGCTTGAGTACCCCGATGAGAACGAGCGCCGGCGCGAGCTGGCCCGTTTGATCGGCGTGGAAGACCGGCTGTTTGTCGAGGTCGAAGGGCAGAGCCGGGTCTACGCCATCGCCGACGAAGACATGGAGCGCGAGAACGACGAAAAAACCTCGGCCGTGCACTTTGTGCGCTTTGAGCTGACGCCCGCCATGTGCGCGGCGGTCAAGGCCGGTGCCAGCGTCAAACTCGGCTGCGACCACACCAACTACCCGGCGCACACCCTGATCGCGCCCGAGACACTGGCCTCACTGGCGGGCGACTTGCGCTAAGGATATTCTGAACAACTCACCGCAAGGTGAAGTCCACCGACGTTGGGCACCGCGCGGGCAAATTCCTCAACTGCATTACACCGGTGTCGATCGCATCAGTTCGGGGCTCGGATTAGATTTTGGGCGGATCGCTGTCGCGGGAAGGATGACGATGCGCTGCGATACCGGCGATAAAAGCAGGCGCCACATCCGCCGCTTGGGCGGACTCCGCAAAAATGAGACCGGCATCGCCACCCGGCGAGGGCGCGATTCCTGCCATGGCGAGCAGCTTGCGCGATGCGCCGAGGGCAAGGATTGTCTTGCCGTGTCGAAACTGGTCTTTCACATATTCCATTGTGTGGCCGTCTCTGGCCAGCGTCTCGATCCCATTGGCTCCGTCTGGCAACACCAACGCATCGAATAAAACCGACGGTGAATTTTCCAACGACTTATTGGCTTCGATCTCGGCGTCGCCGTCCGCGATGAATTTACCCACGCGGGGGCCGATAAAGTGCGCGACCGCCCCCGCTGCCAACAACGCCGAGTGGAGCGTTGCGATGGAGGCGCCATGGACACCGTCGGCAACCAGTATTGCGATTTGACGTGTGCGAATGCCGCATTCGCCAGGGAGCGCCATTAAGGACAAGGCGTCTGAGCGCTGCACCTCCGGCAAAGGCGCACGCTCGATTGCCTTGGGAAGGGCGGCCGGTACCGGCATTCCCAAGCCAGAGGCCACGCCTGAGGCGAGCACCGGAGACACATTCACCAGTGATGCAAGCATGCGTTGGGTCGGGGCAACGGCGTTATCGTGGCCGTATTCAAATTCCTTCATGGCATTGAACGGGACAGCGGCCACCAAGGCATCGACGGCGCGGGCCTGCCGCGCAATGATGTCGTTCGTTTTCATCGCTCCGCCCAAAGCGGCGCGACTGCGGCGCCGGGGCGCGGTGCTCGAATCGCGGGGTGTGGGCGATGACCGGTGCGACTTGATTGTTTTCTTGCTGGAAGACATGGGTGCTCCTGCGAACAATTGCGGTGCAGACAGAATGTCTGGCCGGACCGGCTAGCGGCGAGCCGGAACTCTTTGGCTGTCGGGTTGGTTGAAGACTATGCGCGCTGCGCGACCAAATACCGCTTGCGCCCGGCGAGCTGGGCACCCAACTCGGCCATGTCCAATTTGGTGGACTTCGCTTTTGGAAACATCTCGTCCTCTTCTTCCTTGACGTGATGCTTCACGTACTCGGAAAGTACCTTGATCTTTGCGTCGAACATCTCTCCATCGGGCTGCACACCCTCGACCTGCGAAATAAGTTCCTTCAAGGTCGCATGCTCCACCGTTGCCTCGGGCACCAGCGCCTTGTCTTTCAAGGCGTGCTTGACTGCTGGATAGAAAATTTCCTCTTCAATCTGGGCATGGACCGTCAGTTCGGCGCAAATCTGCGCCACCAGTTCCTTCTTCTTGGGGTTTGATCGCGTCTTGTCGTATTGCGCAAGCAGGCCACTGACCAGCACATGATCAGAGTGCAGCAATGCAGTCGCGTCGTGAGTTTTAGGCGCAACGGCGCGCATGGTCGTATTTTTTGCGATGGTTTTCACGCTGAATTTCCCTTTCAGATTGGCTTGGGCTGGAGATGGCTAGTGCATAAACAACGCAATCAGAATGATGATGGGGATGGGAACGCCGAGGAATAGCAGAAGCAGTGAACGCATGGGGTACCTCCTGAAGTTGAAAGCTCGGGTCTGGGGTCAGGCGTCGCGCTGCCGGCCGCCATACGTCGCACTGAAGCTGGCAACAAATGCGCCTATCAGCAATGAAATGAAGAGCCACAGCGACGCATAGGCGGAAGCCTTGCGCGCTTTCTCGGCGGCGTTTCTGGCCGCGGTTTGTGCGTCGGTCAGCTTGGTCTGCGCGCGTGCATAGGTGTCGGCCACCCGCTTCTCCGCCTCCTGCTGTGGCAGACCGGTGCGCTGTGCCACGATCTGGCCGACGTATCGAAGATCTTCTGCGGGAAGATTTCCTGTGCCCAGATGGGTCACGAAGATGCGGGTAACTTCGGACGCGGGCGCGGACACGGCCTCCGGCGCGGGACCAGCCCCGGACGCAGTCGCTGCCATGTCTTTGCGGAACAAGGCGTCGACGAAGTAGCTTATCGGGCCATTGCCAGCGTCAGACTTCGCCAACTCGGACCCCGCCGTTGTGGCCACGCCCGCCGCCACCGAGGCCCCGGTCCGCACCCCTGCGCCCACAATCGATCCGATGACCGAGGTCAGCAGCGCAGCCGTCGCAAGCGACGCGACAGCCCAGGCGAGGAATCCGTGCGCTGTGTCGCGGAAGTAGACCTCGTCGGTATGAACCGCAACCCACTTCGTTCTCAGCCTGCCGGCCAGATAACCTCCCATTGCGCAAGCCAGGACTTGTGTCAGGCTAAGCCACAGAATGGTTGATACGCCGACGGCCGCTGCGCTTGCGCCATCGTGTGCCCACGGCGAGATCGAGGACAGGCCCAATCCAACGCCCAACATGAGCAGGATGAGCGACAACGCTGCTGCTGCTGCTGCTCCCGCCATGATCGCGCCCCACGACACTGCGCTGGCGTTGCTTGGTGTGGCGGTGGGATCAGTGGCCATTCGGGAGCTCATCCTGGCATCTCGGTCCGCAGTTTCGGCATCAGTGAAATTCATGGCGGCGTCCTGAAGTGGGATACCCGGATAATTGCTCGCCATTCGAATTCAGGCTGTCGGACGCCTTTCCAATCTTCTGTAGGAGAAAACCTTGCATGTTTCGCATTCGTTGGCCTTGCAGCGGACTTGCTTCGTGCCATGCCGGGCAGTCCCGCTTGATATCCATCAACCGGGCGCGCTCGAACGCATAGAAAAATGCCAGGGATTTCGAACTGGACTATTTATGGACTATCTTTCGATAGTCAAAAAAAATCGCATTGCCTTCTGGTTGGCCTGCGCCGCGGCGCTGGTGATCGTATTCGTCAGTGAATACGCCTATCGCAAGGTGGTCAAAAATTTCGACGAGTTGGGAACGATGGGTCAGGCGCGCACCAGCATCCAGCGTTTGGAGCGCGGCCTTCTCGATGCAGAGACTGGCCAGCGCGGCTATTTTTTGACCGGCCGCAAGGAGTACCTCGACCCGTACGAAAAGGCGGTCACAACGATTGAAGAGGTGCTCCATTATCTGGATCGGCACTTCGAGGACGCCCCGGAGGCAAAAACGTTACTTGGAAAATTGCAGGCATCGACCGAATCCAAGCTTTCGGAACTGGCGTTCACGATCCGTCTCCACGACCAGGGTAAGGCAGGCGCGGCCATGGAAATGGTTTTGAGCGGTGTTGGCAGGGAACAGATGATTGACACGCTGGCACTCAGCGACGACCTCCTGCGACAAGAATCATTCAGAGTTGCCGAACGCCGAAAAACCGTCTATCGCACACTGTTAACTAGCCGGATCGTTCTTGCATCTCTTTGCGCCCTCGGAATCCTGGCTATTTTTATGTATTTGCGGCAGAACTCCACGCTCCTGCTGCAGCAATGGGAACAGCAGGGCCTGGTGCAGTCCGAACGCGACCGACTTGAAATTGAGGTGCGCCGGCGCACGGCGTCCTTGACCGAATTGACACACCATCTTCTAACGGCCCGCGAAGACGAGAGAAGACGCATTGCACGCGACTTGCACGACGAGATGGGCGCATTGCTCACATCAGCCAAGCTGGATGTGGATCGCGTCAAGTCGCGCCTGGTCGCGGCGGCGCCTGGACAAGGCGCGCAAATTTTGGCGACATTGCCGGAATCGGCGCCTTCCGCAAGCTAGGGAGACGCTTTCAGCGAGTGTCGCCGCGCGCTGTTTTCTTCGACCAGATGGTCCGCACCAAAGGTGCCGTGGACATCACCGAGGCCGCGGCGCCCAGCGCGAGGGGCAGCATCGAACCGGTCATGGCGGTCAGCCATGCGCCCAAAAATGTACAAATCAGCCCGCAGGCGTAGTGACGGAATATTCTGATGCGCAACAGTGACATGATGAAAACGACCTTGACTTGTGAATCCCCAGTCTATTGACTGATGCGCGCGGCATGGGGCGGAGATGGCCCTTTTTTACATGCCAATCCTTGGCATCGCGGGTGCAAACCCACAACGAAGCCTGCGGTAGGACAATTCCGACGCCAAAATCCGCGTTCGCCGTCCTCTTCCAGGGCGGGACTTCCGACAGCGCCATGTCGCCCATGGCAGCAAACTAATGGGAGCCGCCGGATGGCGGTTGGCACGGCGGATGCGGCCTCAAGCCGACCCGACGTGTCGATTCACATCAACCTGCGAGAGGAAATGGAACATGAACAACGAGAAACCTGTGATGACCGGGCTGTTCCCGGACCGGGAAAGCGCCGAACTGGGCTACAACACACTGTCTGAAAGAGGCTATACGAAAGACGACGTGAATGTCGTCATGTCGGAGGACACCAGGAAGCGCCACTTCGCGACGGCCGGTACCGAGACCGAACTGGGCAGTAAAGCCGCAGAAGGGGCCGGCGTCGGCGGCGCCATTGGCGGCACGGTGGGCGCCATCGCCGCGGCGATAGCTGCCGTGGGGACGACGATTGCGCTGCCCGGGCTCGGGCTCGTGATCGCCGGCCCGCTCGCGGCGGCGATTGCCGGCGCCGGCGCTGGCGCTGCGACCGGCGGGATAGTGGGCGCGCTTGTCGGCTGGAACATTCCCGAAGAACGTGTCAAGAAATACGATGAAGGTATCCGCAAGGGCGGCATCCTGATGGGCGTGCGGCCCCGCAGCGACGAGGACGCTGCGTACTTCGAGAGCGCATGGAAGACCAACCGCGCGAACGACGTTTATCGTTGACCGGTCGAGCCGTGGTGGCGGCACTCGGGCGCAATAGCCGCGCCATCAGGCCGCCATCATTTTGATCTTGCCTACACGGACAGGGTCGGGATAGTGATTGGCAGTCCCAATGCCAGCTTGCCCATCCATGTGGGGCATGCAGGCATGAATAGGCCAGTCACTCCACCGTCAACCTTTTCTTGTCCACTTCCAAGGAGTTAATAGTGGAAACCAGTAATTTTCCCAGTAATTTCCCGGGCAGAAGCGACGCGGCAGCGGGCAGTGCCGGCGACATGGCCGGCCATGTCGGCGTTGCCGCGGTGCCTGTTCTGGACGCCACCAGTCAGTGGCCGTCGCAGCCGGCATTGGAATATTGCTGCGCATGTTGATCTCGCGCCGCTAATTTCTCACGACGTTTGAGCAAATCTTGTTTTCAAGGGAATACGCCGTGTTTGATGCCATTGTCAAAGCCAAACAGCTGGGGACGATGGTCGTGGAGCGCGCGGGCGATTATCTGGAATTGGTGCGCATTGAACTCGAAATTCAGCTTCATGACGTCAAGGCGCGCATGGTCAGCCTCATCGTGACGGTATTGAGCGCCGTGCTGGCCTTGATTTTCCTTTGCCTGGCCGTTGTCGTCACGTATTGGGATACGCAATATCGGGTCATGGCGGCGTGGGGTATTGTGGCGTTTTATGCTTTGTTGGCGGGTATCGGCTACCTGACAAATAGAAGTCATGCTCATCCGGAATCTGCATTTAAAACCTTGCACCATGAATTGCAGGAGGATATCAAACTAACCAAGGAGATCCTATGAGTTCGCCTCTTGCGCTAGAAGAGGAAAAGGAAGCGCTCCTGGAGCGCATGCGAATGAGCCGCGCCGCTTATAGATCGAGGCTTATTCACAGTGATACCGTGACGCTGAATTTCAATAACAACCCAGAAAATGGAAGCAGATTTCCGCGTAGTCATGTATTTCAAATAGTGATGCATCATCCCTATTTGTCTGCCCTTGCAGTCATGGGCCTATGGCTGATAGGCCCGCGCAGGGCATTTGATATGGCCGTAAAAAGCGGCCATGTCATCACTCACTACCTCTCCAAATGACGGGATGCCACCGTGCAGTGAGTGGTTCAGGGCGAACGGCGCTGATCGCGGACGGGTTTCAGTCTGTGGGGATAATCAATGCCTCTCCGTGAAGCCTTCTCCGCCATGATATTTCTTCTATCCCCTGCCAAATCCCTCGACTTCGACACCCCGGCGGGCGATGTGCCGCACACCCAGCCGCTGTTCATCCAGCAATCGACGCAATTGATCGACTTGCTCAAGGCCCAGTCACCGCAACAGATTGCCGCGCTGATGAGTCTGAGCGATGCCCTGGCTGGCCTGAATGTGGCGCGCTATGCGGCGTGGCGCCCGAAATTCAGCGCGAAAAACGCCAAGCAGGCGGTGCTGGCCTTCAATGGCGATGTCTACGAAGGCCTGGACGCCAAGCGCCTGCAGCCCGATGAACTGGCCTGGACGCAAGAGCATGTCTGCATTTTGAGCGGCTTGTACGGCGTGCTGCGGCCGCTCGACTGGATGCAGCCCTACCGGCTGGAAATGGGCACCCGACTGGCCAACGCGCAGGGCAATAACCTTTACAAGTTCTGGGGCTCGCACATCTCGCATTACCTGAACCAGCGTTTGCAGCGTGACGTGTCGCCGGTGGTCGTGAACCTGGCCAGCCAGGAGTACTTCAAGGCGGTGGACGTCAAGGCGCTCAAGGCCCGCGTGGTGGAGTGCGTTTTCGAGGACTTGAAAGGCGATCAGTACAAGATCATCAGCTTTCACGCCAAGCGGGCGCGCGGGCTGATGGCGCGTTTTGCGGCAACGCATCGGCTGGTGACGCCGCAGCAGCTCGAAGCGTTTGACGCCGAAGGCTACGCGTTTGACGCCGCCGCATCGCGACCCGAGCGGCTGGTGTTCCGCCGTCCTCAGACGTCCTGAAATGTTTATAGAAAATAGGGCTCTAGCCCTCATGGAATAAGCGCAAGCAGCTATGAAAATAAGAGCAAACGGGATTGACATCGAAGTCGAAGACAGCGGCCCCGGCGCGGCGGGCGAAGACCGGCCCGCGGTTTTGCTGATCATGGGGCTGGGCATGCAGCTGGTCGCCTGGCCAGCGCAACTGGTGCAGGCGCTGGTGGCGGCGGGCTACCGGGTGATTCGCCACGACAACCGCGATGTCGGTTTGAGCCAGCACATGGCGGGCTTGGGCCAGCCCAACTTCATCTGGCAGGGCCTCAGACTCAAGCTCGGCCTGACGCCGCGTGCGCCCTACAGCATGGGCGACATGGCCGCCGATTCCTTGGGCGTGCTCGATGCCCTGGGGATCCAGGCGGCGCATGTGGTGGGCGCCAGCATGGGCGGCATGATTGCGCAGCGCGTGGCGCTGGCCGCGCCCGAGCGCGTGTTAAGCCTGACCAGCATGATGAGCACCAGTGGCGCCAAGGGCTTGCCGAACGCCCGACCCAAGGTGATTCGCGTTTTGCTCAGTCGCCCGAATGGACGCAGCCCGTCGGCGGTGGTGGACCACTATGTGAGGCTGTTCAAGGTCATTGGCAGCCCCGCCTACCCCACGCCCGAGGCTGAACTGCGCGAACGCATTGCGCTGGGCGTGCGGCGCGGCTTCTATCCGGTGGGCACGCTGCGGCAAATGCTGGCCATCATGGCGGACGTGAACCGCGCGGCGCAGCTCGCCCGGCTCAGGGTCGCGACCCTGGTCGTGCACGGCAAGGCCGACCCGCTGCTGCCCTACGCCTGCGGCGAAGACACGGCCCGGCGTATTGCGGGCGCGAAACTGCTCGGCATCGAAGGCATGGGCCACGACTTGCCGCCAGCAGCGGTGGCGCAGATACTGGCCGTGCTGATTCCCCATTTGAAAGCGGCGGATGCGCGTGCCAGCGTCCCCTCTGCATCGCCCGCCGGAGCAGCCCCCTGATGAACACACCGGAAAATTCCCAGCTCGGCAAGGCCTCAGCTTACATCGACCAGTACGACGCCTCACTGCTGTTCCCGATCGCGCGTGCCGGCAAACGCGCCGAGATCGGCGTCAAAAGCAACCCGCCATTTTTTGGCGCCGACATGTGGACCTCATTCGAGCTGAGCTGGCTCAACCTGCGCGGCAAACCCCAGGTGGCGCTGGCGCACTTCACCGTGCCCTGCGAGTCCCCCAACATCATCGAGAGCAAGTCCTTCAAGCTCTACCTCAACAGTTTCAACAACACCCGGTTTGCCGATGCCGACGCGGTGAAAAGCCGCCTGCGGGCCGACCTGAGCGAAGCCGCGTGGCGCGACACCCGGCGGGCGGCAGCAGACCGTGGCCCGGCCCCGGCCTCGATTGGCGTGCGGATTTTGCTGCCCGAGCTGTTTGACCGCGAGCCGGTGTACGAGCTCGACGGCCTGAGCCTGGACCGGCTGGACGTCGAATGCAGCCACTACACCCCGGCCCCCGAGCTGCTCACGGTGCAGGCGGATGAAGCGCCCGTGACCGAAGTGCTGGTGAGCAACCTGCTCAAGAGCAACTGCCTGGTCACCGGCCAGCCCGACTGGGGCAGTGTGCAGATCAGCTACACCGGTGCGCCGATCGAACAGGCGGGCCTGCTGCGCTACCTGGTGAGTTTTCGCAACCACAACGAATTTCATGAGCAGTGCGTCGAGCGCATCTTCATGGACCTCTGGACCCGCTGCCAGCCGCTCAAGCTGACCGTGTATGCACGCTACACGCGCCGCGGCGGCCTCGACATCAACCCGTTTCGCACCAGCTATCCGCAGGCGCTGCCGGCCAATACCCGGACTGCCCGGCAGTAAGATTTGCTATAAAAAATATAGCGTGTCACGTAGATAATACGAGGGCTAGAGCGGTATTTTTCTTATAACGCTGGGCAAATCAGCGGCCGGAACCGGGCGCCCGAAGTGGTAGCCCTGGTAGGCATCGCAGTTGATACCGGCCAGCAAGTCACGCTGCTCGGTGGTCTCCACCCCCTCGGCAATCACTTTGAGCCCCAGGCTGTGGCCCAGCACGACGATGGCGCGGGCGATCACCGCGTCGTTGGGGTTACTCAGCAGGTCGCTCACAAACGACTGGTCAATCTTCAGCTGGTCCAGCGGCAGGCGCTTCAGGTAAGACAGCGACGAGTAGCCGGTGCCAAAGTCATCCAGCGAAAAGCTCACGCCCTGTGCCTTGATGGCGCTCATCTTGGCGATGACGTCCGGTACATCGTTCAACAGCATGCTTTCGGTCAGCTCCAGTTTGAGCAGGTGCGGGTTGGCCCCTGTTTTTTGCAGGGCAGTAGCGACATGGTCGACAAAGTCGACCTGGGCAAATTGCAAGGCACTCACATTGACGGCCATCGTCCAGCGTGCCGTCTCGGGCTCTTGGGCCCAGGCCTGCAACTGGGCGCAGGCGGTTTCCAGCACCCATTGGCCCAGTGGCTGGATCATTTTGGTCTCTTCCGCCAGAGCGATGAAATCGGCCGGTGACACCAGGCCGCGCCGGGCGTGCTGCCAGCGCACCAGGGCTTCGGCGCCGATGGG
>NZ_DHXT01000050.1:21383-29307 GCF_002413825.1 Rhodoferax sp. UBA5149
TCGCTGACCCGTGCGGCATGGGCCACCGCTGCGGCTTGCATGTCGGCGTCAAAGAAGCAGGCGGTGTCGCGTCCCGAATTTTTGGCCTGGTACATCGCGATATCGGCTTGTTTGAGCAGATCGTCCAGGCTTTGCCCGGTGCCCAGGAACTCGACGATGCCAATGCTGGGCGTGCTGCAGCAGCTGTGCCCGCGAAGGGTGTACGGCTGCCCCAAGGTCTTGAGTATTTTGTTGGCGCAGTCCTCGGCCTGCGCCGCGGCCTCCCGCGGCTGGCTGCTCAAGGCCTCCATCAGCACCACGAACTCGTCACCCCCCAGGCGGGCCACACGGTCGCCTTCGCGCGCACCTGCCTTGAGGCGCGCGGCAACCTGCTGCAGCAGCAAGTCGCCCACTTCGAGACCCAGCGTGTCATTGAGCTGTTTGAAGTGGTCCAGGTCCAGCAGCAACAGGGCGCCGTACTGGCCCGTGCGGGCGGAGGTCAGCATGGCCTGATGGACATGGTCCATCAGCAAGCGCCGGTTCGGCAACGCCGTGAGCGGGTCGTAAAAGGCCAGGCGGTGGATATCTTCTTCGTCCTGACGACTCTGGCTCAGGTCAAGCGCGATGCCAATGAAGGTGGTCTGCCCGGCGCGTGCAATCTGCGACACCGACAAGCTCATGGGGAATACGTTGCCATCTTTGCGCTGGCCCTCGACGTCGCGCGTGCGGCCGATGATGCGGTTCTGGCTCGTGCACAGGTAGTGCTGCAGGTAACGGTCGTGCTGGCTGCGGTGGGGTTCGGGCATCAGCATCGCGACGTCGCGCCCCAGCACCTCTTCCACGGCGTAGCCAAAAATGCTGCTGGCCCCCTTGTTAAAGCTTTCGATCAACCCTTGCGCATCGATGGTGATGACGCCACACACCATGTTGTCCAGGAGGGCCTGGTTGTGCTGGAGCGAATCGTTCAGCAGCGCCGTGCTGGCCATGAGCTGCTGTTGCGCCTGTTGGCGTGCCGTGATATCGCTCAGCACGATGCGCAGTACCGGCGCGCCGTCCTTGTCCTGGGCGGCAATGGCCGCCAGATCCGCCCAGAATGGCGCGCCGTCATTTTTCACCATCCGCAGCTCGCACGACCGCGCTTCTCCGGTCTCCAAGAGCTGTTTGCGAAACAGGTAGTAGCTATCCTGGTCTTGACCGGAGATGAACGCGGTCAAGCGTTGCTGGATCAGCGCAGCCCGGGGCACGCCCAACAGGGTGGCGGTGCTGAGGTTGGCCTGTTGGATCAGCCCGCGCTCGCTGACCGTGCAATAGCCCACTGGCGCCAGGTCGTAGAAGTCGAAATAGCGTGCCCGCGAGCTGTCCAGCGCCGCCAGCGTGCGGTGCAGTTCGGCGTTGTCAGCGGGGCGTTTGTCCATGTCCGCGATTACGTTTTAGAGCCGCATATCAATAGGTCAGCTTGCGCAGCGACATCTCAGGTTTCAACGCGCGCAATGCGCACAATTTCTTGTGCGATGTCTTCGGGCGACAGGACAAAATCGATGCAGCCACTGGCAATCGCGCTCTGCGGCATGTCGGGCTGGGTCGCGGTACTCAGTTTTTGCGCGATGGTGATGCCGCCTACTTCCTGGATGCCGCACAGCGCGGCAGCGCCGTCGCCGTCATAGCCGGAAACAATGACGGCAATCAGCTTGCCATCCCAGCAATGGGTCAGTGAACGCAGGAAGACCGTGATGACATCAGGCCAGCCGCGCGGCTTGGAGATCGGCTTGAGACGGAACTCTCCTTCATCGACGTGTAAATCCCGATTGGCAGGGATGATGAACACATGATTCGGCTCGATCAGCAAACTTTCCGTGA
This sequence comes from Rhodoferax sp. UBA5149, assembly GCF_002413825.1. Lineage (GTDB taxonomy): Bacteria > Pseudomonadota > Gammaproteobacteria > Burkholderiales > Burkholderiaceae_C > Rhodoferax. The sequence continues at coordinate 23,220 of NZ_DHXT01000050.1, forward strand.
TGAGATCAACCGGCATCGTGGTGAAGCGAGGCAGCACTTCATGGAGTTGCGTCGGCATGATGGTGATGTGATTGACGATGACGATCGCCACGCCCATGTCGGACGGAAGATTTTTCAACAAGCGAATATAGGCGTCCAGGCCACCGGCCGAACCGCCGACGCAGACAATGGGGAAATTCTTTACCGAGGAACTCATTTCATGACTCTCCCGTCTGCTTTTCATGCTCCATGCGGGCGGATTGCGTCCGCGCAAATTCCAGCGCCATGTCCAGCACTTCCATGAACGCGTTGACCTTGATCGGCTTGGTGAGATAGCGGAAGAAGCCGGCCTCCAGGCCTTTCGCGATATCGCGTGGCATGGCATTGGCACTCAGGGCCAGCACCGGGATGTGCCGTGTGGCCGGATCTTCACGCAGGATCTTCAACGCCTGAAGCCCACTGATGCCCGGCAAATTGATGTCCATCAGGATCACTTGCGGTTGGTGGGTTCGCGCCAGCGCGATGCCGCGCGCACCATCCTCGGCACCCAACAAGCGCATGTCGGGGCGGCGTGCAACCAGCTGCTTGACCAGCTCCATGTTGGCCCGGTTGTCTTCGACGTACAGCAGGGTGCGCAGCACCGCGCCAGGCTGAACCGGCGCTTGCATCGGCGTTGGCGGCTCGGCTGCACCGGGGCCGAGTTGCGGTGCGGCCGCCAGATTCAATTCGACCCAGAACACACTGCCGACCCCGACCGTGCTGTGCGCGCCGATCTCGCCCTCCATCAATTCGACCAGCCGCCGACTCACCACCAGGCCGATGCCGGTGCCCTCCTCGGCACTGGCCTCTTGCCCGAGACGGTTGAAGGGCTGGAACAGTTGGTCGAGTTTTTCCGGCGACAGTCCTTCGCCGCTATCCTGCACGCTGATACGCAGGCGCCCCGCGGTGACCTCGCTGCACGTCACCTCGACCGTGCCGCCCGCCTTGTTGTATTTGATCGCATTGGACAGCAGATTGACGACCACCTGCTTCAATCGGGTCCGGTCGGCGTTGACAAAGAACGCGCTATCGAACAGGGGAAAGCTGATGCGAATGCCTCTATTTTGGGCCTGCGGTTCGATCATGGCCTGGCAATCGAGCAGCACGTCGTTCAGTGAGATGGGTTCCAGCGACAGCGACAGCTTGCCGGACTCGATCAGCGCGAGATCGAGGATGCCGTTGATCAACTCCAGCAGATACCAGCCGGCGCGAATAATCTGATCGATTTTTGTTTTTTGGCCGGGCGTTGGCACCGGCTCGCCCGACTCCAGCAGCTGGGCAAAACCGAGGATGGCATTGAGCGGCGAGCGCAACTCATGGCTCATGCTGGACAGGAAATCCGATTTGGCGAGGTTGGCTTTTTCGGCAACATGCCGGGCCTGTTCGAGTTCGTCGTTATATTCTTGCAGCACCTGATCCAGGTGTTTGCGCGCCGTGATGTCGCGCATGGCAATTTGAATCGCCGGTTCGCCATCGTAGGCAATCGACGTGCTTTGGACTTCAACGTCGATGGGCGTGCCATCGAGCTTGAGGAATTTTTTCTCCACCATCGGCGAGCGCCCGCCATGGAGGGTCATGCTCGTCGCCCGCGCCAGCACGGTTTGATGAAAGTCCGGGTGCACCAGATCGAGGAGGGGCTTGCCGATCAGGTCTTGCGCGGAATTTGCGCCCAGCAGCTTGATCGCCGCCGGATTGGCGTAGATCAGTCTTCCGTGCCGGTGAACCGCGATCGGTTCGGGCGTCCCTTCAATCAGGGTGCGAAAACGCTCCTCGCTCTCCTGCATCGCCGCTTCCATCCGCCGGTGCTGGCTGACATCGCTGAGCACCAGGCGCAAGGTGGGCGCGCCATCGTCGTCCTGCGCCGCGGTGAGCGCCAGATGGGCCCAGAATGGCGTGCCGTCATGCTTCACCATCTGCAACTCGCAGGATTGCGCCTCACTCGTCTCGCTCGCCTCAAGGAGCTGTTTGCGGCACAGGTAGTAGATGTCCTGGTTGGCCTTCAGGATAAAACGGCTGATCGGCCGCTTGACGAGCTCGCTGCGGGCCACGCCCAGCAGGGAGGCGGCGGTGAAATTGGCCTCCAGGATCAGACCCTGCTCGCTGACGGTGCAATAGCCCACCGGCGCCAGGTCATAGAGGTCGAAATAGCGCGCCCGCGAGGCGGTCAGCTCTTCCTGCGCCCGGCGCAATTCCTCGTTCTGCATCTCCAGCTCGATTTGATGCACTTGCAGCTCATGGAGCGTTTGCCGCATCGCTTCGGGCGTCAGGGTTTCCAGGTTTTTTGACGACAGGGCCTTCTTCCTCTTGGCGATCTCTTCGGCATGCCGACGCAGCGCGTGCTCGGCGCTCGCAGGGGGGACGTCTTGAGCCGGACTTTTATCCTTGTTTACCATTGTGTGCATCCATCGTTCGACCCGTATTCGATTCTTTCGTTCGTTCCGTGGTCGCAATCGCGTACATCTGCCCGGCCTCATTCATCAAAGCGGTGGAGGTCAACCAGACCTCCACGACCGCCCCCTTCTTGGTGAGCCGTTGGGTGCGGTAAGGCTCCAGAATTTCAGCCTGGCTGAGCTGATGTATCCGGACCAAGGCTTGTTCCCGCAGCGCCGGGGGGATGCGGTCGCGCACGTTCATCAGCAGCGCTTCGGCTTCACTCCAGCCATACATTCGCACCGCGCCCGGATTCCAGGCCAGGGTGCCACCATCCAGGTCCTGCACGGTGATGGCATCGTGCGCATCGCGCACCACCACGGCCAGACGGAGCAGCTCATTGGCTTTGAGCAGCGCTTCGCGCACCCGCACCATCTCGGAGATGTCCACGAAGGAGATCACGGCGCCTTCGATCACGTTGTCCAGCGTGCGGTAGGGCAGGATGCGCATCGTGTACCAGGTGCCCGCCGTGGTTTGCACGTCCACCTCTTTGGGCTGCAGCGTGTCCAGCACCGCCTGCACGTCCGCCACCAGGCGGTCATAGCCGACCAGGTTGGAGACGATGTGGCCGACCGGCCGCCCGACGTCGCTGGGGATCAGGTTGATGATCTGCGTCGTCGCGGGGGTGAAGCGCAGGATGCGCAGGTGATGGTCCACAAAGACGGTGCCAATGCCGGTGCCCGCCAGCAGGTTGTTCATGTCGTTGCTGGCCCGCGATAGATCGACCACCTTGGTTTGCAGTTCGGCGTTGACCGTGGCCAGCTCTTCGTTGATCGACTGCATTTCTTCCTTGGAGGTCTCCAGCTCTTCGTTGGTGGATTGCAATTCTTCGTTGACCGATTGCATTTCCTCGTTGGAGGATTTGAGCTCTTCGTTGGAGGTTTCCAGTTCCTCGTTGGCGACCTGGAGATATTCCTCTTTAGCCTGCAGTTCCTCGTTGAGCGCGGTAATGCGCGCGTCGGCATCCGACTCGGGGCCGCCCGCGCCCACGACGGTGGGCAGGGTGGCCTGTTGCGCGACGGGCGATGCTTCCTCCAGGATGACCAGGTAGAGGGGCGCCTCAGGCGTTGCGGCAGTGCCTGCCGTGACCGGGCAGACGGTCAGGTTGACCTTGCTGAAGTGGCCGTTGGTTTTCACGCGCAGGCTATAAAAATGCACGGTTTCCCGGGTGCCCACCGCTTTGTGCAGGGCGGTGGCCAGTTCGCGGCGCAGTCCTTCGCGGGCCATTTTCAGGATGTTGTTGATGCCTGCCTCGCCCGCTGGCAGTTCCAGGTATTGCCCGCTGCGACCGTGCAGGTAAACGATGTCGCCTTGGCCGTTGACGAGCGCCCCGACCGGTGCCATCTGCTGCAAGAGCGCGTTTTCGGTCAGTTCACGCAGTGACAGTTTCACCGGGCCGGCGGTCTTGGCGGCGCTCGGTGGGAACACCGCCTCGGTACCTGCCCTGAGCGGGAGAAACCGACCCAGGGCGGTGCGCCGCGCGACGTGGATATCCGCCTTGCGCTGGTACAGCTTGGATTTGCGGTCCAGCACGGCAAACAGATCATCAAACTCGCCCACCGTCTCCGAGGTGCCCAGGAACAGCATGCCGTCAGGGTTCAGCGCGTAGTGGAACATGGGAATGATCTTTTTCTGCAACTCCCCGCCCATATAGATCAGAAGGTTGCGGCAACTGATGAGGTCGAGTTTGGAGAAGGGCGGATCCTTGATCACGTCCTGCTCGGAAAAGACCAGCATATCGCGGATGCCTTTGTGGATGCGGTAGCCGGTGTCGCCGGGCTCGGCCGTAAAGTAGCGCGCCAGCCGTTCCGCAGAGACGTCGGCAGTGATGCTGGCCGGAAAGAGGCCGACCCGCGCCGTGGCAATCGCCTGGCTGTCGATGTCGGTGGCGAAGACGTGCACCTTGTAGTTGGATTTGAGCGCCTCCAGACGCTCCTGCAGGAGGATGGCGATGGAATAGGCCTCTTCGCCGGTGGAACATCCGGCCGACCAGACGCGGATCACGGCGCCCGTCGGCTTGCCTTCAAAGAGCTTGGGAATGATCCGTTTCTCAAGCTCTTTGAAAGCCTCCGGATCGCGAAAGAAATTGGTCACGCCGATCAGCAGGTCGCGAAACAAGGCCTCGACTTCAATCGGCGTTTGCTGCAGGTACTTGACGTAGTCGTCGATCAATTCAATCTGGTGAACGGCCATGCGCCGGTCAATGCGCCGGTGGATGGTGCTCGGCTTGTACTGCGAAAAGTCGTGGCCGGTCTGGGTTCGCAGCAGGATGAATATTTTCTTCAGTGCGTTCTCGGTTTTGGGCGCCGGGGCGGTGGCGGGACGGTGGGCATGGCGCAAGGCATGAGCCACATAGGCCATCAGCTGGGCCGGCATCTCGGCCGCTGGCAGCTCGTAATCCACCAGGCCGGTGGCGATGGCGCTGCGTGGCATGCCGTCGAACTCGGTGGTGCCGGGGGTTTGCACCATGACGACGCCACCGCCGCTCTTGATGGCCCGCAAGCCCAGCGTGCCGTCGCTGCCGGTGCCGGAGAGCACGATGCCGATGGCCCGCTCGCGCTGGTCCTGGGCCAGGGAACGAAACAGAAAGTCGATGGGCAGGCGATGGCCGCGCGGCGCGGAAGGTTCGAGCAGTTGCAGCGTGCCATTCAGAAACGCCATGTCGCGATTCGGCGGGATGATGTAGGTGCAGTTGATTTTTACCACCATGCCGTCTTCGACCTCGAACACCTGCATGCGGGTGTAGCGCCGGATGATGGCGCTGAGGAGGCTCTCGTGGTCCGGCGCCAGGTGCTGCACCAGCACAAAGGCCATGCCGGGATCGGTGTCGGCGGGCATGCCGGAAAAGAAGGCCTCGAAGGCTGCCAGTCCCCCCGCCGATGCGCCAATGCCGACAATGGGGAAATCGGCGGCGGCCAGGTCGTCCGGCTTTTGCGTCTCGATGGTCTGGGCATGGTCCGCGGCGGGCGCTGGCGCTGCTTTTTCTTTGGCTTTTTTCCTTGTTGTCAAGATATTCTCCTAGTCTGACAAAAGGTCTTGCAAAAACCTCGTTTCATTCCAGTGTAATCCCTATAAATGCCCCCAAAGAAAGGCATCTGAAAGCAAGCGTTACACCTGTCGCGACGGGGGCGACAGGTGTTCAGGCGGACAAGGCCGGCAGGGGCCGCCGCTGGTTCGCCAGTGCATGACCGCGATCCGCGCCTGGACCGCCGAGTTTGAACGTGCCCACCACCTCGGCCAGTCGTTGGGCCTGTTCACGCAGACTTTCAGCGGCGGCGGCCGACTGCTCGACCAGGGCGGCGTTCTGCTGCGTCATCTGGTCCAGTTGCACGACCGAGCCATTGACTTCGCCGATGCCGTTGCTTTGCTCCACCGCGGCGGCAGTGATCTCGCCAATGATGTCGGAGACGCGTTGCACCGAGCTCACGATGTCAGTCATGGTCTGGCCCGCGTTGGTGACGAGCCGGGAGCCCGTTTCAATGCGCTCCACGCTGGCGCCGATGAGGCTCTTGATTTCCTTGGCGGCCTCGGCAGAGCGGCCTGCCAGGCTTCGTACTTCGCTGGCGACCACGGCAAAACCGCGGCCTTGCTCGCCCGCACGCGCGGCCTCGACCGCGGCGTTCAGGGCCAGGATATTGGT
>NZ_DHXT01000050.1:29406-35121 GCF_002413825.1 Rhodoferax sp. UBA5149
GCGTTCAGGGCCAGGATATTGGTCTGGAAGGCGATGCCATCGATGACGCCGATGATGTCGCTGATTTTTTTCGAGCTGACGTTGATGTCGTTCATGGTGCTGATCACCTCAGAGACCACTGCGCCGCCGCGTGCCGCCACCTCGCCCGCTGATGACGCCAGCTGGTTGGCTTGTCGGGACGCCTCGGCGGTCTGCCGGACCGTGTTCGTCAACTGATCCATGCTGGTGGCGGCCCGCTGCAAGTTGCTGGCGGTCTGCTCGGTGCGCACACTGAGGTCCTGGTTGCCGGAGGCAATCTCGGCACTGGCGGTTGAAATGCTGTCTGTGGAGTGCCGTACCTGGCCGACCAGATTGCCCAGCGAACGCTGCATATCGACCAGAGAACGCAGCAGCCGGGCGGGTTCGTCATTCCCGCTCGAATCAACCTTCTGGTCTGTCAGATCGCCCTGCTCAATCGCCTTGGCCACTTGCTCTGCCTTGTCGATCGGTCGACAAATGGAGTTCATATTCATCAGCGTCAGCGGGATGATGATGGCCAGCATCAACACCGTCATGCCAGCGATGAGCCACATCACCTGCTTGACAGTGGTCTGCAGATTGTCCTGGTTGCCGTCGGCTGACGCCTGAAGGTCTTTCGCCAGATTTTTCACGCTGTCATTGGCCTTGCGGAAAATAGGTTCTATGTTGTCGATGCTGGCGGCAGCCACCTGCCCAGAGGGAAAACCCATGGACTCGAGCTGGGCCGCCATGGGTGAGAATTGGGTCCGAAATTCACGCATGCCGGTCACGATTTGCTTGAGCTGTTCGCGTTGCGCGTCTTTGGGTAACAGGGAATCGAGTGCCTTGGCCGCCGCGTCCATCTGCAGGTAGGACTGGTTCCACGCCTCCTTGAACACGGTTGCTTCCGTGCTGTTTCCGTAGTGGATCACCATGTCCTTCTCATGGAGACGCAGGCTGGCCATGGCTTGTTGCATGCGTCCGAGCTCGGCCAAAGAGGCCATATCCTGGCCCACCAGTTTGACGGTGATGGTGTTGGCGTAGAACTGTGCGGCCACGCCGATGGCGCCGATGGCGCCCAAGGCCAACGCCACGACGGCAATGGCGCCCAACATGCGAAAACGGATGGTGAAGCGGCGCATCAATGTGTCAAGTTGCATGAGTGTTCCCGAAAATCGAATGGGCGCGAAATGCGCACGCGCCCACACTTTAAGCGAGTTGGCGCGTGACTTGAGGTCTGCTTGCGAAAAAGATGACGTAGATCACCTGGATTGGGCGTGGATCGTTCTAGGCAATATCACGAAAACTGCGCAACGCGCTTAAGGGCGGAAACTCAGCCGCGCGTTTGGTCTTCATTGCCGTCACCGCTTCGAGCACATGCCTGTTGCTCCAGATGGCGCCCTGGATCCAGCCCATTTGCTTGAGCGAATCGTCCACGGAATGGTCGCGTGTGTAGTGAATCACCTGCTTGGTGCCCCAGATGGCCACCGGCGGCTTGGCGGCGATCTCCGCCGCGCATTGCATGGCCGCGGCCAGCGTTGCCTCGGGCGTGTCGAAGACCTCGTTGACCAGGCCGTAGCCCTGTGCTTTTTGTGCGGACATGCGCCGCCCGGTGTAGGCCAGCTCTTTCACCACGGCCAGCGGAATGAGTTTGGGCAAGCGCTGCAGCGTGCCCACGTCAGCCACCATGCCAATGTTGATTTCCTGAATACAGAAGAACGCATCGGCCGTGGCGTAGCGGATGCAGCAGGCGGTCACCAGGTCCACGGCACCGCCCACGCAGCCGCCCTGGATGGCAACAATCACGGGGATGCGCAGCGTCTCCAGCTTGGTGAAGGTGGCCTGCATGTCGGTAAGCGAGTCAAACATGGCGGCGCGGCCCTCCGGGCTTTCGTCGGCCATGGTGATGGCACCCGAGAAGGTGTCCAGCGCCATGCCGGCACTGAAATGCTTGCCGGTGCTGCTGATGACCAGCACGCGCGCCGAGCCGTCCTTGTGCAGCTGGGTCAGCACCTCGTCGAGCTCGCGCCAGAAAGTGGGGTGCATGGTGTTCATGGCCTCGGGCTTGTTCAGCACCAGATGGGCAATGTGATTTTGGGTGGAGAGGGCGAAACAGGTGAGGGGTGTGGAGGTATTCATCCCCAGAATGTAGTGCAAACCCATCCGCTTTTGGAGTCGCCAGCTTGACGCCTCTGTTTTCATGCGGCATGATTGCATGATGCTATGGAAGGAGGCGTCATGCTCAAGGAAGTAGGTGCCAGCGGCCAGATTTCGCTGGGTAAAAAGTACGCGGGTCAGTTGTTTGACATGCAGATCGCGGCCGACGGTGCGGTCACGCTGACACCGGTGAAAGTCGTGCCGCTGACGCAGACCGTGCAGGAAGAGCTGGCGGTTTACAAGGTGAATCCGGCAGCCGTGGGTAACGCAGACGGCTACTACACGCCCGAGCGCATGGCACGCCGCGCGGCAGCCGCTGCGCGCAGCCCGGCGCAAACGCAGGCTTTGCATGATAAATGGGAAGAGGACAACAAAGACGCCATCGAGGCCATGAACAAGCGTGTCTCCAAAATAGGCTCCATGGCCAGAAGAATTCACGAATGGCGGCAGGAGAAAGCACTGTCCGAAGCGGGCGCGGGCAATGACCCAAGTGCTGAGAGTGTCTGATGGCGCAATTTGATGTGTACACCAATCCGATTGTCAAATTACGTGAGAGTCACCCTTATGTCATGGTGATTCAGAGCCACTTTCTGAAGCGACCCATTGCCGTTATGGCAATCCCGCTCGCTCGAATGGACGAAGACACCAGCCCGGTAACGACATTGAATCCACGACTCGATGTCGCTGGCGAAACGTTGGTACTTGAAACCCTGACTATCGGCTCCTATGAGCCGGGCGACCTGCGCCGCCCCGTTGCCAACTTGCAAGCCGACGCCACAGCGGTTTGGGACGCCCTGGACTTCGCCCTGCACGGCCACTGACACCCGGACCACGCATGACCCCTCAGCAATTCATCGCCAAATGGGGCCCCGGCGGCCCCGCTTATGACCTCAACGAACGCCAGGGCGCGCAGCCCCACTTCATGGACCTGTGCCAGTTGCTGGGCGTGCCCACGCCGGGCAGCGACGGCGACTACATCTTCGAGCAGGACACCCTGGTGCTGGGCGAGGCACGCGGCTATGCCGATGTGTTCAAGCGCAACCACTTCGCCTGGGAAAACAAGGCTCCGGGCCGCAATCTGGACACCGCGCTCAAGCAGCTGCTGACCTACAGCCTGGCGCTGTCCAACCCGCCGCTGCTGGTCGTGTGCGACCGCCTCACCACCCGCATCCACACCCAGTTCAACGGCCATCCGTCAGAAGTGCACACCGTGCTGCTGCACGAGATGGCGCAACCGGAAAAACAGGCCTTGTTGCGCCGCCTGTGGACCGACCCCGAGAGTTTTCGCCCCAAAAAGACCAGCCGCGACATCACCGAAGCCGCCGCCAAAAGCTTTGCCACCCTGGCCGATGGCCTGCGCCGACGTGGCCCCGCCAGAGACGCTGACCCGCAAGGCTGGCAAGCGCATGCCGACGAGGTGGCCCACTTCCTCACGCAGTGCCTGTTCTGCTTTTTTGCCGAAGACGTGAGCCTGCTGCCCGGGCGCATGTTTGAAGGGCTGGTGAACAACAAGAACCTCACCAGCGACAAACTCACCGCAGGCCTGACCAACCTGTTCACCGTCATGCGCAAGGGTGGCCTGTATGGCAATGACGACATACCCTGGTTCAACGGCGGTCTGTTCAAGAAGGTGAAGGTGCCCGCGCTCACCATCATGGAAGTGACCGAGCTGCGCAACGCCGCCGCGCTCAATTGGAGCGCCATTGACGTGTCCATCTTCGGCACACTGTTTGAGCGGGGCCTGGACCCGTCCAAGCGCAGCCAGCTCGGAGCCCACTACACCGACCCGGCCACCATCCTGCGCATTGTGGAGCCTGTGCTGACTCGGCCCTTGCTACAAAAATGGGAGCTGGTAGCGCAAGAGATACGGGGGCTGATGGCCAAAAGCACGAAGAAAAGGCGTGGAGCCTATTCAGCCGGTGGTCGCCACTTCAAGGCGTCTGCGGGTGATGCGGCTTTTCAAAAGGCCGAGGATTTGTTTCATGGCTGGCTTGCCGACTTGAAAGACTACCGCGTGCTCGATCCGGCCTGTGGCAGCGGCAACTTTTTGTTCCTGGGCCTCAAGGCTTTGAAGGACATTGAGCACAAGAGCCATCTGGACGCCGCCGCCCTGGGGCTGGACCGGCAGGCTGATCTGGTGACCGGGCCGCACAACGTGCTGGGCATTGAGTTGAACGAATACGCCGCTGAGCTGGCGCGGGTGACGGTGTGGATTGGCGAGCTGCAGTGGCGCATCGAGCATGGCTACGACTTCAAGACCAACCCTGTGTTGGAGCCGCTGGATCACATTGAGTGCCGCGATGCTTTGCTGACCTTTCCCGTCACGGCAAGCGACGCAGGGCAAGCTCTGCCCTCCGTCATTGCGAGCGAAGCGCGGCAATCCATGACTTCGGTTGTTGATGCTGACTCCGAGGCGCGGGCGGGGCAGATGCCGGGCGCTCCGCGTCCTTCGGACTTTTTGATGTCGCGCCCAACATCCGCCCCACCCACGCCTCGGAGCGACCCGAGCAGGCGTGACGCACCTATCGAAACCCGTTCCGTTCGGGCTGAGCCTGTCGAAGCGGCCTGGCCGAAAGCCAGTGTGGTGATTGGGAATCCGCCGTTTTTGGGTGGGAGCAAGAAGCGTGGGGAGTTGGGCGCAGATTACTTTGATGCGTTGGCCGCCGTGTTTAAAGGCCGGGTTCCGGCTGGAGCTGACTTGGTTTGTTATTGGTTCGATAAGGGCCTGAGAGCAATTCAGAGCAATGGATTGGGTGCGGCGGGTTTTGTCGCCACGAACTCAATTCGCGGTGGCTCCAATAGAAAGGTGCTGGACGCGATTGTTCAAAGCACCAAAATCTTCGAAGCTTGGAGCGATGAAACGTGGATTAACGATGGGGCAGCAGTTCGCGTCTCATTGGTCGCATTTGGTCATGGGGCGGGCGCTCATTTGGACGGAAACGTAGTGAGCGAAATCTACGCCGATCTGACGGGGGCAAATGGTGAGAATTCCGCGTTAGACCTAGGCATGGCAAAACGCTTTCCCGGAAGCGGCAGTTCCGCTTTTGAGGGCTTGCGCAAGGATGGGCCATTAGATGTGTCTGGGCAGCAGGCCCGCGAATGGCTGCAACTACCCAATCCACATGGAAAATCAAACGCCCTCGTGTTGTTTCCGCTGATTAATGGCATGGACGTTACACGCAGGCCGCGTGACGGCTGGGTGGTTGATACCGGCGAATCAATGACCGACGCCGAAGCGGCATTGTTCGAAGCCCCGTTTGAACACATTCTTTGCCACGTTAAGCCCATACGACTTCAAAACAACGACCGAATTCGCCGGACGTATTGGTGGCGGTTTGGTCGCAACGGGGAGCAGCTTCGTGCTGCGCTCAAACCTTTGGTTCGCTACATCAACACACCACGGGTTGCGAAATATCGTTTGTTCGTCTGGCAGCAAGCTCCGTCAATACCAGACACCGCGACAGTCGCCATCGCCCGCGCCGACGACACTACCTTCGGCATCCTGCACAGCCGCTTCCACGAACTCTGGTCGCTGCGCATGTGCACTTGGCTTGGCGTAGG
>NZ_DHXT01000050.1:35361-36581 GCF_002413825.1 Rhodoferax sp. UBA5149
ACCGAAACGCTGCAAGGCGGCGCCGTCATTCCTGCCGGGCCAGCGCAAAATGCAGTCAGGCGAGCCCACCCCCAGCCAGCCCAGCGCAGCGCAACGCCAAGCGTCAGAGAAAACGCCAGCAACATCGCCCAAGCCGCCAAGCGCCTGAACGACCTGCGCGAAGCCTGGCTCAACCCGCCCGAGTGGACCGAGCGCGTGCCCGAGGTCATTCCACTGGGCATGGACAAAAGCCCGTACCCCGACCGCATCCTCCCCAAACTGGGCCACGAAAAAGACCTGGCCGACAGGACGCTCACCAAGCTGTACAACCAGCGCCCGGCCTGGCTGGACGCGGCCCACAAGGCGCTGGACGCCGCAGTGGCCCAGGCCTACGGCTGGAGCGACTACACCGCCGACATGCCGGACGAAGAAATCCTCAAGCGCCTGCTGGCGCTGAACCTGGCGCGCTCGGCGTGATCGTTCATATTTCAATGGCGTTGGGCTACTATTCGCGGTAATTGCACCAAAAAATCCATGAAACCTTCCCAATCACTGGAACTTCACCGCAGCGCTGTGCTGGATGCGGCTGCGCGCTTTCGCACAGCGAACCCCCGCGTGTTCGGATCGGTTATTTACGGGCGGGATGCTGAGGGCAGTGACATTGATTTGCTGGTGGACCCGTTGCCAGGAACGACCCTGTTTGATCTGGGGGGCTTGCAAGTGGAGTTGGACGAGTTGCTGGGTGTGCCGGTGGACTTGCTGACCCCCGGAGATCTGCCCATCAAATTCCGCGCGCAAGTGCTGGCGGAAGCGCGACCCATATGAGCGTATGAGTCGTCGCCCCCTGCGCTGAGCGGCTCAATTCAAGCTGTCTCGCCAGTCACACCGCAGGCGCTGCGCCGCATCCGCCTGCAGGCGCCAGCTGACATACAAACTCGGTGCCAGCATGGCCAGCAGGCACAGGGGGTAAGCCCACGGGGCGTCCAGCGTGAACGCGGGCAACCAGCCGACCCGCCCCATGACCCACAGAATCAGCATCGCGTCCCACAGCTGATACTCCAGCGGGTGCTCGGCCCGGTGTTCCACATGCCACTTCTTGATGCGCTGGAGCTTGAACAGGGGGAGATGAGGGGGCATGTGGGGAATCATGGGAACCTCCTGTTGGAAGGTTTTACTGTAAGTTGCGTGTAAGCTTCTGTCAACCGGCGAACGCATGTTTTTCGCAGAAATCCGGCTCTCGG
>NZ_DHXT01000050.1:36847-37364 GCF_002413825.1 Rhodoferax sp. UBA5149
AGCTCGCCCGCCTTCGCCAGCGAGCCCACGCGAACCCCGAGCAAACGCAGGCGTTGATCCAGCGGCACGCGTTTGAGACAAAGCCCGGCCGTTTGGCGAATGGTCTGGGGGTCTGCGGTATACCGATCGAGGGTCTGGTCGCGGGTCACGCTTTTAAAGTCATCGAAACGCAGCTTGATGCCGATGGTTTTTCCCGCATAGCCTTTGCGCTGCAAGTCGTTGGCCACTTGCTGGCACAGCCGCGTGAAGATGGCGCCCAACTCGGCTTTGTCGCGCACGGCGTGCAGGTCGCGCTCGAAGGTGGTCTCGCGGCTCATGGAAACGGGTTCGCTCTCCAGCACCACCGGCCGCTCGTCGCGGCCGCGGGCGGCGTCAAACATCCAGGCGCCGGTTTTCTTGCCAAAGTGGGCCACCAGCCATGGCAGATCCTTTTCAGCCAGCTCACCAATAGTCTCAATCCCCAGGTTTTTCAGCTTTTCGTCGGCCTTGGGGCCAATGCCGTTGATCTTGCGGCAGG
>NZ_DHXT01000050.1:37579-40957 GCF_002413825.1 Rhodoferax sp. UBA5149
GGTTTGTTGAATTCGCTGGCCATTTTGGCCAGCAACTTGTTGGGCGCCACGCCCACCGAGCAGGTGAGGCCGGTCTGGTCAAAAATGGCTTTCTGGATGAGACGCGCCAGCACCCGGCCGCCTTCGCGCTGGCCGCCGGGCACAAGGGTAAAGTCGATGTAGACCTCGTCCACGCCGCGGTCTTCCATGAGCGGTGCAATCTCAAGAATGATGGCCTTGAAGGCGCGCGAGTACTTGCGGTATTCGTTGAAATCCACCGGCAGCAAGATCGCCTGTGGACACAGTTTGGCAGCCTTCATCAGACCTTGCGCCGAACCCACGCCAAATTGGCGGGCCGCGTAGGTGGCGGTGGTAATGACGCCGCGACCGGTGTAGTTTTTCAGCCGGGGGAAGGCCTCCAGCGGAATATCGGCCAGGGTGTGACCGTCATAGGTCTGGCGCAGCGTTTCGTCTTCAGCGCGGCGCCCGCCCCCGATCACCACCGGCAAACCTTTGAGCTGCGGGTAGCGCAGCAATTCGACCGACGCATAAAAAGCGTCCATGTCGAGGTGGGCGATGCGGCGTAACTTTTCGCTCATGCCTTGAGGATAGCGCGAACCGCTACTGCTTCAGGTCAAGGTGCCCGCGCGGCGGACGGGTTAAGCTGCAAGCCTGCGACCACTTTGTGAATTGATATTCGTATGGACAAGCACTTTCTCACCCCTCTTTTCTCGCCGAAATCCATTGTTGTATTTGCCGGCAAGGCGGATGATCCGGGCTCACAGTCGCCCCAGGCGCAGGTTTTGAACAACGCACTGCGGGCGCAGCGCTTTGTCGGCACGCTGGTGTTTCTGGATATTCATGCCAGCGGCACGCTGGCCGATCTGGCCCACACCCAAGCCGATCTGGCGGTGATCGCCCTGCCGGCGAGCGAGGTGGCATCGGCCCTGGAAATTGCCGGGCGCATCAAGTGTCGCGCCGCTTTGGTGATCTCCAGCGGCATTGACGCGCCGCAAGCCGCCGAGTTGCACAAAATAGCGCGGCGTGAGGGTATGCATCTGCTGGGGCCGAATTGCATGGGCTTTCAGCGCCCGCACCTCAATCTCAATGCCAGTGTGGCGGGTGTCCTGTGCGCGCCGGGACCCTTGGCGCTGGTCTCGCAATCGGGGGCCCTGACGTCTTCCATCCTCGACTGGGCGCAAAAGAATGGGGTTGGCTTTTCGACCGTGGTGTCGCTCGGACCGAACACGGCCGTTGACATGGCGCAGGTGCTGGATTTTCTGGCCGCCGATGCACAGACCCACAGCATCGTCGTCTATCTGGAAGGCATCAGCAACGCGCGCCGCTTCATGAGCGCCCTGCGTGCCGCCGCCAATGCCAAACCGGTCGTGGTGCTGAAAGCCGGACGAAAAAAGGAGGGCAACCGCGCGGCGCTCACGCATTCCGGCGCCATTGTCGGCAGTGATGATGTTTTTGACGCCGCCTTGCGCCGGGCCGGTGCGGTGCGGGTGCGCTCGTTTGTGGCCTTGTTCTCGGCTGCCAAATGTCTGGCCTCACGTTTCAAGCCGGTCGGGCGTCGCCTGTCGATTGTGACCAACGGCGGCGGGCCGGGCGTGCTGGCGGCCGACTGGATCAGCGAAATCAATCTGCAGCTGGGCAGCCTGACGCCAGAGCAGGCGCAGGCGCTCAAACCCGAATTGCCGCCACTGGCTTCCTTGTGTGACCTGATTGATGTCTCGGAGGACGCCGGTCCCGAGCACTTCAAGGCGGCGATTGAAGCGGCTGCCAAAGCGCGCCAGATCGATGGGGTATTGGCAATTTATTCACCCAAAGTCGGCATCGACAGTGCGACCATTGCCACCGCGCTGGCTGACACCAACCGCCAGATCGGCAAACCCTTGCTGACTTGCCTGATGGGTGACGCCAGTGTGGGCGAAGCGCGGGCGATTTTGAACGAGGCGGCCATTCCTACTTTTCGCACGCCGGAAGCGGCGGTCGGCGCTTTTGGCAACCTCGCTTCGTTCTACCAAAACCAGCAGTTGCTGCAGCAGACGCCGCCGCCCTTGTCCGAACTGGCCAAGCCGGACGTGGAGGGCGCGCGCATGGTGATCGAAAGCGTGCTGGCCGAGCGCCGCAAGGTGCTCACCGAGATGGAGTCCAAGGCGCTGCTGGCGGCGTTTCACATTCCTGTGACCAAGACCATCCTGGCGCGCAACGTCAACGAAGCCATCATGATCGCGACCCAGCTGGGTTTCCCGGTCGCGCTCAAAATTGATTCGCCTGACATCAGCCACAAGTCGGACGTGCAGGGCGTGGCGCTCAATGTGCTTAACGCGGTGGGCGTCCGCGATGCCTACATTGAGATGATGCAGGCGGTGGCCAAGTTGCAGCCCGGCGCGCGCATCAATGGCGTGACCATCCAGAACATGTCGAGCCAGAAGCGCGGACGCGAAATCTACATCGGCCTGGTGACCGATGACCCGTTCGGACCGGTGATTGCGTTCGGTGCGGGCGGCACCATGATCGAGCTCATCAACGACCGCGCCATGGAGTTGCCGCCCTTGAACCAGTTTCTGGCGCGCCGCCTGATCGAACGCCCGCGCGTGGCCGAGACGCTGGGTGAGTGGCGCGGCGCCGCGCCGATCAACATGGAGGCGCTGGAGCAGGTGCTGTTGCGGGTGTCGGAAATGGTGTGCGAGCTGCCGCAGCTGCGCGAGATGGACATCAACCCCATCATCGTCGACGAGTCCGGCGCGGTGGCGGTGGACGCGCGCATCGTGGTCGAAAATGCACCGCCTTCCATGCGCAACTACAACCACCTGGCGATCCTGCCGTATCCGTCGCAGTACGAGCAACTGTGGCCGCTGCAGGGTGGCGGTGATTACACGGTGCGTCCGGTGCATCCGGATGACGCCACCATGCTGCAGGAGTTCGTGCGCAATCTGTCGCCCGAGAGTCGCTACTTCCGCTTCGTATCGAGCATGCAGGAACTGCCCGCCACCATGCTCGCGCGCTTTACGCTGATTGACTACGACCGCGAGATGGCGCTGGTGGCGGTGTACCGGGAACGGCGCGCTGGCGCCGATGGGGAAACCACCGAGGTGGCCCGCATCGTGGGCGTGTCGCGCTACATCACCAACCCGGACCGCACCAGCTGCGAGTTCTCGCTGGTGGTGGCGGAAGACTTCAAGGGCCGCGGCCTCGGTTCACGCCTGATGCTGTCCATCATGGACTTCGCCCGCGAAAAAGGCTTGACCGAGATGGAGGGCCTGGTCCTGGCCAACAACCCCAACATGCTCAAGCTGATGCGGGGCCTGGGGTTCAGCGTCAAAACATTTGCTGAAGATGCCGATTTCAAGCTGGTGACGCACCTGCTGTAGCGTCTGCGTCCTGGTCCGG
>NZ_DHXT01000139.1:0-1748 GCF_002413825.1 Rhodoferax sp. UBA5149
TGGCCGACCTGGTGGTGATCAACAAGGCCGATATTGACGCTTTGGCGGCGACCCGCGCGCAGGCTCAAATCACGTCCTCTTTGCGATTGCTGGGGCTGCATGGCAATCCCGAAAATGCGCACCAGGATGAAAAAATATGGCATCCGCAGGTGATCCAACTCAGCGCCTTGATGGGGCAGGGCGTGGATGCATTCTGGGCCGCCGTGACGCAATTCAAATCACTGCAAACTCAAAATGGCCGATTGGACGCCCGGCGCCAGCAACAGTCGCTGGCCTGGATGTGGGAGCGCATCGACGCCGGCTTGAAGCTGGCGTTTCGTCAGCACCAGGTGGTGCAAGCGCTGCTGCCCCAGCTGACCCAGGACGTTCTCGAGGGCCGCGTGGCGGCCTCCACCGCGGCAAGAAATCTGCTTTCCGCCCACATGAACAGGGCCTGAGTAGCTATAAAAACAATAGCAATCAACGACCGAGACATTCAGAACTTCGCAAAGAGAAAAAACCATGCACGACATCCTTGAACAACTTGAAGCCAAGCGCGAACTCGCGCGCTTGGGCGGTGGCCAAAAACGCATCGATGCGCAACACAAAAAGGGTAAGCTCACCGCCCGCGAGCGCCTGGAGTTGCTGCTCGACGAGGGCACGTTCGAAGAGTGGGACATGTTCGTCGAACACCGCTGCGTCGACTTTGGCATGGAAGAAAACAAGATCCCCGGCGATGGCGTGGTCACCGGCTACGGCATGATCAACGGCCGCCTGGTGTTTGTGTTCAGCCAGGACTTCACGGTGTTTGGTGGCGCCTTGAGCGAGGCGCACGCCGAGAAGATCTGCAAGGTGATGGATCAGGCGATGAAGGTCGGTGCGCCGGTGATTGGTTTGAACGACTCGGGCGGCGCGCGCATTCAGGAAGGGGTGGCTTCGCTGGGCGGCTATGCCGACGTGTTCCAGCGCAACGTGATGGCCAGCGGCGTGGTGCCGCAGATCAGCATGATCATGGGTCCCTGCGCCGGCGGCGCGGTGTACTCGCCCGCCATGACCGACTTCATCTTCATGGTCAAGGACAGCTCCTACATGTTCGTCACCGGCCCTGAAGTGGTGAAAACCGTGACGCACGAAGACGTGACCGCTGAAGAGCTCGGCGGCGCCATCAGCCACACCACTAAAAGCGGCGTGGCCGATCTGGCATTTGAGAACGATGTGGAAGCGCTGTTGATGCTGCGCCGCCTCTACAACTACCTGCCGCTCAACAACCGTGAAAAAGCGCCGGTGCGCCGTGGCGGCGACCCGGCCGACCGCATGGACATGAGCCTGGACACCCTGGTGCCCGACAACGCCAACAAGCCGTATGACATGAAGGAACTGATCGTTAAAACGGTGGACGATGGCGACTTCTTCGAGCTGCAACCCGAATACGCCAAGAACATCCTGATTGGTTTTGGCCGCATGGAAGGCCAGACCGTGGGCATCGTGGCCAATCAGCCGCTGGTGCTGGCCGGTTGCCTGGACATCAAGAGCTCGATCAAGGCGGCGCGCTTTGTGCGCTTTTGCGATGCCTTCAACATCCCGGTCATCACCTTTGTCGACGTGCCCGGCTTCATGCCTGGCACCTCACAGGAATACGGCGGCATCATCAAGCACGGCGCCAAGCTGCTCTACGCCTACGCCGAGTGCACGGTGCCCAAGATCACCGTCATCACGCGCAAAGCCTACGGTGGTGCCTACGACGTGATGAGCTCCAAGCACCTGCGCGG
>NZ_DHXT01000139.1:1973-2506 GCF_002413825.1 Rhodoferax sp. UBA5149
GTGATGGGCGCCAAGGGCGCGGTGGAAATCATTTTCCGCGAGGACAAGGGCGACCCGGTCAAGCTGGCCGCGAAAGAAGCTGAATACAAGGCCCGCTTTGCCAACCCGTTTGTGGCCGGTGCCCGCGGCTTTATTGACGACGTGATCCTGCCGCACGAAACCCGCAAACGCATCTGCCGCTCGCTGGTGATGCTGCGCGACAAGAAGCTTGAGAACCCGTGGCGCAAACACGGCAACATTCCGCTGTGACCCTGTAGCCGTTCGCCCTGAGCTTGTCGAAGGGTATCTCCCCGAACGGATGGGCAACGACCGCCTCAGCCCGAACGGGAAATTGAAGGAAAAGAATATGTTTACAAAAATACTGATTGCCAACCGGGGCGAAATCGCCTGCCGCGTCATCAAGACGGCGCAAAAGATGGGTATCAAAACCGTCGCGGTTTACTCCGACGCGGACAAAGACGCACGGCACGTGATGCTGGCCGACGAGGCCGTCAACATTGGACCGGCGCCCAGTCGCGAGAGCTATTTGCTGG
>NZ_DHXT01000139.1:2704-3696 GCF_002413825.1 Rhodoferax sp. UBA5149
TTCTTGAGCGAGAACGCCGGTTTTGCCAAACGCGTGGAAGAAGAGGGCATCGTCTTCATCGGCCCCAAGCATTACTCGATTGCCGCCATGGGCGACAAGATTGAATCGAAGAAGCTGGCGGGTGCGGCCGGCGTGAACTGCATTCCCGGTGTCAACGACGCGATTGAAACGGCTGAGCGCGCCGTGGAGATTGCCAAGGGCATCGGCTATCCGGTCATGATCAAGGCCAGCGCGGGCGGCGGCGGCAAAGGGCTGCGCGTCGCCTTCAACGACAAGGAGGCCTTCGAAGGCTTCACCAGCTGCCGCAACGAGGCGCGCAACAGCTTTGGCGATGACCGCGTGTTTATCGAAAAGTTTGTCGAGGAACCGCGTCACATTGAAATCCAGTTGATCGGCGACAGCTTTGGCAACGTGATTTATCTCAATGAACGTGAATGCTCAATCCAGCGCCGGCATCAGAAGGTGATTGAGGAAGCGCCGTCGCCTTTCATCTCTGAGGCCACGCGCAAGGCCATGGGCGAGCAGGCGGTGCAGCTGGCGAAGGCGGTGAAATACCAGAGCGCGGGCACGGTCGAATTTGTGGTCGGCAAAGACCAGAGTTTTTACTTCCTGGAGATGAACACCCGTTTGCAGGTGGAGCATCCGGTGACCGAGTGCATCACCGGCGTGGACCTGGTCGAGCTGATGATTCGCGTCGCCGCGGGCGAGAAACTGCCTTTGAGCCAGGCCGAGGTCAAGCGCGACGGTTGGGCAATCGAGTGCCGCATCAACGCCGAAGACCCGTTCCGCAATTTCCTGCCGTCCACCGGCCGCCTGGTGCGCTTCCAGCCGCCGCAAGAGACCATGTTTGCGTCCGACACCGGCCAGTGGTACGGCGTGCGGGTCGACACCGGGGTGCAGGATGGTGGCGAAATTCCGATGTTTTACGACTCGATGATCGGCAAGCTGATCGTGCACGGCAAAGACCGGCTCGATGCGATTGCCAAGATGCG
>NZ_DHXT01000139.1:3981-5350 GCF_002413825.1 Rhodoferax sp. UBA5149
GGCGAGGAGTTTGTGGTGGTCACCCTGGGCCAGCAGGGCGCCACCACGCCGACCCCGGTCACCGTCACCGACTTTGAAGGAAAAACAGGCTCCAGCTCCGTCGCAGTGGGCGCGAGCAGCTACAAAATTTGTAGCAACTACCGACTCGGCGAAGTTCGTGTCGAAGGCAGCTGCAACGGCCGTCCGTTCACGGCGCAGGTCGAACGCGGCAGCCTGGCGGGCAAAAACCCGCTGACGATTCGCGTCTCGCACAACGGCACGCAGATTGACACGCTGGTGCTGTCAAAGCGCGCTGCTGCGCTTTACACCCTGATGCCTTACAAGACGCCGCCTGACATGAGCCGTTTTGTGCTATCGCCGATGCCCGGCTTGCTGGTCGAGGTATCGGTGCAAGCCGGCCAGAAAGTGCAGGCCGGTGAGCGCGTGGCCGTGATTGAGGCGATGAAAATGGAGAACGTGCTGTTTGCGGCCGCCGACGGCGTGGTCAAATCGATTGCGGCGAGCAAAGGCGAATCGCTGACCGTAGATCAAATAATTGTGGAGTTTGTGTAATGAGCAAGGCAACTTTTCCCGCTGAACAAGCGATATCGCAGACGATCACCCTGCATCGGCCCGCCAAAGCGGCACTCGGCGGCCCCTGGACGGTTCAAGCCGTGCAGGAATTGCTGGAGCGCCCCTTGATGGATTTACTGTTTGAGGCGCAAACCGTGCATCGCCAGCATTTCCCGGACGGCGACATTGAATTGGCCACGCTGCTGTCGGTTAAAACCGGCGGTTGCTCGGAAAACTGCGGTTACTGCCCGCAGGCAGCCGAGTACGACACCGGCGTCACGGCCAGCAAGCTCATGGGCGTGGACGAGGTGCTGCGCGCCGCGCAGGCCGCCAAGGATGCGGGTGCCACGCGCTTTTGCATGGGTGCCGCCTGGCGTGCGCCCAAGGACCGCGACGTGGAGAAGGTGGCCGAGCTGGTCGAGGCGGTCAAGGGCCTGGGCCTGCAAACCTGTGCCACGCTGGGCATGCTGGAGGCGCATCAGGCCAAGCAGCTCAAGGACGCCGGGCTGGACTACTACAACCACAACCTCGACACCGCGCCCGAGTACTACAAGGAGGTCGTGGACACGCGTACCTACCAGGACCGGCTCGACACCCTGGCCCATGTGCGCGACGCAGGCATCAGCGTGTGCTGCGGCGGCATTGTGGGCATGGGGGAGACGGCGGTGCATCGCGCCGGGCTGATCGCCCAGCTGGCCAACCTGGCCCCCTACCCCGAGTCGGTGCCCATCAACAGTCTGGTGCGCGTGCCGGGGACGCCGCTGGCGGACGCCGCGCCGATCGATCCGCTTGACTTTGTGCGCGTGATCGCCGTGGC
>NZ_DHXT01000228.1 GCF_002413825.1 Rhodoferax sp. UBA5149
TCGTGCAGAGCCTCAATGCTCTGCGCCTGGACCGCCGCTGGCTGTTGGCGGTTGGCCTGCAAACGCTGCAAGTTACCCCCGGCGCTGAACAGCTTGCCTTCGCCGACGATGAGCACGGACCGAATCTCAGTCGAGCGCTCGGCCAGTCCCAAAGCCTCAATGCCCTCGGTGTAGATTTCCGGCCCCAAGGCGTTGCGGTACTCGGGGTTGGAGATCGTCAGGACCAGCGTCTGGCCCTGGCTGCTGCGTTTGAGTTCGGCTGTCATGATCGGGTTCTTCTACTCTTCTTCGTGCAACAGGCTCAGGCCAATGGCGCCGCGCCGACGCAACCAGGGGCTGGGACGATAGCGCGGGTCGCCATACACCGTTTGCATGTTGAACAGGACCTCCAGCACGTTGGTCGGGCCATAAAGATTGCCCATGGCCAGCGGCCCCATCGGGTAGCCCAGGCCCAGGGTGACAGCCGTTTCCAGATCGGTGGGGGAGCAGATGCTTTGCTGGCAGATGTCGGAGGCAATGTTGACGATGGTCGCCACCACCCGTTGCGAGACAAAGCCACCGCTGTCCCGAATGACGCTGACGGCCTTGCCGTCACGCGCCATCAGCGCGTGGGCCGCCCGCCGCATGTCGGGCCGGGTGGCCGGGTTGGTGGCCAGCACGCGCCGTTTGCTGGCCGCATCATCCACCAGCATGTCAATGCCTAGGGTGCGCGCCGGGTCGAGCCGCTCGATCACGGCGACGGTGGTGATGTCAAAACCCAGTGGCGCCACCAGCGTCAGGGCCAAGGGAGAGGGCGTGGCGCCACTCTCGATCTTTGCGCCCAGGCTTTTGAGCAACAAGAGCAGTTCGGGTCGACGTGCTGCGCGGGGGGACACCCAAACCGGCGGCATCTCGTCCACCTGGGGCGGCGCTGGTTCCGGACTGATCTGGGCGACGCCGCCTTCGTAGCGGTAAAAACCTTCGCCCACTTTTTTACCCAGCATTCCCCCAGCCAGCCGCTGGGCGGTGATGACGCTGGGGCGATAACGGGGCTCTTCAAAGTACTGGTGATAAACCGACTCCATGACCGGATGGGAGACGTCCAGTGCGGTCAGGTCCATCAATTCAAACGGCCCGAGCTTGAAGCCGATCTGGTCTTTCAGAATACGGTCAATGGTGGCGAAATCGGCCACGCCTTCACTGACGATGCGCAGGGCTTCGGTGCCATAGCCACGACCGGCGTGGTTGACGATAAAGCCGGGGGTGTCCTGCGCCTGTACCGGCGTGTGCCCCATCTGCCGGGCATAAGCGGCCAAATCGGTACAGACGCTGGCACTGGTTTTGAGCCCGGCGATCACCTCCACGACTTTCATCAGCGGGACCGGGTTGAAGAAGTGGAAACCGGCAAACTGGGCCGGTCGCTTGAGCCGGGCCGCAATGGCGGTCACTGAAAGCGACGAGGTATTGGTGGCCAGCACCGTGGTCGGGCGCACCAGGCTTTCCAGCTCGGCAAAAAGACTCGCTTTGATATCCAGACGTTCAACGACGGCCTCCACGATCAGGTCGCAGCCTGAAAGCTCGGTGAGCGAGCCGGCACAAAGCAGACGGGATTTGTAGGCGATGACCTGTGCCGCGTCCAGTCGGCCTTTCTCGCACAGCTTGTCCCATTGTGAAAAAACGGCAGATTGCGCAGCGCGTGTCGCCTCAATTTGCATGTCAAACAGCAGCACCGCGCTGCCCGCTTGCACGGCAATCTGGGCGATGCCCCGTCCCATGGCGCCGGCACCGACGATGCCAACAGTTGAAAAAATTGGTTTCATGCGGCGGATTATGACCCGATGCGCCAGGACGTTTTGCCCTATCCTTGCACTGTCCGCCGTGAGAATATCATCGGTGTCGATATCCCGATGGGTTGCGGGTAAACAGCTTTAACTTGACTTTTCAAATGCCATGTCTATCAAACTTTGCGGTTTTTCGGCCAGTAATTATTACAACAAAATCAAACTCCAGTTGCTGGAAAAAGGTGTCGCGTTCGAGGAAGAACTGGTCTGGACAGGAACGGCCCACGCGACACTGATGGACCGATCGCCGATGGGGAAAGTGCCGTTTCTGGATACCCGTGACGGACCGATCTCCGAATCGATAGCTTGCGCTGAGTACATCGAAGCGGCCTATCCCCAGAACAAGCTGTTGCCCGCGGATTCGTATGCGGCGGCCAAGGTACGCGAGCTGATTGTTTACAGTGAATTGCACCTTGAACTGGTCGCCCGGCAGCTTTACCCGGAGGCTTTTTTC
This sequence comes from Rhodoferax sp. UBA5149, assembly GCF_002413825.1. Classification (GTDB taxonomy): domain Bacteria; phylum Pseudomonadota; class Gammaproteobacteria; order Burkholderiales; family Burkholderiaceae_C; genus Rhodoferax. The sequence continues at coordinate 2,275 of NZ_DHXT01000228.1, forward strand.
GGTGGCAAGGTCAGCGACGGCACCAAAGAGCGCACCTACAAGCTGCTGGTCAAAGGCATTGTGGCTTTTGCCACGCTGGTCAAGTTTGAACCGTTTATTGCAGGCCCGCAATTTACGCTGGCCGACTGCGCTGCCATCGTTCATTTGCCATTGGTGGCGAGTGCCAGCAAAATAATTTATGGTGAGGATTTGCTGGCGGCGTTGCCGGTGCAAGACTACCTCCGGGCGATGGGGGAGCGCGCGACGGTGAGAACTGTCAATGCAGACCGCAAGGCCAATACCGAGATCATGCTGGGCGCGCGTTCGACAAAATAGGGCAGGGCTTGATCACGCGGGATGCCTGAGCCTCGCGTATGCACGGCTCGCCAACCAGCTCACCCACAGGGCCAGCAGCAGACCTGCCAGTCCGGCCCAGTGCAACATGGACATCTGCCCATGGGCAATCAACCAGCCTCCGCTGGCCGCCCCGGCACCTTGGCCGGCATACATGGCCGAGGTGTTGAGAGCGATCGAGCCGGACGTCAGCGTCGGTGCGATGCCTGAGAGTCGGGCTTGCTGCGCCGAGTTGGCCGAAAAGCAGCCCAGTGCCCAGGGAACCAGCACCAGCGCCGTCAACATGAGACTCGAACCCAAGGGCCATAAGGCCAGACTCAGGGCCATACTGGCCACCGCCAGAAAAACAGTCCGTGAAGCACCCAACCGTTCGATATTGCGGGACACCCAGAGGTTACCGACAAAGCCAAAGGCGCCAAACCAGGCGAACATCAGGCTGAGTTGTGTTGGCGTGACGTTGAAATTGGCTTTGTAGTAGGGCGCGAAATAAGAATAAAGTACAAATTGCCCGGCCGAATACAGGACCGTCACGGCGACGCACAGCATTAAAGGTTTGGACTGGAGCGTCTCACGCCACGTGACCAGTGAAAACGCGGGGGGTTTGACGCCATCCGGCATGGCACGCCAAAGCCACGCCGCACTGAAAAATGCCAGTAGACCCACTGCTGAAAATGCATATCGCCAGCCCATCGTCCCCCCGATCCAGGAGCCCAGGGGCATGCCTAGAACAGAAGCCACAGACCAGCCCAGAAACACCAGACTGATCGCCTTGCTGCGTTGGTGCGGTGGCACCAAAAAGCCTATACAGGCAGCGGCCTGGGGCGTGAAAATGGCGGGCGAAATGACCGTCAGAACACGAACGGCCATGAGTGAACCAAACGTGGGCATGGTTGCGCTGAGCAGGTGCAGCGCGCCGTACCAGAGCATGGTCAGGGCCAGCAGACGTCGACGATCCAGTCCAGACACCACGGCCACCAGCAGCGGCGCGCCGAGACACATCAGCAGCGCCGCGACGGAAATGAGCTGACCCGCCACCGGTACGGAAACGTTCAGGGAAGCGCTGATGTCGTTGAGCGTGCCAGGCACCACCATGACACCGGTGCCGATGACAAAATTGCCGAACATCAGTGCCCACAGCACTGGGGGCATCGCGCCTGGGTCTGTGGGACCGAGCTTGTTCAACGGCGGACCTGCAAGGCTCCCGGATTGACGATGTTCGTCGGGGTGCCTTTGATGAAGTTGATCACGTTGTCAAATGCGGCGCCAAAGTACATCTCATAACTGTCCTGTTCGACATAGCCAATGTGCGGCGTACAAATGCAGTTCTCCAGCCGTAGCAAGGCGTGACCCTGCAAAATCGGCTCCGTCTCAAATACGTCTACCGCGGCCATGCCGGGTCGGCCCCGGTTGAGTGCGCTGATCAGGGCGTCGGGCTCGATCAAATCGGCGCGCGACGTGTTCACCAGCAGGGCGGTGGGTTTCATGCGCGCCAGATCGTCGAGCCGGACAATACCGCGGGTTTCATCCAGCAGTCGAAGATGCAGCGAAAGCACATCGCATTGCGCAAAAAATTCCTCCCGGTCGAGCGCGACATCAAAGCCGTTCAATAGGGCTCTTTCTCGCGACGCCTCGCGGCCCCAGATCAGCACGTTCATGCCGAAGGCTTTGCCATAGCCTGCTACCAGCTGTCCGATCTTGCCGTAACCCCAGATGCCCAAGGTTTTGCCCTTGAGGACAGT
>NZ_DHXT01000152.1:0-23334 GCF_002413825.1 Rhodoferax sp. UBA5149
CAGGCGGTTCTAAAAACCGCCTGAAAAAAGCCGCAACACCTTGATGAAACTGGTTTGCTGATTTTTTACCGAGTAGTCACCTGACTACCCAGTAAAGCCGAAAATTATAACATCCCCATCTTCGCCTTCATGCCCCAAGACCTCACCACGACGCTCCAGGCGCTGCGCAGCGGCCACACCAACCCGGTGGCAGAAATTGAGCGGGCCATCGATGCGGCGCAATCAACGCGCTGCAAGCATGTTTTTCTCAAAACCACGTTTGACGAAGCCCGCGCCGTCGCCAGCTCCGCGGACATCCTGGAAAAGCCGCTGGCGGGCCTGGCGGTATCCGTCAAAGACTTGTTCGACGTCGCCGGGCAAACCACCAGCGCCGGCTCGGTCGTGCTCAGCGGCGCCCCACCAGCAACGCAGGACAGTCCGGCCGTCGCCCGCTTGCGACGCGCGGGTGCCGCCTTTATCGGACGCACCAACATGGTTGAATTTGCGTTTTCGGGCGTTGGCGTCAATCCGCACTTTGGCACCCCCGCCAATTCGAGCGCGATCGACGTGCCCCGCATTCCCGGCGGGTCTTCGTCGGGCGCTGCCGTCTCCGTGGCAACGGGCGCCGCCTTCATCGGTCTGGGGTCGGACACGGGCGGCTCGATCCGCATTCCGGCAGCCCTCAACGGCATCGTCGGCTTCAAAAGTACGGCCAGGCTAGTTCCGACCGACGGCGCACTGCCCCTGTCCAGCACGATGGACACGGTCTGCGCCCTCACCCGATCCGTACCCGACGCGATATTGGCTCACGAGCTATTGGCCCGGCGACGGGTAACACGCAGCCTGGCACCGCTTGGCGCCTACCGCCTGGGCGTCGCCAACACGCTGATGCTCGACGGACTGGACGCCACGGTGTGCCGCGCCTGGCAGCGCACGCTGACAACCCTGCGCGATGCGGGCGCCCGCATCGAGGAAATCGCGCTGTCCGAGATCAATGAACTGTCCCAAATCCAGGCCACCGGCGGCTTTTCGGCCGCTGAGAGCTACGCCTGGCACCGCGATTTGCTGGCACGCAGAGGCCAAGACTACGACCCTCGCGTCGCCGCCCGCATCCAGCGGGGTGCGGCAATGAGCGCTTGCGATTACCTTGCGCTTCAGGCTGCCCGGCGCAGCTGGATTGAGAGAATGGACGCGGCCATGCAGGGCTTTGATGCCTTTTTGTCGCCCACCGTACCCATGGTGGCGCCACCCATTGCGGAAGTCGCACCGGGGCCCGAGCGCGACGACGCCTTCTTTCGCGTCAACGCCCTGTTGCTGCGAAACACCAGTGTGATCAATATGCTCGATGGCTGTGCTATGTCCCTCCCCTGCCATGCACCGGACGAGTTGCCCGTTGGTTTGATGGTCTGGGCGGGCGCGATGCGTGACGACCCGGTGCTCAACATAGCGCTTCAAATCGAGCAGTTACTACAAAAATAATAGCTGCTCGCGCATATTTCACGGGGGCTAGAGGCCGATTACACTTAATCAATTGAGGACAGAGCTCCGCTTCGTTGCGGTCTGTCCCGCAAGGTTTATAAGAAAAAAAAGGGATTCATGAAGATTGCAGTCATTGGCGCCGGCATCATCGGCGTCACCACGGCCTACGAGTTGGCCTGTGACGGACACGAAGTCACCGTGTTGGAGCGGCGCGGGGCCGCCGCCGAGGAAGCCAGTTTTGCCAATGCCGGCCTCGTCGCGCCGGGCTACATCACGCCCTGGGCCGCACCCGGTATGCCGACCAAGGTGTTTCAGCACTTGTTCAGCCGCTACGCACCGGTCAAAGTGGGGCTGCCGCTCTCGGCGCGCGAGCTGGCCTGGATGTGGCGCTGGTATCGCGCCTGCCAACTTGACATCTATCTGGCCCACCGGGCCCACCTGCAACAGCTGGCGTTTTACAGCCGCGAGCGGCTGCACCAGATCACGGCCAATCTGAAGCTGGAATACGAACGCAGCGACGGCTACATGGTGCTGCTGCGGTCCGAAAGGGACAACAAAATGGTGCAGCCTGGTCTGCAGGTGCTGCGTGATGCGGGCGTGGCATTCCAGGAGCTCAGCCCGGTGGATGCGCGCAAAATTGAGTCCGCGCTCAATCCCGACACGGCATTTTTCGGCGCCGTTTATTTGCCGGACGACGAAGTGGGAAACTGCCGTCAATTTGCCCTCTTGCTGAAAAACGAGGCGCAACGACTGGGCGTTAAATTTTCCTTCAACACCACCGTGACGCAGGTGCAGCCGTCCGCCGGGGTGGCGCTTGGCATTGCCGGCGAAACCACAGCACGCCACTATGACGCCGCGGTGATGTGCGCCGGCCTGGACTCGGCCCAGCTGTTGGGCGCTTTAGGCTTGAAGATTCCGCTGGCAGCCGTTTACGGCTACTCGGTCAGCGCGACCATTCGCGAGCCACTCAACGCGCCCCGCAGTGCCGTCATGGACGAGCGCTACAAGGTCGCCATTTCGCGCCTGGGCAACCGCGTGCGGGTGGCAGGCAGCGCCGAACTCGGCGGTTCACTCAACAAAAAACGCGGCAGCACCCTGCAAACTCTTTACAAGGTGTTACACGACTGGTTTCCCGGCGCCGCCAACTTGTCCCATGGCGTGCAGGAATGGAAAGGCGCACGCCCCATGCTGCCGGACGGGCCACCCCTCCTTGGTCGTAGCGGCATCGCAGGACTTTGGCTGAACCTGGGGCATGGCTCCAGCGGCTGGGGCTTAAGTTGCGGCTCGGCCAGAGCCGTGGCCGACCTGATCGGGGGCAGAACGCCGGACCTCGATGTCACCGGGTTCGGCGTCGAACGGCTTCGTGCCTAATGTGTTGACACAATAGGGTGTTGACAGACAATTGACGCCATGAGCCCCGAACTCTCCCAAAAACTGGCCGCCGCGGTTGACGGCATGCCCGCATTTCCCAAGAGCGTCCAGAAAATCCTGGAGCTGACGCGGGACGTCAATTGCTCGCCCAAGGATCTGGTGCAGGTCATCGACAAGGACCCGGTGGTCGCGGTCAAGGTGCTGCGGGTCGTCAACTCCGCCTACTACAGCCTGCCCAAGCAGATCACCTCGATCAACCATGCGGTGGTGTATCTGGGCTTTAACACCATCAAAAACCTGGCCTTGAGCATTGCCGCCATCGGCATGCTGCCGGCCGACAATGCCGCGGGCTTTGACGGCGAACAGTACCTGGTTCACTCGCTGGCCACCGCCAGCATTGCCAAGCAACTGGCGCTGCGGGTCGACGGTGCCGACCCAATGGATTGCTTCATGGCCGGCCTGCTGCACGACTTTGGCAAAGTGGTGTTTGCGCAGTTCATGCCGCAGGAGTTTCGCCGGGCCCTGGAAACCAGCCAATGGAATGAAACCTCGCTGCATCTGGCCCTGCGCGACGTCATTGGCGCGGACCATGCCGTGGTCGGTGCGATGCTGGTGGAAAAATGGCGTTTCCCCTCGGACCTGATTGAGACCATTCGTCACCAGTACAGCCCGGAGCTGATGGATACGCCCATGATTGCCTGCGTCTTTGCCGCCAACCAGATCAGCAAAAAGCTGGAATTCGGCTTTGCGGGCAACCGCTGCGTTGAAGAACTCCCGCCCACCATAGCCAAACGCCTGGGCGGCACGCTGGACGAAGTCATTGCCTCGTTGGGCGACCTGACACCGGTGTTTGAGGACGCTAAAATATTTTCAAAGATTTGAGGGCAGCGCATGAAAGTCAGATTTTGGGGTGTGCGGGGTTCCATTGCGTCACCCGGCCCGAACACCGTGCGCTATGGCGGCAACACCACCTGCATTGAGATTCGCACCGACAACAACGAGCTGATCATCATCGACGCCGGTACCGGCATCTTTCCCCTGTCCCAGACGCTGCTGGCCGAGTTGCCGGTGACGGCCAATGTGCTGATCTCCCACTCGCACTGGGATCACATTCAAGGCTTGCCTTTTTTCATCCCCAACTTCATCCCCGGCAACCTGTTGCGGCTGCATGGTGCGTTTGACCCGGTGTCCGGCAAAGGCGTGGAGCAGGTCATGTCGGTGCAGCTGCAATACAGCTATTTTCCGGTGCGTGAAGCCGAGATGAAAGCACGCATTGAATACGTCACGCTGGCGCCGGAACAAAGCATCCAGATCGGCTGCGCCACGGTCACACCCTATCTGATGAACCATCCGGTCATTGATTTTGGCTACCGGATTGAAGCCAACGGCAAATCGGTTTTCTTCACCGGCGACCATGAGCCGCCCCAGAACATTTATGAGCCGGGTGACGAGGGGTACGCCGAGTACCAAAGCTTCGTCGATGAAAAAGCCGATAGCATCCGGCGCGCCATGCGGGGCGTGGATGTGCTGATCGCCGACTGTTCCTACACCGAGCAGGAGTACCTGGCCAAAAAGGGTTGGGGTCACGGCACCTTCAAGTCCAGCATCCAATACGCCCAAGATGCCGGGGCCAAGGTCTTGTTTTGTACGCATCACGAGCCCACTCGCACTGACGACGCGCTGGAGGCGGTATTCCGGCAAGTGTTGATCGACAACCCAGCGCAAGCCGGGGGCCCCGACTATCGGCTGGCCCGCGAGGGCGAAACCTACGAGTTCTAGGCTTTATGCTGAAAATTGATTTCCGCTCACGTCAGGCCTTGTACAGCGTCGATGCCACCCGCCGCATCGAACACGCCGCCCAGGCGGCGCTGCCCTCCCATACCCTGATGCAGCGTGCCGGCCTCGCCGTGGCGCAGCTGGCGCTGGCGATGGCGCCGCACGCGCGGTGCATCTGGATTGCCTGCGGCCCCGGCAACAACGGCGGCGACGGGCTGGAAGCCGCCATGCACCTGCAGCGCTGGGGCAAATCTCCTGTGGTGACCTGGCTCGGCAGCCCCGACAAAGCGCCGCCCGACGCGGCCGCGTCGTACCAGCGCGCCGTCGCTGCCGGCGTCACCTTCGCCGACACACCGCCGCACGACTACGATTTGTGCATCGACGCGCTGCTGGGCGTGGGTGCCGACACGCGTGCGCCTGAGGGCCGCATGGCCGAGTGGATCGAAAGAATCAACGCGGGCCCCGCCGCCGTGCTGGCCGTGGATATACCGACCGGGCTGCAGGCCGACACCGGCGTTGCGGCGCAGCCCAGCGTCAAGGCCCAACACACCTTGAGCCTGCTCACCCTCAAACCCGGCTTGTTCACGGCCCATGGGCGTGACGCCGTCGGCACCGTGTGGCTGGACGATCTGGCAGCCGATCATGGCAGCGCCGCCCAAGCGCAGGCCGTCGCGCCCACCGCCTGGCTGGCAGGCGCGCCGATGGCGGCGGCACGCCTGCATGCCTCGCACAAAGGCAGCTTCGGCGATGTGGCCGTGGTTGGCGGCGCTCCGGGCATGACCGGCGCGGCCCTGCTGGCCGCGTCCGCCGCCTTGCACGCGGGCGCGGGCCGGGTCTTTGTCGGCCTGCTTGACGGCGGCACCCTGAGCGTGAACACGGACCAGCCCGAGCTGATGTTCAGAGCCGTCAATGCGCTGGACTTGCATGCCATGACGGTGGTCTGTGGTTGCGGTGGCGGCGATGCGGTCCACGCGCCGCTTCTCAAGATATTATCGACGTCCGCCCTCCTGGTTATTGATGCAGACGCTATCAATACAATAGCAAACGACACTCAACTCCAAGCCTTGTTGAGCGCGCGGTCCAGGCGCCTTGCGGCCACCGTACTCACCCCTCATCCACTGGAAGCTGCCCGCCTGCTGGGCAGCACCGCCGCCCAGGTGCAACAGAACCGCATGGCGGCCGCGCAGCAACTGGTACAGCGCTTTGCCTGCACCGTGGTGCTCAAAGGTTCCGGCACGGTCATCGCGGCGCCCGGGCACACGCCAGTCATCAACCCCACCGGCAACGCCAGATTGGCCACGGCCGGCACGGGCGATGTGCTGGCCGGCATGGTGGGGGCACGCCTGGCTGGCGGACTCGACGCCTTTGAGGCCGCGTGCCACGCCGTCTACCAGCATGGTCTTGCCGCCGACCGCTGGCAAAACGATCCGTCCTTGACGGCTGGAACCCTGTCTCGTTTACTATAAAAATAATAGCGTATCGCGCAGCCTGCATGAGGGCTAGAGGCTGATTTTGTATAAAAGGTAGATTGGATGATCTCTCTCAATATTTCAGTCAATTTCCAGCAAAGGTGTAGCCTCGGTGCGAATGCTGCTGCCGACCTGGCGCGAACAGGCCCGATCAACCTCGTCAGATGCACTATCCTTACGCGGGTAGGAAACCCTTGAAGCTGCATCAACCCCGATAGAACAGAGGCATCACCGAGCGAATCTGTATGAACTTGAATCTCTTTCAGTCGCGCTCGCTCAAGACCAGAATCACCCTCTTCACGCTGACCATTTTCGTGCTCAGCGTCTGGGCGCTGGCGTTCTACGCCAGCCGCACGCTCCACCATGACATGCAAGACCTGTTGAGCAAGCAGCAGTTCTCGAGCACTTCTTTCATCGCGGCCGAAGTTAATCAAGGGTTGCAAGACCGCTTGCGGGGGCTGGAAAAGGTTGCCCAAACACTGAGCCCGGCCATTTTGGGCAATAGCGCAACCCTGCAGAAGTTCCTGGAAGAGCGCCCGGTTCTTGAAGGCGCGTTCAACGCGGGGGTCATCGTCCTTGATCCTGATGGCACCGTTATCGCCGAAGTGCCGCGCTCGGCGGGACGGATCGGCACCAATTACATGGACCGGGATCACATCATCGGTGCGCTCAAAGAGGGTAAAACGATGATCGGCCGGCCGATCATGGGCCGCACGTTGCGGGTTCCGCTGATCGCCATGGCCACGCCCATTCGCGATGCGCAAGGCAAAATAATCGGTGCACTGTCCGGCGCGACCAATCTGGCTGTGGCTAATTTCCTGAACCGGATTTCGGAGGGCAGTTTTGGCCAGAGCGGCGGTTATTTTCTGAACGCACCGCAGTACGGGCTGGTGGTCACCTCCTCCATCAAAAGCCGCATCATGGCAGCGCTCCCGGCGCCCGGTGTCAGCCCGATACTGGACCGCTACGAGCGGGGCCATGAAGGGACTGATATTTTCATCGACCCCCGCGGCGTGGAAGTGCTGTCATCCGTCAAAAGCGTTCCAGTGGCGGGCTGGTACGTGGCTGTGCAGCTGTCCACGGCAGAAGCCTTTGCGCCCATTGACGCCATGCAGCAGCGCCTGCTGCTGGCCACGCTTTTGCTCACGCTGCTGGCGGGGGCGTTGACCTGGTGGATGCTGCGACGCCAGCTGTCACCGCTGGACTCCACCGTCAAAACACTGGCCACCCTGTCGGCTACCGAGCAAGCCCTGCAAGTCCTGCCCATCACCAGCCAAGACGAAATCGGCCAACTGATTGGCGGCTTCAACCGCTTGCTGCTCACCCTGAATCACCGCGAGACTTTGCTCAAACAGATTTTTGACACGGCCAGCGTCGCGATCTTTTTAATCGATCGCGGCGGACGCATCACACAAGCCAACCAGCGCATGGTCGAGATGTTCGGCAGCACGCTGGAGACGCTGGTGGGGAGCGAATACTTCGCCATGGTGCACCCGTCAGAGCGCGAGGTGGCGCGACAGAACACGCTTGCCTTGCTGAGCGGCGCCATCCCCTCGGTGGATCTGGATCGCGTCTATTGGCGCGCCGACCAAACCCAGTTCTGGGGGCATCTGACGTGTCGCAGTTTCCTTGATGCCAACGGGGCGGGGCGCATCCTGGTCTGCGTGATTGCTGACATCAGCGTGCGCAAAGCGCAACAAACGCAGCTCCAACTCGCCGCGCAGGTATTGGAACAAAGCCGCGAAGGCATCACCATGACCGATGCCAACTGCAACATCATCATGGTCAACCATGCCTTCACTGAAATCACCGGCTACACCGAGGCCGAGATGCTGGGAAAGAACCCGCGTGTGCTTTCCTCCGGGCGCCACGACCAGGCCTTCTACCAGGCCATGTGGAACGACATCAACAGCAAAGACTGCTGGGTCGGCGAAATCTGGGACCGACGCAAGGACGGCACGGTGTTCCCCGAGTGGATGACGATCTCGGCCCTGCGCGACGAGCAAGGGCAGATCACGCACTACCTCGGCAACTTCAGCGACCTGAGCAATGCCAAGGCGGCGGAAAACCGCATTCAATGGCTATCGCATTTCGACGCCCTCACCGGCCTGCCGAATCGCACGCTGCTGCGGGACCGAACCACGCACTGCATCAGCATGGCGCAGCGTGCCAACGAACCCGTGACCATGATGCTGATGGGCATTGACCACTTCAAGGCCATCAACGACACCCTGGGCCATGAAATGGGCGACGAGCTGCTGATCGCAATGGCCAAGCGGCTCAGCGACGCGGTGCGCGACCAGGACACCGTGGCACGCTTGGGCGGCAAGGAATTTGTTCTGGTGCTGCCGGGCACGCCTGCGAGCGGCGCGGCGCACCTGGCCACCGGGCTGCTGAGCAAACTGGCCCAGCCCTATCAGCTCGGCAGTCACGAGCTGACCCTGACCGCCTCCATCGGTATCGCGAGTTACCCCGACAACGGACGCGATTTCGACTCGCTGTTCAAGGCCGTGGAGATTGCCATGCACCGCGCCCAGGCCAATGGGCGCGGCACCTTCCAGTTCTACAGCGACGAGATGTTCCAGCAGGTGCTCGCGCGCGAGCACCTGGTCAACGCCTTGCGCAATGCGGCCGCGCTCGACCAACTGCAACTGGTTTACCAGCCACTGGTGGATTTGCAAACCGGACAGATCAGCGGTCTGGAGGCGCTGCTGCGCTGGCAGCACCCCGAGCTGGGGGCGATCTCGCCGGTCCAATTCATTCCACTGGCCGAAGAATCTGGCCTGATCAAAGGCCTTGGCGACTGGGTTTTACGACGGGCCTGTCGCGACATTCGCACCTGGCTGGACAAGGGCATCCAGGTCCCGCACGTGGCCGTCAACGTCTCACCGCTGCAGTTTCGCGATCCCGACTTGATTGCGCAAGTGAAAAGCGCCCTCTCCAGTCGCCAGATCGATCCCCGTCTGGTTTATCTGGAAGTCACCGAGTCTGCGCTGATGGATGATGTTCACCGCAGCGAGGCCATGCTCAGGGAGCTCAAGGACCTGGGCGTGAAACTCTCACTGGACGACTTTGGCACGGGTTACTCGTCCCTGAGTTACCTCAAGCGCTTTCCCTTTGACAAAGTCAAGATCGACCAGTCCTTTGTGCGTGACATTACCACCAGCCAGAGTGACAACGTGATCGTGAAGGTGATCGTCTCCATGGCCCATGGTCTGGGTCTGAAGGTCATCGCCGAAGGCGTGGAAACCGAAGCCCAGTGCGAGATCATGCGCACCAGCGGTTGTGATGAAATTCAGGGCTATTACTTCTCCAAACCCATCTCCGCCCAGGCCATCGAAGAACTGTTCACCGAAGGCCGCCAATTGCCGCCCCATCTGCTGCGCCTGCAAAAGCCGCAACGCACCCTGCTGCTGGTCGATGACGAGCCCAATATCGTGGCCGCCCTCAAGCGCCTGTTCCGGCGGGACGGGCATCTCATCCTGACCGCCAACAGCGGGGCTGAAGGTCTGGAAGTGCTCTCCAAGCACAAGGTCGACATCATCATCTCCGACCAGCGCATGCCGGGCATGACCGGCGTGGAGTTCCTGCGCGCCGCCAAAATCGCCTACCCCGACACCATCCGCATCGTCCTGTCGGGTTACACGGAGCTGCAATCCGTGACCGACGCGATCAACGAAGGGGCGGTCTACCGTTTTCTCACCAAACCTTGGGAGGATGAGCAACTTCGTGAGCAAATCCACAAGGCTTTTGAGTACACGGAACTGCTGGAAGAAAATCGGCAGCTCGACGTCAAGATCCGAACCACGAATCAGGAGCTGGTGGCAGCCAACCGGCAACTCGGTGACGTGCTGCAGAAGACGCGCCACCAGATCGAACGCGACGAAACCAGTCTGGCGATCGCGCGCGAAGCCTTGCAACACATTCCCCTGCCGGTGATTGGCGTGGACGACGAAGGTTTGATGGCCTTTGTCAATGCAGCCGCACAGCGCCTGTTCGCACGCGCAGGGCCGCTCGAGGGGGAGGAGTTGGCCTACGTCCTGCCGGCCATCGATGCGGCCATTGCCGCGGCGATCGAAGGGGTGCCTTGCGAGCTGCTGATTGATTCCACCCACTACCGGGTCGAGTGGAACAGCATGGGCGCCAGCTCGCGATCCCGCGGCAAGATCGTGACATTGAACAAGGTTGGGCCGAATTCATGAGCCACCAGGAACTTCATCTGACGCTGGCTCGCGCCGAGGCGGGCATGACGCTGGCGCGCACCCTGCTGGACACACAGGGCCAAGTATTGATGGTGCAGGGTAGCAAACTGAGCGACGCCACTATTTCCACCCTGCGCCGACGCCAGGTCACGGAACTCTGGGTGCTTGATCCCCAGTCGCCCACGGTTGACCTCCAAGCCCAGAAAACCGCGCTGCGTCAGTATCACCAAGAACGCCTGGCGCGATTGTTCCGGCATATCGGCAACAGCGCGGATGATCGCTATCTGCTGGATATCATGAGCCGTTACCGAGGGTCTGAACCGTCATGAACACGATCTTGCCTGACGAAATTCTGCAACATATTCACAACCTGCCGTCCTTGCCGACCGTGGTCATGGAGTTGCTGGCGAGTATTGGCCAGGACGATGTGAACATTGATGCGCTGGCCCAAAAGATCGCGCAAGACCAGGCGCTGACAGCCAGGACGTTGCGACTGGCCAATTCCTCTTTCTACGGCATGGCAAATCAGGTCACCACGATCCAGGAGGCCATCCTCATCCTGGGATTCAGAACCGTTCGCAGCCTGGCCACCACCGCCGCGCTGATCGGCGCCTTTGCCGGGAGCCCGCACAGCAGCTTCAATGTCACCCCGTTCTGGCGGCATGCCATTGCAGCGGCCGTTTGCGCCAGGGAACTGGCCGTCCACGTTCATCTCAATCCGGAACACGCCTACACCGCGGGCCTCTTGCACGACATTGGCCGACTGGTACTGGTGACCCAGTTCCAGCCCCATTACGAGGCCACCATGGCGCACCGGGCCCAGCTTGATTGCAGCCTGCTCGACGCTGAGCACGCCGTACTGGGCGTCGACCATGTGCTGGCGGGTCAGTTGCTCACACGGCACTGGAAGTTTCCCGAGGCCATGCAGCAGGCGGTGGCCAGTCACCATGCGCTCACCATCCATGGCCTGCCGTCACTGTCAGTGGTCGTCATGGCAGCGGACGCCATTGCGCACGCCCTGGACTTGTCCATGGACCACGATGACCTGGTGCCGTCGGTACCCACGGGTCTGTGGAAGCAACTCGGACTGGATGAAAAAGCACTGCAGGAGGTGTTTGAAAATGCCGAGAAACAATTTGCGGGTGCAAATCTCGTTTTAAACACATAAGGGATAAAGCGCATGATCAAACCCTACCAGTTGGCAGCGGCAAATAGAGCAAACCAAGCATGACCGAGCCCAATCCAGTAACAGACACCGGCGAGACGAAATTGCCCACGATTCTGTGCGTGGACGATGAGCCCAACATCCTGTCCTCACTGCGGCGTTTGTTTCGTACCAAGGGTTTCCAGGTGCGCATCGCAGAAGGCGGCAAAGCCGGATTGACGCTGCTGGAGACCGAAACCGTGGACTTGGTGATCTCCGATATGCGCATGCCAGAGATGGACGGCGCACAGTTCCTGGAGCAGGTCCGCAGCCGCTGGCCGGACACGGTGCGCCTGTTGCTCACCGGCTATTCGGACATCACCTCCGTCATCGAAGCCATCAACCGTGGCGAGATCTACCGCTACATCACCAAGCCGTGGGACGACAACGACATCGTGCTGATCGTGCGCCAGGCGCTTGAGCGCAAAGCCCTGGAGCTGGAAAAGAAACGACTCGAAGCCCTGAGCATTCGCCAGAATGAGGAACTCAAGGCGCTCAACGCCAGTCTGGAGGCCAAGGTCGAGGCACGTACCGCCCAGCTCAGTGTGGCCAATGATTCGCTGCAGAGTGCCAACGAGAAGCTCAAGACCAGCTTCGTCACCTCGATCAAGGTGTTCTCCACGCTGATCGAAATGCGCGGCGGCAACCTGTCCGGGCACTCCCGTCGCGTCGCAGACCTGTCACGGCGCATCGCACAAAAACTTCAGCTCGACAGCAAACAAGTGCAGGAAATCTTTGTCGCCGGCCTGCTGCACGAAATTGGAAAAGTAGGCTTTGCCGACGAATTGCTCAGCACACCCGTGGCCATGATGAAACCACCCCAGATGGATGCCTACCGCAAGCACGCGGTGCAGGCCGAGCAACTGCTGCTGCCGCTGCAAGATTTAAGAGGCGCCTCAGAGATCATCAGCGCACAGTTTGAGCGATTCGATGGCACCGGTTTTCCGGAACGGCTGGCGGAAGACAAAATACCGATCGGGGCACGGATTTTGACGCTGGCCAGCGATTTCGACAATATGCAAATTGGCACTTTGACACAGCGCCATCTCACCCCGGAAGAAGCCAGGATCATCATCGTCCATAGCAGCTGCAAACGCTACGACCCCAATGTGGTGACGGCATTCGTCGAGGTGCTCGGTGGCGCATCGCGGGAGGAAGCCGAGAAAGAGCGCATCAGTGAAATGGCGGTGATCGCCCGTGACCTGCAAGTCGGCATGGTGCTATCGCGCGACCTCATCACGCCCAATGGCTTGTTGATGTTGTCAGCGGACCATGTACTCGACGCGCGCATCATCAGCCGGATCATCAACTTTGAAAAATCAGGCGGCATGCAGCTGATCGCCTACATTCTCCAAGGGCGAAAAACCTGAGGACACGTCCTCAGAACCGTCGACCCGGCATGCTTAACCGCGGCCGGCAAATGGCATCTTGGTCGCCATCACGGTGTGAAACATCACGTTCGCCTCCAGTGGCAGACTGGCCATGTACAACACGGATTGACCCACGATATTCACATCCATCAAAGGCTCAATGGCAACTTCACCATTGGCCTGCGGAATGCCCGTGGCCATGCGCTGGGCCATCTCGGTAGCGGCGTTACCAACATCGATCTGCCCCACCGCAATATCGTACTTGCGGCCATCGAGAGAGGCGGCTTTGGTCAGTCCCTTCACCGCGTGTTTGGTCGACGTGTAGGCAATCGAGTTGGGGCGCGGCGTTGTGGCGGAAATGGAACCGTTGTTGATGATGCGCCCGCCACGCGGCGTCTGCGCCTTCATCACCCGAAACGCCTGCTGGATGCACAGAAACATGCCGGTGAGGTTGATGTCCACCACGTTTTTCCATTGGGCCAGCGTCAGGTCTTCCAGGGGAATGCCCGGCGCGCTGACGCCTGCATTGTTGAACAGCACATCCAACCGGCCGAACCTGGTCACGGTGGCCTCGAACAGTGCCTTCACGGAATCCGGATCGGACACATCGGTGGGCACAGCCAGCGCCCGTTCTGGCACGCCGCTGAGCATAATCACTTCGGCCAGAGGCCCGGGACGCCGACCTGCCAGCACGACCCGATAGCCATTGTCGAGAAGAGCAAGAACCACCGCTTTGCCAATACCCGTTCCGGCACCCGTCACGATGGCGACTTTTGAAGTTGAAGTCATGTCTATTTATTTACTGAAAAGGACGGTCGATCACATCAGGAGCGACGGCGTGATTTATTCCCTTTGTCCTTGTTCTTGGCGGTGGCCTGCCGGGCGCCCGCCTTCACGGAATGAATTGAGGATTTTGGAGTCCGTGCCAATGGTTCTGACATTTGCCGTGTCGGGCGCTTGGCAGAAGTACGGCCCGGGTCATCATCGAGATCGGCGTGACCACCGCCCTCACGCAGTGACCCTTTGTCTTTCACCACACGGGGGCCCAGTCCTTCCCCCTCATGAACCAAGCGGAAATCAATCCGGCGGCCATCCAGATCAACGCGGCTGACCTGCACCCGCACACGGGAGCCAATGGCGTAGCGCATGCCGCTGCGCTCGCCACGGAGCTCCTGGCGTGCTTCATCAAAACGAAAGTACTCGCCACCCAGTTCGGTGATGTGCACCAGTCCTTCAACATACATGGCATCCAGCGTGACGAAGATTCCGAAGCTTGTCACTGAACTGACCACGCCACCGTACTCTTCGCCAAGGTGCTCACGCATGTACTTGCACTTGAGCCAGGCCTCCACATCGCGACTGGCCTCGTCAGCGCGGCGTTCATTGGCGCTGCAATGCAGGCCAGCGGCTTGCCAGGCCTGGGTTTCGGGGCTCAATTTCTTGGGCTTTTGCCCTGGCTCAGCCACGCGCGCGGCCAGTCCTTTTTCAAGTCGGCGCGACAGCTTGGCATGGGCTTCGCCGGGCGTGGGCAACACTGGCAGTTGGTATTTGGACTTGGCCAGAATCGCCTTGATGACACGGTGCACCAGCAGATCCGGGTAACGCCGAATCGGGCTGGTGAAATGGGTGTACGCATCAAACGCCAAGCCGAAGTGGCCGTTGTTGACCGGCGTGTAGATGGCCTGCTGCATGGAGCGCAACAACATGGAATGAATCTGCTGCGCGTCCGGGCGGTCTTTGGTCGCTGCGGCAATGGCCTGAAATTCGCCAGGAGAAGGATCGTCACTGATAGACAAGCCCAAGCCAGTGACTTTGAGGTAATTGCGAAGAATTTCGATTTTTTCTGCTGTGGGACCCTCATGCACCCGAAACAAACCGGCGTGCTTGCTCTGGGCAATGTAATCTGCGCTGCAGACATTCGCCGCCAGCATGGCCTCTTCAATCAGCTTGTGCGCGTCATTGCGGGTGCGCGCCACGATTTTCTCGATGCGCCCGCTTTCGTCGCAAATGATCTGAGTCTCAACAGTCTCGAAATCCACGGCACCGCGGCGCACACGTGATTTCAGCAGCGCTTGGTACACATCGTGCAGATTCATCAAATCCGCCACCCGATCGTTGTGTTTGAGCGCCTCGGGACCCCGTGTGTTGGCCAGAATCGCCGCGACTTCCGTGTAGGTGAACCGGGCGTGACTCCACATCACCGCCGGATAAAACTGGTAAGCCGACACCTCGCCGTCCTCGCTCACCATCATGTCGCACACCATGCACAGCCGTTCGACTTCCGGATTGAGCGAACACAGCCCGTTGGACAACTTCTCGGGCAGCATCGGAATGACGCGGCGTGGAAAGTACACGCTGGTGGCCCGGTCGTAGGCGTCCACGTCAATGGCCGAACCGGTTTCCACGTAGTGGCTGACGTCGGCAATGGCGACCAGCAAACGCCAGCCCTTGGCGGCGGATTTCCCTTTACCGATTTTGGTCGGCTCACAATACACCGCATCATCGAAATCGCGGGCGTCTTCGCCATCGATGGTCACCAGTGACACGTCCGTCAAATCAACACGGTGCTTCTTGTCTTGCGGGCGTACCTTGTCGGGCAACGTGCGGGCCAGGGCAATACAGGCGTCAGAGAACTCATGCGGCACGCTGTATTTGCGCACGGCGATTTCAATCTCCATACCCGGATCATCAATCTCGCCCAGTATCTCTTTGACGCGTCCGACCGGCTGACCGTACAAGGACGGCGGCTCCGTCAACTCAACAACAACAACCTGGCCCGGTTTGGCCAGGCCGGTTGCGGCTTTGGGAATCAAGATATCCTGCCCGTAGCATTTATCTTCCGGGACGACGATCCAGATACCGCTTTCCTGCAACAGGCGGCCGATGATGGGTTGATTTAAGCGCTCGATGATTTCAACCACGCGCCCCTCGGGCCGACCCTTGCGATCACTGCGCACAATACGAATCTTGACGCGGTCTTTGTGCAGTACCGCGCGCATTTCGTTGGGAGGCAAATAGATGTCGGATTGACCGTCATCACGGGACACAAACCCATGGCCATCGCGGTGACCTTGAACTGTTCCTTCAACTTCATCCAGCAAGCCGCTGGTTTGGCTAATATTCTTGATACAATAACTCTCTTTCCTGAAATGCCCGGATGGCGGAATTGGTAGACGCGCACGGTTCAGGTCCGTGTGCCGAAAGGTGTGGAGGTTCGAGTCCTCTTCCGGGCACCAATATAAATGAATTCCGGGAATCTTTAATAAAGGTTCCCGGTCTTTTTTTGCAAACAAGCTGCTGAGAGTCCTTGGACTTCCAGCAGCTTTTTTGTTGTTCTGAAATAACTCAAGCGTTTTTTTTAAAACGGCTGCGCCACGAGATCGTGCCCCTGTGCGCCCACAATGCGGGCCTTGGTGAACTCACCAACCTTTAGCGTCTTGCTTATTTTTTCAGGTGGCAGCAGCTTTACCACGCCATCAATCTCAGGCGCGTCGGCATAGGACCGACCCACACCACCTTTTTTGCCCAAGCCAGGCGCTGAATCCACCAACACCTGCATGGTGGCACCTATGCGTTGTTGCAGCTTGGCCGCCGAAACGGCCTCGGCAACCGCCATGAAACGGGCCCGCCGTTCTTCCCGCAACTCGATCGGCAACATACCGGGAAGGTCGTTGGCAGCAGCACCCTGCACCGGGCTGTAGGCAAAGCAGCCGGCGCGGTCGATTTGGGCTTCACGCATGAAATCCAGCAGATGAGAAAACTCTTCTTCGGTCTCGCCTGGGAAGCCCGCAATGAAAGTACTGCGCACCACAATGTCGGGGCAGGCCGCGCGCCATTGCTGGATACGCTCCAGGTTCTTCTCACCACTGGCTGGGCGCTTCATGCGCTTGAGTACATCGGGGTGGCTATGCTGCAGCGGCACATCCAGATAAGGAAGCACTTTGCCTGTGGCCATCAAGGGAATCACCTCGTCCACACTCGGGTACGGGTAGACGTAATGCAAGCGCACCCAGGCGCCATAAGGCTCTGCCATCTCGCCCAGTGCCCGCACCAATTCCAGCATACGGGTCTTGATCGGCTTGCCGTCCCAGAATCCGGTGCGGTACTTGACATCAACGCCATAGGCAGAGGTGTCCTGGCTGATCACCAGCAACTCCTTGACGCCACCTTCAAATAGCGCACGCGCCTCCTTCAGCACGTCCCCAATGGGCCGCGACACGAGATCTCCCCGCATGGACGGGATGATGCAAAACGTGCAGCGGTGGTTGCAGCCTTCGCTGATCTTGATGTAGGCGTAATGCCGGGGCGTGAGCTTGATACCCGCCACACCGAATGCATTGGGCACGAGGTCGATAAAGGGGTCGTGCGGCTTGGGCAAGTTGGCATGCACGGCATCCATCACCTCCTGCGTCGCCTGCGGGCCGGTAACGGCCAGCACGCTGGGGTGCATTTTCCTGACCAGGTTGCCCCCACCCTCTGCTGCTTTGGCGCCCAGGCATCCGGTGACGATCACCTTGCCATTGGCTGCCAATGCCTCGCCGATGGTGTCCAGGCTCTCCTTGACCGCATCGTCGATGAAGCCGCAGGTGTTGACGATGACCAGATCGGCACCCTGGAAAGTTTTGGAGGTTTGATACCCCTCGGCACTCAGTTGTGTGAGGATCAGTTCGGAATCTGTCAGTGCCTTGGCACAACCGAGGCTGACGAAACCGACTTTGGGTGCAGTGTTGCTTTTTGTAATAACTTCGCTCATGTGTCCATTGTCCCAGCATTCGCCCTGGTCAGCGTTTGATCCCAAAAGCGCCCAGCATCTGGCCGGTTTGTTTTTGCATCTGTTCCTGCATTTTTGCCAACATGTTCTTGGACTGTTCCAGATTACCGCCCAACATGCCTTGCAGCACGGGAGATTGCAGGGCCATGAACTGCGTCCACATTTCCGGCGTCAATCCTTTGGACTGCTCTCCGAATTTGGTCTGAAAATCCGCCAATGACTGCATGTTTTTCTCCAGGTATCCGCCCATGAATCCCTGCATGGTGTGTCCATAAAACCGGATCACACTGGCCAGTACTGGCGCGGTAAACATGGGAGATCCATTGGCCTCTTCTTCAAGAATGATTTGAAGCAGGATGCTGCGGGTCAGGTCGTCGCCGGTTTTGACATCGCGCACCACGAAGGGCTCACTGTCCATCACCAGCTGTTTGACCTCTGCCAGCGTGATGTAACTCGACGTGTCAGTGTCGTAAAGCCGCCGGTTAGGGTATTTTTTTATAACGCGCTGGCTGACTTTTGTCTCAGCGGTTTTCTTGTTTTGCATGGGAATCCCTCTGGCTCAGACCAAGTCTGATTTAACTGTATTGCACTGCAACACATTTTAAAGAGTGTCCCATCGCAACGCCCCAAGGTTTACCCTGAGGATGCGTGAAAAACAAAATAGAAATTTGGTAGGCGCAATTGGACTCGAACCAACGACCCCCACCATGTCAAGGTGGTGCTCTAACCAGCTGAGCTATGCGCCTAAATACTATCCGAAGCTAAAAATTATAGCAGCAATCTTCGTATCCTCATTTCAAGGCAAAAGAATTATCGAATTGAAATGGATACGCGATAATTGACGTTTACGTCAACGTCAATTGCTTTTTATTGGAGTTTTACATGGACATCGCAGGCAAAGTATTCATCGTCACGGGCGGCGCATCGGGTTTGGGCGAAGGCACAGCCCGCATGCTGGCGGCCAAGGGCGGCACAGTCGTCATCGCCGACATGCAGGCGGAAAAAGGCGAGGCCATTGCCAGGGAAATTGGCGGCGCATTTGTCAAGTGCGACGTGAGCAACGAAGCGGACGGCCAGGCGGTGGTTGCCAAGGCCGTGTCCATGGGCAAACTCATGGGGCTGGTCAACTGCGCGGGCATTGCACCGGCCGAAAAAACCGTGGGCAAGAACGGCGCGCACAACCTCGGCGTGTTCACCAAATGCATCACCGTCAACCTGGTGGGCAGCTTCAACATGATTCGCCTGGCGGCTGACGCCATGTGCAAGAACGAACCCGAAGCCACCGGTGAGCGCGGCGTGATGATCTCCACCGCGTCGGTGGCCGCCTACGACGGCCAGATTGGCCAAGCGGCCTACAGCGCTTCCAAAGGCGGCATCGTCGGCATGACGCTGCCGATCGCGCGCGATCTGGCTCGCAACGGCATTCGCAACATGACCATCGCCCCTGGCATTTTCGGCACGCCCATGATGTTCGGCATGCCCAAGGAAGTGCAGGACTCACTGGCCGCCAGCGTGCCGTTCCCCTCACGCCTGGGCACGCCGCAGGACTACGCCAAACTGGCACAGCACATTTTCGAGAACGACATGCTCAATGGCGAAGTGATCCGCCTCGACGGCGCCATTCGCCTGGCCCCGCGATAGAGGTTTCGCTGATCCCCGGTCTGAGCGCATGTGATCGACGACTGAGCCCAGGCTGAGTCTTCGGGTTTCTACAATCACCCCATGTCCATTCCCCAGACCTTCATTCAGGAGCTGCTGTCACGCGCTGACGTGGTGGAGATCGTGGGTCGCTATGTCCAGCTCAAAAAAGGCGGCGCCAACTTCATGGGCCTGTGCCCCTTTCACGGGGAGAAATCGCCTTCGTTCTCGGTCAGCCCGGCCAAGCAGTTCTACCACTGCTTTGGCTGCGGCAAGAACGGCAATGCCATCAGCTTCCTGATGGACCACGCGGGCATGACCTTTGTGGAGGCGGTGAAAGACCTGGCCCAGCAGTACGGCCTGCAGGTGCCCGAGGACGAAGCCTCACCGCAAGACCGCGCGCGCGCCGCCGAACAGCGGGAAAAACAGGTCACGCTGTCTGACGTGCTTGAGAAAGCCGGCGAAGCCTACAAGAAACAACTAAAACACTCGCCTAAGGCGGTGGACTACCTCAAAGGGCGTGGCCTGTCGGGTGAAGTGGCTCGCCAGTATGGGCTGGGTTATGCGCCCGAAGGCTGGCGCAGCCTGGCCAGCGTCTTCCCCAGCTACGACGAGCCGCTGCTGGTGGAAAGCGGCCTGGTGATCCTGAACGCCGAGGAAGGCGAGGACGAGAAGCGCTACGACCGCTTTCGCGACCGCATCATGTTTCCCATCCGCAATGTCAAAGGCGAGTGCATTGGGTTTGGCGGGCGCGTGCTGGGAGATGAAAAACCCAAATACCTCAATTCGCCTGAAACACCCGTGTTCAGCAAAGGCCGCGAACTGTATGGCCTGTTTGAAGCCCGCAACGCTCTGCGCGAGCATGGCTATGCCCTGGTGACCGAGGGCTACATGGATGTGGTGGCGCTGGCCCAACTCGGCTTCCCCAACGCGGTGGCCACGCTGGGAACCGCCTGCACGGCGGAACATGTGCAAAAGCTGTTTCGTTTTACCGATTCCGTGGTGTTCAGCTTCGATGGCGACGCGGCGGGGCGGCGCGCGGCGCGCAAGGCGCTAGACGCCGCCCTGCCCTTTGCCACCGATGTGCGCAGCGTTAAATTCCTGTTTTTACCCGCAGAGCACGACCCCGACAGTTTCATTCGTGAATTCGGCAAAGAGGCCTTTGCACGCTATGTGAGCGAAGCCGTCCCGCTAAGCCGCTTCTTGATTGATGCCGCCCGTGAAGGCTGTGACCTGAACACCGCGGAAGGGCGATCACACATGGCCAGCAACGTCAAGCCCTTATGGATGCTGCTACCCGATGGCGCCCTCAAGATGCAGTTGTTGAGCGAAATTGCCGACACGGTGCAACTGGCCAGCCGCGAATTAACCGATCTGTGGACACCCAAGCCAGTCAGCCACAGCACCGAAAAATCAAAACGCTATCAAAATAATAGCGTAATAGGTAATGAATACGAGGGCTACAAGCCAAATTCTCGTAAAAAATTTGAGCCTCGCCCGCGTTTGGGTGGTCGCACGCTGCCAGCCAGCCGAGCCGATCATGCCACCCGGCTTTTGCTGGGCGACATGGCAGCGCTCGAAGTCTTGTCGGCCGAAGACCACGCCATGCTGTGCGAGCTACCTGAGCCGCACGGCCCCCTGTTCGTCTGGCTGGAAAGCGAGCTGCATGAACACGGCCCGCAACCCTGGGTGGCCTTGCGGGAGGGCCTGCGAGGGCACGAAGGCGAAGAACTCGCCCTTCGACTCATGGCCGATCACGAACTCGGTGACCTTGAAGAAGCGGACGAATCTGCCGCCGAACTGCGCAATCTCCTCAACCGCATGCTGGTCGAGCGAATCAAAATCCAACAAACCGAGGCCATCGCAGCCTCCAAAGCCGATCCCACCGCCCTCGTCCTCTACCGCGAGCTTCAGTCTCGCAGACTGCAACTGGAAGCTGCACTGTCGCAGGCTGATTGACACCGTAAGCTTGAAATGGCCAGGCATGGCCCAACTTGAGAGCTCAGTCGTCAGAAATTGATTTTTTGAAAACCCAAGGTATAATCCAAGGTTGATTTTCGGCAAGAGCGACAGCAGCACCTCCGGGCCCAGCCAAACGATGACACTGTTCACGACCGGCTAACCTACCGCAAGGACTGCACACCAAATGTTCGCCCTCACATCTTGCCACTGAGGATTTTTTCCTCTGTCACAAAAATTGCGTCGGTCGATTGCGGCGCCTGTTCACTCTGTTTGTTTTTGAAATTCTGAGGTTTTACATGCCTGTTCAAAAGTCCAAGAAGCCTGTCCAGTCCGCTGCAAAGCCCGCCACCAAGGTTGCCGCCAAACCGGTTTCCAGGTCCACGCCTCCCAAGGCTCTGGACAAAGTGGCGGCCAAGACCGTTATCAAGAAGCCCGAATTGAGAGTCAAAACAGTGCCCGCATCCAAGTCTCCCGCCAAAGCGCCAGTTGAATTGAAGAAAACCGCCCCCACCGCTGCGGCCGTCGAAGTTATTGTCAAGAAGAAACCGGGGCGACCGCCCAAAGCCGCGTCCGCCGATGCCGACGCAGCACCAAAAACCGGGGCCAAGCGGGGCCGTAAGCCCAAGAATGCGACCGCGTCCGGCGGCGGGGACGACATGGACATGTCCGATATCGAAGCCGATCTGGTGGGCGAACCGGTAGTCACAGGCGAAAAGGTCAAACCCCTGCGCATGAAGATCAGCAAGGCCAAAGAGCGCGCGCTGATGAAAGAGTTTGGCCTCGACGAAACGGTGCTGTCCGAAGAAGACATCGCCAAGCGCCGCCTGCGTCTCAAGGCACTGATCAAGCTGGGCAAGACACGCGGTTACCTGACGCACGGCGAGATTTCGGATCACCTGCCCGACAAGCTGGTGGATGCCGAAACGCTTGAGGTCGTGATCTCGATGCTCAACGACATGGGTGTGGCGGTTTATGAGCAAACGCCGGACGCCGAGACGCTGCTGCTCAACAACAATGTCTCGACCGCCGCGACCGAGGAAGAAGCCGAGGAAGAAGCCGAGGCGGCCCTTTCCACGGTGGACAGCGAGTTCGGCCGCACCACCGACCCGGTGCGCATGTACATGCGCGAAATGGGCACGGTAGAGCTGCTGACGCGCGAAGGCGAAATCGAAATTGCCAAGCGCATCGAAGGCGGCTTGATGGCCATGATGGAAGCGATCTCGGCCTCCCCCGCCACCATTGCCGAAATCCTGCGCCTGGGCGAAGACATCCGTGAAGGCAAGATCGTCATCACCACCGTGGTGGACGGTTTCTCCAACCCCAATGAAGCCGATGACTATGTGGCCGAGGAAGATTTTGATGAATTCGACGCCGCCGATGATGACGACGGCAAGGGTGGCTCCAAGGCGCTGACGAAAAAACTGGAAGAACTCAAGCGCGAGGCGCTCAGCCGCTTCGACCGGCTGCGTGAACTGTTTGAAAAAGTTCACAAGATCTATGACAAGGAAGGTTACGGCACGCCGAGCTACATCAAGACGCAGAAAGCCTTGTCCGAAGAGCTGATGTCCATCCGGTTCACCGCCAAAGCGATTGAAAAATTGTGTGACATGGTGCGCGCCCAGGTCGATGATGTCCGCAAGAAAGAGCGCGAACTGCGCCGCATCATCGTCGACAAATGCGGCTACCCGCAAGAAAACTTTATTGCCGACTTCAGTGGTCGCGACAAGCATGGCAACAAGGTTGCCAGCCAGTTGCTGAACCTGAAATGGATCGAGAAACAAACCGCCGCCGGCAAGCCCTGGAGCGCGGTCATGGGACGCAACATCCCGCCGGTGCAGGACCTGCAGCAAAAGCTGACCGATCTGCAATCCCGCGTGGTGGTGCCGCTGGACCAGCTCAAGGACATCAACAAACGCATGAACGAAGGCGAGTATTCGTCGCGCGCGGCCAAGAAAGAAATGATCGAGGCCAACTTGCGCCTGGTCATCTCGATCGCCAAGAAGTACACCAACCGCGGTCTGCAATTCCTGGACTTGATCCAGGAAGGCAATATCGGTTTGATGAAAGCCGTGGACAAATTCGAATACCGTCGCGGCTACAAGTTCTCGACCTA
>NZ_DHXT01000152.1:23468-35091 GCF_002413825.1 Rhodoferax sp. UBA5149
ACCTGGTGGATTCGCCAGGCCATCACGCGCAGCATTGCCGACCAGGCCCGCACCATCCGGATTCCGGTGCACATGATCGAAACCATCAACAAGATGAACCGCATCAGCCGCCAGCATCTGCAGGAGTTCGGCTTTGAGCCCGACGCCAGCGTGTTGGCCGAGCGCATGGAGATCCCGGAGGACAAAATCCGCAAGATCATGAAAATCGCCAAAGAGCCGATCTCGATGGAAACGCCGATCGGCGACGATGATGACTCCCACCTGGGCGACTTCATCGAAGACAGCGCCAACACCGCACCGATGGAAGCCGCCATGCAGGCTGGCCTGCGTGACGTGGTCAAGGACATTCTGGACAGCCTCACGCCGCGCGAAGCCAAGGTGCTGCGCATGCGTTTCGGCATTGAGATGACCAGCGATCACACGCTGGAAGAAGTGGGCAAGCAGTTTGACGTGACGCGCGAGCGCATCCGCCAGATCGAAGCCAAGGCGCTGCGCAAGCTCAAGCACCCCTCGCGCTCCGACAAGCTGCGCAGCTTCACCGACAACTTGTAATCACCAAAGAAGACGCGCCCGGCCCCTCGCGGGGCGCGGGTGCTCGACGGGGCCAGCCAGCAACACACCCGGTCAGAGGTCACAACGAAAAAAACCTCGCAATTGAATCAATTGCGAGGCTTTTTTCTTGTCTACTGGACTTCCTTGGAAGTTCAGAAACTCATACTGGCGGAAACGGAGAGATTCGAACTCTCGAGGAGGCTCTACACCCCCTACTCCCTTAGCAGGGGAGCACCTTCGGCCACTCGGTCACGTTTCCTAAAACTCTGAGTCCGATTATCTCACGACTCGGCCCGGATTTTAAACCGGCGGCTGGTCCAGATCAAATGCTTTGTGCAGCGCGCGCACCGCAAGCTCCATGTATTTCTCGTCAATGACCACGGAGGTCTTGATCTCGGAGGTGGAAATCATCTGGATATTGATGCCTTCTTCACTCAAAACACGGAACATTTTGCTGGCTACGCCCACATGGCTGCGCATGCCGATACCGACGATGGACACTTTGCAGATCTTGGTGTCACCGACCACCTCTTGTGCGCCCAGGCTGGGCAACACTTTGGACTTGAGCACGTCGATGGCCTTGGCGTAGTCGCCGCGGTTGACCGTGAAGCTGAAGTCGGTCTTGCCGTCCTTGCTGAGATTCTGGATGATGACGTCCACTTCCACGTTGGCGTCGGCCACGGCGCCCAGAATGCGGTAGGCAATGCCCGGGGTGTCGGGTACGCCCAGCACGGAGATTTTGGCTTCATCGCGGTTGAATGCAATGCCGGAAACAATGGCTTGCTCCATGTGTTCGTCTTCCTCAAAAGTAATCAGGGTGCCGGAAGCGGCTTCCTCGTTGATGTCAATGTCCCAGGGCGTGAAGCTGCTCAAAACGCGCAGCTTCACCTTGTATTTGCCGGCAAACTCGACCGAACGGATCTGCAGCACTTTGGAGCCCATGGAGGCCATCTCCAGCATTTCTTCAAAGCTCACCGTTTTCAGGCGGCGCGCTTCGGGCACGACACGCGGGTCGGTGGTGTAAACGCCATCGACGTCGGTGAAGATCAGGCATTCTTCGGCTTTCATCGCGGCGGCCACGGCCACGGCGGAGGTGTCGGAGCCGCCGCGCCCCAGGGTGGTGATGTTGCCGAGTTCGTCCAGCCCCTGAAAGCCGGTGACGATGACCACCCGGCCCGCCTCCAGATCAGCACGCACCTTGGTGTCGTCGATCGACTCGATACGGGCCTTGGTATGGGCGCTGTTGGTGCGAATAGGCACTTGCCAACCGGCGTAGCTGACCGACTCCATGCCCTCGGCCTGCAGCGCAATGGCCAGCAAGGCGCTGGAGGCCTGCTCGCCAGTGGAGGCCAGCATATCGAGCTCGCGGCTGTAAGAGTCGGTGGCCTTGGAAGGCGCCAGCTCTTTGGCCAGGCCCAGCAAACGGTTGGTTTCGCCGCTCATGGCGGAGGGCACGACCACCATTTGGTGGCCGGCACGCGCCCATTTGGCGACGCGTTTGGCAACATGGCGGATGCGCTCAGTGGAGCCCATCGACGTGCCGCCGTATTTGTGAACAATCAATGCCATTGGGAAAATTTTTTAGAGCAAAACCGTGGGATTGTACCAATGCAGCAGCGCGCCCCTGCGCTCGCAGAAGCCAGCACCGACCTTGATGCGAATCTGGTGCCCGCGCGTGGTGCAGGCAGCGATCTGGTCCAGCAGCTCGGCCAGCTGCGCCGCGCTGGGCACGGCGTTGAACGTGGTGTTGAGCCAGTGGCGCAGCACATTGGCTTGCCGGGGCCGACTCAAGCGCTGGAGGTTGGCGATCACCGGCGGCGACCCGATTAGCGCCAGATCTTGCACGGCCACATCGAGCAACACCGCCTGGGCCTGCGCCGCGTGCGCGGCACTGCGGGCAAAGGTGTCGCGAAACTGCGGGAAGGTGGCTTCCAGTGCGGGCAACAGCTGCGCGCGGATGCGGTTGCGGGTGAACTGTTGATCGACATTGGTCGGATCTTCAATGCAGGTCACGCCCCGACTCGCCAGCCAGGCCCGAATGTCTGACGCACGCACGCGCAGCAGCGGGCGGTGGTAGGTGATGCCCGCGCGCACCCAGCTTGCGGGCATGGCACTCAGGCCCGGCAGACCACTGCCCCGGCTCAGGGCCAACAAGAGCGTCTCCACCTGATCGTCGGCATGTTGTGCGATTGCTATATTTTTAATAGCGTCTTGCGCATATTCTTCGAGGGCTACAGCCTCAAAAGCCTTGTAACGGGCGCGCCGCGCCGCGTCTTCCGGACTCTGGCCGGGCGCATGGCGGCCATCCACGCGCCGGACCAGCAGCGGCACATTGAGCTGCGCGCAAAACGCCTGGCAATGGCGCTCGAAGTCATCGGCCGCCGCCTGCACACCGTGGTGAATATGGATGGCATGCACCTGCCCCGGCCATTTCTCGGCACAGGCCAGCAGCAAAGCGGTGGAATCGGCCCCGCCGCTGAAAGCCACCGCCAGCGGCAAGGCCGGCGAGAAGGCGGAAATAGCGTCGGCCAGCGTCGTGGTCACACGACACCACCCAACCCGCTAGCTGGCCACACGCTATTTGGACGCGGCCTTGGTGTCGGTGAATCGGCCATAGCTTTGCAGACGGTCGT
Source organism: Rhodoferax sp. UBA5149 (assembly GCF_002413825.1). GTDB lineage: Bacteria > Pseudomonadota > Gammaproteobacteria > Burkholderiales > Burkholderiaceae_C > Rhodoferax. The sequence goes on from NZ_DHXT01000152.1 coordinate 26,654, forward strand.
AGCGACGGTCCAGCAGCTCCTTGACCTTGAGGTCGCTGACCTGGCGGAAGGCGTCACTCAAGGCGCGCTTGAGAAAAGCGGCCATCTGCTTGTAATCGCGGTGCGCGCCGCCGACTGGCTCGTTGACGATTTTGTCAATCACGCCCAGCGCCTTGAGCCGGTGCGCCGTAATACCCAGCGCGTCCGCCGCTTCCTGCGCCTTCTCCGACGTTTTCCAGAGGATGGAGGCGCAGCCTTCGGGGCTGATCACCGAATAAATCGAATACTGCAGCATCAGCACCTGGTCGCCAATGGAAATGGCCAGGGCGCCGCCCGAACCGCCCTCACCGATGATGGTGGTAATGATGGGGACTTCGAGCTGCGCCATCTCGAAAATGTTGCGGCCGATGGCTTCCGACTGGCCGCGTTCTTCGGCGTCAATGCCGGGGTAGGCGCCTGGCGTGTCGACAAAGGTGAAGACCGGCAGTTTGAATTTTTCCGCGGTCTTCATGAGCCGCAGGGCCTTGCGGTAACCCTCGGGTTTGCTCATGCCGAAGTTGCGCAGGCCACGCTCTTTGGTATCGCGCCCTTTTTGCTGGCCCAGTACCATGCACGGCGTGCCGTTGAAACGCGCCAGGCCGCCCACAATGCTCAGGTCATCGGCAAAATGCCGGTCACCGTGCAGTTCCACAAAATGGGTGAAGATTTCATTGACGTAATCCAGCGTGTAGGGACGCTCGGCATGGCGGGCAATTTTGGTGATTTGCCAGGGCGTCAGATCACTGTAGATGTCTTTGGTGAGCTGCTGGCTTTTCTTGGCTAGTTGGTCGATTTCGGCCGAAATATCAACCGCCGACTCGGTCTGCACGTAGCGCAACTCTTCAATCTTGTTTTCGAGTTCGGCAATCGGATGCTCGAAATCGAGGAATGTTTTTTTAGCCAACGTTATGCTCCTATCAGTTGGGGGCGGTCAGTATTCCACCGGCACCGGATCCAGCGAGCGCCAAATATACCAAGTTGCCACGCTGCAATAAGGCGCCCAGGCGGCGGCAACTTCGCGGGCATCGCTGCGGCTCACCACGTCACCCGAAAAATAGCTCTTGCTGATGCCATTGATCAGGCCCACGTCATCGAGCGGCAACACATTGGGGCGCATCAGGTGAAAGATCAAGAACATCTCGGCCGTCCAGCGGCCAATGCCGCGAATGGCGATCAGCTCGGCGATGATAGCCTCATCGTCCATCGTCTCCCAGGCCTTGACGTGCACCACGCCGCTGTCAAAGTGCAAGGCCAGGTCCACCAGGTACTCGACCTTGCGCACACTCAAACCGGCCGCGCGCATGTCGTCCACCTTGAGCTTGAGCACATTGCTGGCCGTTATTTTTTTGAGCAGCAGGGCAAAACGGTCCCACACCGTCTGAGCCGCTTTGACCGAGATCTGCTGCCCCACAATGCTGCGCGCCAGGGTGACAAAAGCATCGCCCCGGGTTTGCAGGCAGGCGTCACCGAACTGGGGAATCAGCCGCTTCATCACCCGATCCTTTTTCATCAGGTGCTTGCAGGCGTCTTCCCAGTAGGCGGGCGTGGCGATCACGGTCGCTATATTTTTAGTAGCTGCCATCGCTCTACTTTCGGGGGCCAGAGGCCAAAATGACTGCTAAAAAAGTCACTGCCCGACCTCCCAGGTGGTGCCGGTGGATGAATCCTTCAGGACAATGCCCTGGGCCAGGAGGTCTTGGCGAATGCGGTCGGCCTCGGCAAAATTCTTGGCCACTTTGGCCACCACACGTTGCGCAATCAAGGCGCTAATAGCCGTCTCGTCCAGCGTGGCACCCGCCTGCAAAAACACCTGGGGGTCACCTTGCAGCAGGCCAAGGCAGCCGCCCAGTGCCTTGAGCAAGCCCGCCAGTTCAGCAGACCGGGTTTTATTGACCTCAGTCGCCAGATCGAACAACACGGCCACGGCCTCGGGCGTGCCAAAGTCTTCATCCATTGCCGCCTTGAAGCGCGCAGCAAAGGGCTGGGTCCAGTCGATGTGGACCTGTGCCGGGGTTACCAGGTCCAGCGCGGTGTAAAGACGCTTGAGGGAATTGCGGGCATCGTCCAGATGCGCGTCACTGTGGTTCAGGGCACTGCGGTAATGCGCGCGGATGATGAAGAACCGGGTGGTTTCCGCGTCGTAGCGGGCCAGAATGTCACGGATGGTGAAGAAGTTGCCCAGGCTCTTGGACATTTTCTCGTTGTCGCGCGTCACAAAACCGTTGTGCATCCAAATGCTGGCCAGCGGTTTGCCGGTAGCGCCTTCGCTCTGGGCAATTTCGTTTTCATGATGCGGAAACTGCAAATCAGCCCCGCCACCGTGAATATCAACCGTCTGACCCAGTATCTGGCCGCACATGGCCGAGCACTCGATGTGCCAGCCCGGGCGGCCCTTGCCGTAATCGCTGTCCCACTTGGCTTCATCCGGTTCGCTCGGCTTGGCTGTTTTCCACAACACGAAGTCCAGCGGATCATCCTTGCCGTCCGGCACGGCGACCCGTTCCCCGGCGCGCAACTCATCGAGCGACTTGCCGCTGAGTTTGCCGTAACCCGGGAATTTTCGCACCGCGTAATTCACGTCGCCATTGATGGCGTGATAGGCCAGGCCCTTTTCTGTCAGTTGGCCAATCAGCTTGAGCATCTGCGGCACAAACTCGGTGGCCCGGGGCTCATAGGTGGGGCGCTCAATCCCCAGGGCATCGGCGTCCTGGTGCAGCGCCTCCACCATGCGATCGGTCAGGGAGCGGATGGTCTCTTTGTTCTCCAGGGCGCGCTTGATGATTTTGTCGTCGATGTCGGTGACATTGCGCACATAGGTCACCCGCAAGCCGCTGGCCTTGAGCCAGCGTTGCACCACGTCAAAGGCCACCATGGATCGGGCATGGCCCAGGTGGCAGAGGTCATAGACCGTCATGCCGCAGACGTACATCCGCACGTGGCCGGGCTCCAGCGGTGACAGGGGTTCCAGTGCACGCGACAGCGTGCTGTAAATGCGCAAACTCATGGGTGTTTCGAACGATGGCTTCGAGGACTATTCAGCCGGGTGGTGGCCTCGGCAAAGACGGCTAATGGGTGGGCAATTATGAGAGTACTGAAAAGCACCCCCTGGGCTACAATTCGTCCCAGTATATAGCCCTGCCAGCCCATCCCCTGCGGCGGGCGCTCACCCTGTAGGAAATCATAAGGCTCCATGAAGCACGCCCGCTCTATCCTTTTCACCACCCTTCGCCTGCTGACCGTGGCGGCCGCCTGCGCAATGACGTCCGCCTACGCCGACGACTATGTGGATGTCAGTCAGCTGTTGCGCGCTGGCAAGCTGAGCGAGGCGATGACCAAGGCCGACGTCTACCTTGCCGCCAAGCCACGCGACCCGCAGATGCGCTTTCTCAAGGGCGTGATTCAACGCAACACAGGCAAACAGGCTGACGCCATCGCGACCTTCACCAAGCTGACCGAAGACTACCCCGAGCTGCCCGAGCCCTACAACAATCTGGCCGTGCTCTACGCCGGACAAAACCAGTTTGACAAGGCGCGCGCGGCACTGGAGATGGCCATCCGCACCAACCCAAGCTACGCCACGGCGCACGAGAACCTGGGCGACGTGTACGCCAGACTCGCGAGCCAGGCCTATAACAAGGCGTTGCAGCTCGACGGCACCAATGCGGCGGTGCCGCCCAAGCTGGCCCTCATTCGCGAATTGTTCAAACCCAACATCAAGGGTCAGACGCCCGCCCTCGCGGTAGCGGCACCAGCAGGCTCTGCAACCGTCGTCGTCAAGGCCCCGGTGGCCGTGTCCACGCCTGCCGCTGCACCGGCCGCACCCGTGGTGACCGCGGCCAGCCCGGCCATCGCGGCAGCCGCTGGCGCCGTGCCCGCCAAACCAACTGTCAGCGACAGCGCCGTCAAAGACGCCGAAGCGGCCGTGCACGCTTGGGCCAAAGCCTGGTCCGCCAAAGACATGTCAGCTTATCTGGGTGCCTATGGCAAAGAATTTACCCCGCCCGCAAAACAATCGCGCAGCGCCTGGGAGCAAGAACGCCGCAACCGTATTGCAGGCAAGTCCAGTATCAGAGTCAAGCTGGAAAACCTGACCGTCACCGTCAATGGCAGCAAGGCCGTCGCCAAATTCCGTCAGGACTACCGGGCGAACGCGCTGGCGGTGTCGAGCCGCAAGACGCTTGAGTTGCTGAAAACCGGTGACAAATGGTTGATCGTCAGGGAATCCACGGGCAACTGATGGCCGCTTCGCGGACGCAGCCGGCGGTGGTACGTGCACTTTTCGCTTGATGCCACTATGAAACGGCATTTTTTTACTCTGTTCGTTGCAACTGTTGTCTGCCTGGCGACGACAGGGGACGCGATCGCCCGCAAGAAGGCCCGCACCAAAGCCGTCCACGTCGCCCCCGTCAGTTCAAAGAAAGTGGCCGAAGCAGGCCTGGCTGAAGCGCGCCTGATCGAGGTCTACCAGCTCGTGGCCAAAGCACAAGGTCGCGAAGCACTGACCAAGGCCGAGAGCCTGGTGCAAGACTACCCTAACTTTCAACTGGCCCAACTGGTCTATGGCGACCTGCTGGCAGCCCGCATGCGCCCTATTCGAACCTTGGGCGATGTACCTGAGCCCATGCTCCAAGCGGCCGCGCCCATGCTCAGCGAATTGCGTGACGAGTCACAGATGCGCGTAAAAGCGCTGCGTGAGCGCCCGCCGCCAGGGGCCGTTCCCTCCCAATTTCTGGCGCTGTCACTCCGAAACAAGCACGCCATTGCCGTCGATGCCTCGCGCTCGCGCCTGTATCTGTTTGAAAACCGGCCGACCGGGCTGGTGCTGGTGGCCGACTATTACATCTCGGTCGGGAAATCCGGCCTGGAAAAAAACAGCGAGGGTGATTTGCGCACCCCACTGGGCGTGTACTTCATTACCAGCAATCTCGACCCAAAATCGCTGAAAGATTTGTATGGCTCGGGCGCCCTGCCGATCAATTACCCCAACGTGCTCGACAGCAAGCGCGGCAAGACCGGCGGCGGCATCTGGCTGCACGGCACGCCACGCGGCCAGTTCTCGCGTCCACCGCTGGCCACGGACGGCTGCGTCGTGCTGGCCAACCCGGACCTGGACCAGGTCATCCGCACCGTCGAGGTCCGCACCACCCCGGTCGTCATCTCGCCGCGCCTGAACTGGGTGACGCCCAACAGTGCCCGCTCCGACAGCAAACCCTTTGAGGACGTCCTGACAGCGTGGCAAAACGCCAAATCCAGCGGCAAGTTGGACCGGGTGCTGAGTTTTTACAGCCCGGATTTCAACAGCAACGGCAAGACACTGACCGAATGGACGCCGGCCTTGCGCAGTGAGCTCGACAAGGTGCGCGGCCGCGCCATCCAGCTCAAGGACCTGTCCTTCCTGCGCTGGACGGATGCCGCCGACACCATGGTCGTCACGTTTGGCGAAGTGGCGGATGGCACCCGCAGCGGCCCGACCAAGCGCCAGTACTGGGGTCGGCAAGGTAGTCAGTGGAAAATATTTTATGAAGGAGTCATTGGATGAAGTTTGGATCTTTTTCGGCCCTGGCCCCCGTATTGATTGCGGCAGCAGCTATGTTTTCTGTAGCACAAAGCACGCTGGCGCAGGCACCTTCCCGGGTCAAATTCGCCACCACGGCCGGCGACTTTGTGGTTGAGGTCTACCCCGACAAGGCACCCAAGACCGTTGAGAATTTCTTGCAGTACGTCAAGGACAAGCACTACGACGGCACCATCTTTCACCGCGTGATCGAGAACTTCATGGTGCAGGGCGGCGGCTTTGACGCCAAATTCATCGAGAAGAAAACCCGTGCGCCGGTGGCCCATGAAGGCCGCGAAGCGTTGGCCAAAGGCGGTGCGAAAAACGTCGTCGGCACGCTGGCCATGGCCCGCACAAACGACCCTCAATCGGCCACCGCGCAGTTCTTCATCAACGTCAAGGACAATGCGTTCCTGGACCCGATCCTGATACCGCCCGGCGACCCGGTGCCCCGGTTCGAGTACCAGGGCCGCGTCTATGAAAACACACCGCGTGCCAACCTGGTGAACGCGCCGCAGCTGTTTGGCTACACGGTGTTCGGCAAGGTCGTCAGCGGCATGGATGTGATCCAAAAGATCAAGGCCACCCCCACCGGCGCTGGCGGCCCGTTTCCGTCCGACGTTCCCAAGACCCCCATTCTTATCAACTCTGCAACCCTGGTGAAATAAATCATGAGCAATCCCCAAGTCGAACTCCACATTGCCAACTACGGCGTCATCACCCTTGAACTCGATCCGGAAAAGGCGCCCAAAACGGTCGCCAACTTTTTGAGCTACGTGAACAAGGGCCATTACAACAACACCATTTTTCATCGCGTCATCCCCGGTTTCATGGTGCAAGGCGGCGGCATGGAGCCCGGCATGAAGGAAAAGAAGGGCGACAAGCCGATCGACAACGAAGCCAATAATGGCCTGAAAAATCTGAATTACACCGTGGCCATGGCCCGCACCGGCGACCCACACTCGGCCACCGCGCAGTTTTTCATCAACGTGGCGGACAACACCTTCCTCAACCACACCGCTATTTCAGCCCAGGGCTGGGGCTACGCCGTGTTTGGCAAAGTGGTGTCGGGCACGGACGTGGTCGACAAGATCAAGGCCGTCAAGACCGGTCACAAGGGCCACCACGATGATGTGCCGGTCGTAGACGTGGTCATGGAAAAGGCTGTAGCGCTCTGACATGAGCCCGGCAGTACCGCCAATTTCGGGGCACGCCGCTGCGCCGCCCTGGCCGGTACTGCAAGCGCCACCCGATTGGCGAAACGTCGATTTCATCTCCGATCTGCACCTGCAGCCCAGCGAGGCCGTCACTTTCAGCGCCTGGCAAAAATACATGGAGACGACGCGGGCCGATGCCGTGTTCATCCTGGGTGATCTGTTTGAAGTCTGGGTCGGCGACGATGTGATGGATGACATTGATGTCGCCGCTGATCAGACGCACGGCTTTGAAGCCTGTTGCGCCCAGGTGCTCAAAGCAGCCTCGCAACGCCTCGACATTTTCTTCATGCACGGCAACCGCGATTTTCTGCTGGGCCCGGCGTTCGCCCAAGCCAGCGGCATGACCCTGTTGGGCGACCCGAGCGTGCTGGACTTTGGCGGACAACGCTGGCTGCTGTCGCATGGCGATGCCTTGTGCCTGCTGGATACCGATTACATGCAGTTTCGGGCTCAGGTTCGCAGCGCGCAATGGCAGCAAGAATTTCTGGCCAAACCACTGGCCCAGCGGCAGCTTATTGCACGCGCGCTGCGCACGCAAAGTGAAACGCGCAAACACAGCGGCGTACCGTATGCCGACCTCGACTTCGAGGCGACCTGCGACTGGCTGCGCACAGCCCAGGCCAGCACCTTGATTCACGGCCACACCCACAAGCCGGCCAACCATGATCTGTCAAGTGGTGCGGCAACGGGGTTGCGCCGCATCGTCCTGAGCGACTGGGACGCTGGCGCCACGCCGCCACGCGCCGAAGTTCTGCGGATCAGTATGGCCTCAAGCACGCAGCCAACTGAAACCTCAGTTCGACGCATCGACACAAGTCATGCGGCTTAATCAAGCTCGTGAAACAAAAAAAGGCCGCTGTGAGCGGCCTTTTTTACAACTGGGCGATGGGCGCTTGTTAGGGCTTGAGCAAGACCTTCAGCACGTTTTGCAGCCGGCGCGCCAGGCCTGCGTCAAAAGCACCGGCCAAGACGGTGGCGGCATCCTGGCCCCAGGTCTGGACAGGCGCCGGATCATTGCGCTTGGTCAGCAGCTGCAACTGCAGCGCACGGCGTGCGTTCAGGTGCTCGGCGGGTGTCGGCAGCTCGGACGCCATTTCCAGACGCAGCAGGGCCACACTGGCGTCGCCTGCGGGCGCTTGCCCCAGTGCTTTGGTCCAGGCGCCGCGGGTCGCTGCGCTGACGCGGTTGCCTAGTTCCTGCGCCGAGGGCACTTGGGCCGCATCGCGCTGCTCCCACGCGGCCAGCACCTGAGTCAGCGCCTCACCGTGCGCCTGCGCCGCCAGCTTGCGCAAAGCGAACTGGGCGTGCTCCATGGCGTCGCGTTGCGCGCGAAAGGCGGTGTCGCCCAAACGCGGGGCCTCAGACCAGGATCCTGAAGCACTATCACGCCCATCGCGCCGTGGTGCCCGGTCATCCGGACGACCTGAGAAGCCACCATCACGCGGGCCACGGCTGTTGTCTCTGGCGCCGTCCCGTCCGCCCTCTTTGCGGTCACCAAACTTGCCACCGCGGCCCATGGGCGCGGGTTCGGCCTTTTTCATGCCGGGTCGGTCATCGCCGCGCACCGCCACCACTGGCTTGGGGGCAGGCTTTGGCGCGACCACGGGTTCCACAGGAGCCGCCGCTTCGGCGCTTGCGTCCGCTTCAAC
>NZ_DHXT01000152.1:35283-39498 GCF_002413825.1 Rhodoferax sp. UBA5149
CGTCCAGCGCGTTCATGGCGCTGCGAATGCCTTGGGCATCGCCGGCCGCATTGGCGGTCTCCAGCGCCTTGGCTGCGTTGAGCACCACGAGATCGCGCTCGCCCAAGGCCGCATCGGCTTTCTCGCGTTCCGCCGTCTTGCGGTTAAAGGCGTCGTCAATCGGTTTGCGAAAGGCGTCCCACAGCTTTTGTTCCTGGCGGCGCTCCATCGGCACCACGTGGGTCTCGGCCTGCCAGCGTTGCTGCAAGGCCTTGACCGCATCAATACGCAACTCGGGCTGGGCGCCCAGCACCTTCGCCTCTTCAATCATGGCCTGGCGTGTCAAAAGGCTGCGCTTTTGCAAAGCTTCCAGCGGCGCGGCGGCGCCGTTGATGGCGGCCTTCCAGAGCGGCTGCAACTCGGCAAACGCCTTTTCACCGACGTGCCCACCCTCGCGCCAGCGGTCGCCAAACTGATGCAAGATGCGGTTGAAACCTTTCCAGTCATCGTCCAGTGCCGTTGTGTTGGCAGCGGCCCAGGCATTGACTTCTTCAATCAGGGCCAGGCGTTGGGCCCGGTGTTCGGCCGACTCGGCCTTGACCTTCTCGAGCCAGACTTCCACCACTTTGTGGGCTTCGTTGCAGGCGTCGTCAAAGCGTTTCCACAAACCGTGATTGGGCACCCCGCCCTGGTCGGTCTGTTTCCACTGGTCGCGCAGGGTGCGCAGGCTTTCCTGCATCTTGCGTCCGCCCATGGCCTGACCTTCGGGGCGCTTGAGCAAGCCTTCGGCTTTGGCCATCAGTTCTTCACGCAACTGGTCGGCGCGCCAGCGCTGCCAGCCTTCCAGTTCGCCGGCGGCGGCGAGCGCCGCGTGGGCCTGGTTTTCCAGCTTGTCGTCGATGATCTTGCCGAATTCCTTGAGCGCGTTGCGCAAGGCGGCGGCGGCACCGGCACTGGCTTTGCCGTGGCCTTCAGCCACTTCCTGCTCAACTTTTGATAGCGCCTCACGAACGGTTGATATGGCCTGTGCCCTGATTTCAGGGTCAACCTGCGGTTTTTTCGGTTTGGCTACCGCCTCCAACGGAACGCCCCGCGCAACGCGCAGTTCATCGGCCCACACCGGCACCGGTGGCAGCGGTGCCGCAGCGTCCGCGGCTGCCGCAGAAGCTTGCGCCAAAGCCGCTTTGAAAGCGTCCCACACCACCAGCAACTGCGCCCGCGAGGCATCCAGCAGCGGCGGGAACTTGGCTTCAACGCTGGGCCAGTTGGCATCGTTCAACAAAGACGTGGCCTGCTCCTGCCAGTGGTCGACATCGGCGTGCAAGGCATCGACAAGCGCCTGCGCATCGCGCCATGACTTGGTGGACAGCACTTCAATGCGCTGGGCCAGCAACACAGCGGCTTCACGCTGCACCTGCACCCGATGCTGCAAGTCTTCAATCACCTTCACCCGGTCGCTGAGTTGGCCCTTGAGTGTCGCCAAGGGCTCCTTGCTCAAGGGTGCGCCCGCCTTGGCGGCATCGCGCTGCCAAGCCATGGCATCGGCGATATTCAGTTTGGCCACGGCCAGCAAAACCTGTGCTTTGTCGGCCCATTCTTGTGCAATGGACTCCTGGCCCTTGCTGCGCTTGATCTCATCGAGCTTTTCGCGCAGCAGCTTGGCCGCGCCTTTGTCTTTGCCACTGATTTCCTTGAACACAGCCTGCATTTGTTCCGGACTGGGCGCGCCAGCCAACCAGTCGCGGATTCGCGCCGTGCGCTCGGTCGAGGTATGGGCAGAAAATGCCCCGCCCGTCAGTGCATCCAGCGGATGGGGTGCGTTTGATTTGGCTGGAATTTGCGTCACTTCGGGGGCTACAGCAGTTTTTTGGAGGGCAGAAAAAGGGAACATGAGTCGCACAAACAAGGAGAATGATCCCCGCCGAGTTGCGGACAGGGTTGAAACGCTATTTTCGCCGCTATTTACCGGCCCGGCAATAACTCTATGGGGTGGTTAACTGCAGCGCCGCGCGAAGGCTCCATTTTGCCCCGGATGGCCACGCTTTGGCCGCCTGTCGCGCCAGCGACTGAACTGTTGTATCTATATAGAAGAAAGCCCGGTTGCCTGACTAAATGCCAAGCCACCGGGCTTGACGGCTGACTCAAGGTCCATGCCGTCAGGGCTCGCACGATGGGAGGGTAAAGTCCCAAAGTGCTGGGGAGGCAATAGATTGCCTCCACAAACTGCCGGGGCCGCTTCATCACTGCTACCCAAAGGTAGGGACTGGCTACTGCCGACTTTTCAAACCTGTCATCCGACAGGCCATTTCAGTCTAGGTAAGAGCTAGCGCAAATTCAAATAGGATTTTCAATCGAAGACTAACAATTGATTGGCAAACAGAAGCAAAGACATGTAAATATTTGACTAAATCCGTGTTATGAAAACAAGTTTTTTGCTTCTCTACTAAAATTCATTTAATTAAATTTAGAATAACAAACGTGTTTTATATTGTTGACTTGATATATATAGTCCACCTAGAATCCGCGCATCCCAGCCAAGTCTGGGGAAAACCCGCATCCGCTGCCGATCCCGGCATATTCAAATCTCTGCACAGCGCATGAAAGAACCCGCAGGATATTGATAGCGTACCAACCCAAACGAGGTGCCACGAGCGTTGCCCCTGCATGCAGGACAACCCGTCAGCCCCGCGAACGAAGGAAGAGCTATGACAGCGTCTAAAAAATTCACCCAGGGCCTGCGAACTTTCGCATCCGACATTGCCCAGGGCTTCTTTGAAATCACACATAACGGTTTTGCCCTGGTCGGGCTGGCAGTCATGTTTGCCATCATCACCTTGACGGCACGCCCCGAACTGCGCGAAGCCGGTGAGGTCAAGCTTTTTAGCTGGCTGCAAACCCGCCAGGTGGCAGTGGCCGGACCGACCGGCGAAATCGACGCCATTGATCGCGCCACAGCGAGCAACCCGCAAGATTTGCCGAAACAGCAGGCCGCCGTCGCCTACTGGTTGAGCAAAAAATACCGGGTGGCGCCAGAGCCCTTGAGCGCTTTGGTGGCTGAAGCCTATGAAATCGGCCTCCACACCAAGCTGGACCCGGCCCTGATTCTGGCGGTCATGGCCGTGGAATCGGGGTTCAACCCATTTGCCCAAAGCCCGGTAGGCGCGCAGGGCCTGATGCAGGTCATGACCCAGGTTCACAGCGACAAGTACGAGAGCTTTGGCGGCAAACTGGCGGCCTTTGATCCGCTGACCAACCTGCGGGTGGGTGTCAAGGTGCTGCAGGAATGCATCGCCCGCGCTGGCTCCACGGAAGGAGGTCTTCGGCTTTACGTCGGCGCCGCGAATATTGAAGACGATGGCGGCTACTCTGGCAAAGTCATGGCCGAGTATGCCCGCCTGCAAATGGTGGTCAAAGGCCGCGCAGTGCGCCTGTCCGCCCCCCAGATCATTCCCGCGCTGGCCCCGGTCAAGCCCGATAACAGCGCTGAAAAAGTTGCGGCGCTGTTCAACTCCTGATCTTCCGGCGTTGCAGGCCTTGGCCCCTGGCGCGCCTTGTCAGTTAAACTAACAGCGTACGCGACTGGCGATAGGCGCTCAACCCATCAGGGTGTGACGCGCTGAAGTGGGAACACCACGGGGGAGCGTGCCGCATGGCCAGTTAGGCCCATGTGTTTAGCCGTTCGCCTGGGCAGCCCTGGTTTCATCTCACATGATCCACAGGCCCATTGTCTTTAAGGACTGCCATGTACAACCGTAATATCCTCATCGAGCAAACCGATCCCGAGATCTTTGCCGCCATCCAGGCTGAAAACGCGCGCCAGGAACACCATATCGAGCTGATCGCCAGCGAAAACTACGCCTCGCCCGCCGTCATGGCCGCGCAGGGTACGCAGCTCACCAATAAATACGCCGAAGGTTACCCCGGCAAACGCTACTACGGCGGCTGCGAATACGTGGACATTGCCGAGCAGCTGGCGATCGACCGCGTCAAACAGATTTTCGGCGCCGATTGCGCCAACGTGCAGCCGCATTGCGGCGCCTCCGCCAACGAGGCCGTGTTCCTCGCCTTCCTGAAACCGGGCGACACCATCATGGGCATGAGCCTGGCCGAAGGCGGCCACCTGACGCACGGCATGCCCCTGAACATCAGCGGCAAGTGGTTCAACGTGGTCAGCTACGGTCTTAACGACCGAGAAGAGATCGACTACGACGCCATGGAGCGCAAGGCGCACGACAC
>NZ_DHXT01000059.1 GCF_002413825.1 Rhodoferax sp. UBA5149
TTGAACGCGGAGTGCTCAAGGTCGGCGAAGAAATCGAGATCGTCGGTATCTCTGATACCCAGAAAACCATCTGCACCGGCGTTGAGATGTTCCGCAAACTGCTGGACCAAGGTCAAGCCGGTGACAACGTCGGTATCCTGCTGCGCGGCACCAAGCGCGAAGACGTGCAGCGCGGCCAAGTGCTGTGCAAGCCCGGTTCGATCAAGCCGCACACCCACTTCACCGGCGAGATCTACGTCTTGTCCAAAGATGAGGGTGGCCGTCACACGCCGTTCTTCAACAACTACCGCCCCCAGTTCTACTTCCGTACCACGGACGTGACCGGTGCGATCGAGTTGCCAGAAGGCAAAGAAATGGTGATGCCAGGCGACAACGTGTCGATCACGGTCAAGCTGATCAACCCGATCGCCATGGAAGAAGGCCTGCGTTTCGCCATCCGCGAAGGTGGCAAGACGGTGGGCGCCGGTGTGGTTGCCAAGATCATCGCGTAAGTAATAGAAATTGTGGGACAGACCGCAGCGACGCGAAGCGCGCCAGCTCTGTCCTCAACTGATTAGATAGGGGCGTAGCTCAATTGGCAGAGCGTCGGTCTCCAAAACCGAAGGTTGATGGTTCGATTCCTTCCGCCCCTGCCACCTGACTGTGTAAAGAAGGTGGATTCCAAGCCCGCTATGAGAATAGCGGGCTTCAGCGTCTCAAGACGGCTGGGTTTGATTTGACATAGAAAAAGCGCGAGATAGAGAAATATGGCCACCACACAAGTTCAAACTGTCAGTACCGGAGTCGACAAGGCCAAACTCGCTGCCGCAGCGGCATTGGTTGTTGCCGCGCTAGCTGCCTTTTATTTATTCAGCAAACAGGGGGCACTGGTCCAATGGGCTGTATTGCTGCTGGGTTTGGCTGCGGCAATTGTGGTGTTTTTCACCGCCGAACCAGGTAAAGAACTTTATGCCTTTGGCCGTGATGCTTGGCGTGAAGTTAAAAAGGTCGTCTGGCCGGCACGCAAAGAAGCCATACAGATGACGGTCTACGTGTTTGTCTTCGTGCTGGTGATGGCCCTGTTTCTCTGGCTGACTGACAAGACGCTTGAGTGGCTGTTTTATGACTTGATTCTGGGGTGGAAGAAATAATGAATGATGTTGTAGAAACCCCGTCAACCGATACGCCTGCGGCAGCGCAAGTGCTGGCAACGGCGCCGACCAATCCCGATCTGCGCTGGTATGTGGTCCATGCTTATTCGGGCATGGAAAAGGCCGTCGAACGCAACATCATCGAGCGCATCACGCGCGCCGGTATGGAAAACAAATTTGGTCGCATCCTGGTTCCCATGGAAGAAGTGGTTGAGATCAAGAACGGTCAGAAAAAAACCACAGAACGCAAGTTTTTCCCTGGTTATGTGCTGGTCGAGATGGTCATGGATGATGACACCTGGCACCTGGTCAAGCACACCAACAAGGTGACCGGTTTCGTGGGCGGCGCCAAGAATCGCCCCGCACCCATCTCGGAAGCCGAGGTCTTGAAGATCGTCAACCAGATGCAGGAAGGCACCGAGAAGCCGCGTCACAAGGTTGAATTTGTGGTGGGCGAGTTTGTGCGTGTCAAGGACGGTCCATTCACCGATTTCAACGGCTCGGTGGAAGACGTCAATTACGAAAAGAGCAAGGTCCGTGTCGCGGTCACGATTTTCGGCCGTTCCACGCCTGTGGAGCTTGAGTTCTCGCAGATCGAAAAGACCTAAACCGGCAACATTGCGGGGTAGCGCAAGAAAAAATTGAAACTTTTTTGCCCCGCCCTGAACTGATTTATAACTTGGTGCTTCCCGACTCGGTGCCAGGTGTCTTCAAAGTGAGTCGTTAACCCCGGGGAGCCAGGGCCTGCCAATTTAAAAGCACGGTCAGGGCGTCAATACCCGCAAGGAGAAAAGCATGGCGAAAAAAATCGTCGGTTTTGTCAAACTGCAAGTTCCAGCAGGCAAGGCAAATCCATCACCCCCCATCGGCCCAGCATTGGGTCAACGCGGCTTGAACATCATGGAGTTCTGCAAGGCATTCAATGCCCAGACCCAGGGTATTGAGCCCGGTCTGCCGCTGCCCGTGGTGATCACCGCGTTCGCGGACAAGAGTTTCACTTTCGTTATCAAATCGCCACCGTCGTCGATTCTGATCAAGAAGGCTGTCAAGATCGATAAGGGCTCCGCGACGCCGCACACCGTCAAGGTGGGCAAGATCACGCGCGCCCAGCTCGAAGAGATCGCCAAAACCAAGATGAAAGACTTGACTGCTGCCGACATGGACGCAGCCGTTCGTACCATCGCCGGCTCTGCCCGCTCGATGGGTGTGAATGTGGAGGGTGTTTAAATGACCCAGCTCACCAAAAAACAAAAATCCTTCGCCGGTAAGATTGACAGCAACAAGCTGTATCCCCTGGCCGATGCCCTGGGCCTTGTCAAAGAGTGTGCCAATGCCAAATTCGATGAATCCATCGACGTGGCAGTGCAGCTCGGTATTGATGCCAAGAAATCAGATCAGGTTGTGCGCGGCGCCGTCGTGCTGCCTAACGGCACGGGCAAGACCAAGCGCGTCGCGGTGTTTGCCCAGGGCGCCAAGGCTGAAGAAGCCAAGGCCGCTGGCGCTGATATCGTTGGCATGGACGACCTGGCCGCCATGATCAAGGCCGGTGACATGCCTTTTGACATCGTGATTGCTGCGCCGGATGCCATGCGTGTCGTCGGTACGCTGGGGCAAATTCTGGGCCCTCGCGGTCTGATGCCTAACCCCAAGGTGGGCACCGTCACGCCTGACGTCGCAACGGCTGTGAAGAATGCCAAGGCCGGCCAAGTGCAGTTCCGCGTTGACAAAGCCGGTATTGTTCACTCCACGATCGGCCGTCGTTCGTTCGACACCGACAAGCTGCAAGGCAATCTGGCTGCATTGGTGGACGCCTTGACCAAGGCCAAGCCCGCGACCAGCAAGGGGGTCTATTTGAAAAAGGTGGCGGTTTCGTCAACGATGGGTGTGGGTGTCCGCGTGGACATGCAGACCATCGCAGCGTAATTGCAAAAAATTCGGGTTACCTGAAAAGGTGGCTTGAAGTGGTGGGCTGCTCATGCTGCAAGGTTTGGGCAGGTCATCCAAGACCGTTGGCGTGCAAGCCGTACTGGTACGGGTCAGCACTTAATCAGTGTGCCGTGGGTTCGCTCACGGCTCAGCCAACGCAGATGGCGATCCCGCTGCTGATGGAATCAGTTCCGAAACAGTTGGTCGCTGCAATGTGACGTGTTTGAAGGCAATTTGCCGACGAGCACATTTTGAAGGAGTAGACCTTGAGTCTTAATCGCAGTGAGAAAGAAGCGGTCATCAGTGATGTGACTGGCCTCGCCGCAAAAGCTCAAACGCTCGTGATCGCGGAATACCGTGGCATCACGGTCGCTGACATGACCAAATTGCGCTCTACCGCGCGCAGCAACGGTGTAAGTCTGAGTGTGTTGAAAAACACGCTGGCTCGCCGTGCTGTCACGGGTAGCGGGTTTGAAGTTGTGTCCGACCTGATGACCGGTCCGCTGATCTATAGCTTCTCTGAAGATGCAGTGGCTGCCGCGCGAGTGGTGGCTGACTTCGCGAAAACCAACGACAAGTTGGTCATTCGCGGTGGCGCATATGGCGGAAAAGCTTTGGACGTGAACGGCGTTAAAACGCTTGCCAGCATCCCTTCCAAGGAAGTGTTGTTGGCACAGTTGCTGGGCTTGATGCAATCCCCGATTTCGCGTACGGCACGTGTGCTGGCAGCGATCGCGGAGAAAAAAGGCGCCGGTGTGGCAGAAGTAGCCGAAGAAGCACCCGCTGAGGCAGTTGCAGCTTAATTGCCCGCAGCCTGTTGTAACCAATATTGTTAGGAAATAAAAATGGCATTCGATAAAGACGCATTTTTGACCGCGCTGGACAGCATGACGGTCATGGAACTCAACGACCTGGTGAAAGCCATCGAAGAGAAATTTGGCGTGAGCGCTGCAGCAATGTCCGCACCCGCAGGCGGCGGTGGCGCTGCTGCCGCTGTGGCCGAAGAGAAGACCGAATTCAACGTCGTTCTGCTGGAAGCCGGTGCCGCCAAGGTGTCGGTCATCAAGGCTGTGCGCGAAATCACGGGTCTGGGCCTCAAGGAAGCCAAAGACTTGGTGGATGGTGCTCCGAAGAACGTCAAGGAAGGCATTTCCAAGGCTGACGCCGAAGCTGCCATGAAGAAGCTGGTGGACGCTGGCGCCAAGGTCGAACTCAAGTAATCGATCTTCCCAAAAGGGCTGGGTGCTCCAAAAGAGCCCCCAGCCTTTGGCGCTTATGAGAGTGCACTGAAAAGCAGGCTGGATGTCTGTTTTTCAGTGTCTTCTGACCCCGACTGCAGAAGATGCCTTGGTTCGGGTTGCACGCAATGTGTAACCGTCCGCCAATGATTGGTAGTGGCCAATCACCAAGTTAGTTGAGTGTGGTGCTCAACGCGACAGTCGCCTAGGACCCCCAGGATTCCTTAGTCTTTGCCCGGAGATCTCATGGCTTACACATACACCGAACGCAAGCGCATTCGCAAAAATTTTGGCAGCCGCGACAGCGTGCTCGAAATCCCTTACCTGCTGCAAATGCAAAAGGATGCCTATACGGCATTCCTGCAGGCCGATGTTCCCCCGAAGAAGCGAACCGTCGAGGGTCTGCAGGCAGCTTTTGAAGCGGCATTCCCGATCATCTCGCACAATGGTTTTGTCGAGATGAAATATCTCGAATACAACCTGGCCAAACCGGCTTTTGACGTGCGCGAATGCCAGACCCGCGGTCTGACTTTTGCGTCCGCTGTGCGGGCCAAGGTTCAACTGTTCATCTATGACCGCGAATCTTCGACTTCGCAAAACAAGGTCATCAAAGAGGTTAAAGAGCAGGAAGTCTACATGGGCGAAGTGCCCTTGATGACGGGCAAAGGTTCCTTCATCATCAACGGCACGGAACGCGTGATCGTGTCTCAGTTGCATCGTTCGCCGGGTGTTTTCTTTGAACACGACAAGGGCAAGACCCACAGTTCGGGCAAACTGCTGTTTTCGGCACGGATCATCCCTTACCGTGGCTCCTGGCTCGATTTCGAGTTCGACCCCAAAGACATCCTGTACTTCCGCGTCGACCGTCGTCGCAAAATGCCGGTCACGATTTTGCTCAAGGCCATCGGCCTGAACCATGAGTCCATCCTGGCCAACTTCTTCGTCAATGACAACTTCCGTCTGATGGACAGTGGTGCCCAGATGGAGTTCGTGGCAGAGCGTCTGCGCGGTGAAGTGGCTCGTTTCGATGTCACGGACAAGAGCGGCAAAGTGGTCGTGGCCAAAGACAAGCGGGTAACTGCGCGTCACACCCGCGAACTGGAGCAATCGGGTACCACGCACATCAGCGTGCCGGAAGATTTCCTGGTGGGTCGCGTGGTAGCACGCAACATCATTGACACCGACACCGGCGAGATCCTGGCCAAGGCCAACGAAGAACTCACGGAAGCATTGCTCAAGAAATTGCGCACGGCTGGCGTGCAGGACTTGCCGTGTATTTACACCAACGAACTGGACCAGGGTGCGTACATTTCGCAAACCCTGCGCACCGACGAAACGGTGGATGAGTTTGCGGCACGCGTCGCCATCTACCGCATGATGCGCCCCGGCGAGCCGCCAACCGAAGACGCCGTGCAGGCGCTGTTCCAGCGCTTGTTCTACAACCCCGACACCTACGATCTGTCGCGCGTGGGCCGCATGAAGTTCAACGCCAAGATGGGTCGTGCTGAATCGACCGGTCCCATGGTTCTGACCAATGAAGACATCCTGGCCGTGGTCAAGATTCTGGTGGATCTGCGCAATGGCCGCGGCGAAGTGGACGATATTGATCACCTTGGCAACCGGCGCGTACGTTGCGTTGGCGAGTTGGCAGAAAACCAGTACCGCACCGGGCTGGCACGGATTGAAAAAGCCGTCAAAGAGCGTCTCGGCCAAGCCGAGCAAGAACCGCTCATGCCGCATGACTTGATCAACAGCAAGCCGATTTCGGCGGCTTTGAAAGAGTTCTTCGGCGCCTCGCAGTTGTCGCAGTTCATGGATCAGACCAATCCCTTGTCTGAGATCACCCACAAACGCCGCGTATCGGCCCTTGGCCCAGGTGGTTTGACGCGCGAACGCGCCGGCTTCGAAGTGCGTGACGTGCACGTCACGCACTATGGCCGGGTGTGCCCGATTGAAACGCCTGAAGGTCCGAACATCGGCCTGATCAACTCACTGGCGCTGTATGCGCGGCTCAATGAATATGGGTTCATTGAAACGCCTTATCGTCGCGTGGTGGACAGCAAGGTCACGATGGATATCGATTATTTGTCCGCCATCGAGGAAGGCAAATACGTTATCGCTCAGGCAAACTCCGTACTCGACAAAGACGGCAAACTCACGGGTGAGCTGATCTCGGCCCGTGAAGCGGGTGAGTCGATTCTGGTGGGTGCAGAGCGTGTGCAGTACATGGACGTCTCCCCCGCACAGATCGTGTCCGTGGCAGCATCGCTGGTGCCCTTCCTTGAGCACGACGATGCAAACCGCGCCTTGATGGGCGCCAACATGTCGCGTCAGGCCGTACCAATCTTGCGTCCGGAAAAACCGCTGGTTGGAACCGGCATCGAGCGCGTTGCTGCGATTGACTCCGGCACCGTCGTAACGGCAACGCGTGGTGGCGTGGTGGATTACGTTGACGCGACCCGCGTTGTGATTCGCGTCAACGACGCAGAAGCGCAGGCCGG
>NZ_DHXT01000029.1 GCF_002413825.1 Rhodoferax sp. UBA5149
TTTACGTGTCAATGTACTAGTGCCTATGCCTGTGCCTGAATCAGATCGGGAACTTTCATGTATGCCTTGGTGGTCGCGTCAATGCCGGACGCAATCCATTGATTCGGCGTCGCAGGTCGGCGACGTCAGGTAAGGTCATGAGGTATGAAGTGCCAGGCGTGAACAAATGAATCGCGACGTTTCCTTCACAGCTGCACCATCCGACGCGCTGGTCGTGTTCGGCGCCACCGGCGACCTTGCGCACAAGAAGATCTTTCCGTCGCTTTACGCGATGTGCAAGCGCGGCGCGCTGAAGGTGCCGGTGATTGGCGTCGCCTCGCCAGCCTGGAGCACCGAGCAGTTGCGCGCACGCGTGAAGGACAGCGTCGAGCGTGACGACGACGCCTGTGATCAGCACGCGCTCGACCAACTGCTGTCTTTGTTGCAGTACGTGAGCGGCGACTACAAGGATGCGGCCACCTTCGATGCGCTCAAGCGCTCGCTCGGCACTGCGCGACGCCCAGCCTACTACCTGGCCATTCCACCGGCGCTGTTCCCAACGGTCATCCGGGGCCTCGGCGCCGCCGGACTGGCGGCCGATGCCCGCGTCATCGTTGAGAAGCCGTTCGGCCGCGACCTCGCCTCGGCGCGCGAACTCAACTGCGTCGCGCTGGAGGTGTTTCCAGAAGACGCAATCTTCCGCATCGATCACTTTCTCGGCAAGGAAGCGATCATGAATATCCTGTACTTCCGCTTCGCCAATTCTTTTCTGGAGCCGATCTGGAACCGCCATCATGTCGCGAGCGTGCAGATCACTTTGGCCGAGAAATTTGGCGTCGAGGGTCGGGGTGCGTTCTACGAGAGCGCGGGCTGCCTACGCGACGTGATGCAGAACCACCTGTTTCAGATCGTCGCGTTGCTTGCGATGGAACCGCCAGCGAGCCGCGGCTTTGAGGCCGTGCATCGCCAGAAAGCAGATGTCTTCGATGCCATGCGACCGCTGCGGTCGGAAGACCTCGTGCGCGGCCAGTACGCTGGCTATCGCGAGGAACCAGAAGTTGCCAAGGACTCGGACATCGAAACGTACTGCGCGATGCGGCTGCACATTGACTCTTGGCGCTGGGAGGGCGTGCCATGGTACCTCCGCTCGGGAAAACATCTGGCTGCTACGGCGTGCGAGGTGCTGGTGCGGCTCAAGCCCCCGCCGCAAAACTTGTTCGAAGACTCGGTGCTGCGCGAAGATGCGAACTACCTGCGCTTTCACCTGTCGCCGCGCTCGACCATTGCGCTCGCGGCCCGGGTCAAACGGGGCGGCAAGGAGTTCGTTGGCGACCAGCGAGAGTTTTCTCTGCTGGAAGAAGAGCCCAGCGAACAGACTCCTTATGAGCGGCTGCTAAGCGATGCAATGAACGGCGACGGGGCACTCTTCGCCCGCCAAAACGCTATTGAGGCAGCCTGGGCCGTGGTGGAACCCGTGCTAGGCGACCATCTCCCCTCAACTGTCTACGAACAAGGCAGTTGGGGACCGCCAGCCGCGAATCATTTCATTGCAGCCGATGGCGGCTGGCACAACCCCAAGTCTGAGAGCTGACACATCATGAAGCCGACACAAGAACTTCACGATCTGGGCCAGAGCCTCTGGATCGACAACATCACGCGCCCAATGCTGGACGACGGCACCTTGGCTGGCTACATCCGCGACTTCGCGATCACCGGGCTGACCTCGAACCCGACGATCTTCGAACACGCCATCGGCAACTCCGACGCCTATGACGAGGCGATCGGCCGCAAGGCGCACGAGGGGAAATCGGGCGAGGCCTTGTTCTTTGAGCTCGCGTTGGAAGACCTGACGCGCGCGGCCGACCTGTTCCGCCCGATCTTCGATGCCACCGGTGGCGTCGATGGCTGGGTGTCGCTGGAGGTGTCACCGCTGCTGGCCCACGACGCAGCCAGGACCATCGCGGCGGCGGCAGACCTGCATGCCCGCGCCGCCCGTCCCAATCTGTTCATCAAGATTCCCGGCACGCCCGAGGGGTTGCAAGCAATCGAGGCATCTATCTTCGCCGGTGTGCCGGTCAACGTCACACTGCTATTCTCGCGCGCCCACTATCTGGCGGCGGCGCAGGCCTACCTGCGCGGGATCGAGCGCCGTATCGACGCCGGTCTCGACCCGAAAATCGGATCGGTGGCCTCGTTGTTCGTGAGCCGCTGGGACGTGGCGGCGAACAAGGTGCTGTCGCCGCAACTGAACAACCGGCTGGGCATCGCCGTCGCGGCAAAGGCCTGGCGCGCTTACCGTGAACTGCTGGCATCGACCCACTGGCAGACCTTGGCCGCGGCAGGCGCCCACCCGCAACGGTTGCTCTGGGCCAGCACCGGCACCAAGGACCCAAGTGCATCCGACACGCTCTATGTCGAGCAGTTGGCAGCCCCCGAGACCATCAACACCATGCCGGAAAAGACCCTGCTGGCTTTCCTTGACCACGGCCAGGCGAGGCAGGCCTTGACGATGGCGGGCGACACCGGCACAGCGCTTATTGCCGAGTGCCGTGTTGAGGGTGTCGACGAGGAGGCACTGGCGGCACGCCTGCAGCGCGAAGGTGCTGACGCATTTGCGGCGTCATGGCGCAAGCTGCTGGAAAGCATCGCCAGCAAAGCGTCGAAGTTGGCAGACGGCGGCACGGCATGAGTCACCTGCCCAGCCGCGGCGGCCCGCAGACGGACAGGCCTACGCTCACCCGCCACCCTGCCTGGCAAGCGCTGGTCGAGCACCACCGCAGCATCGCCGATAGCCACCTGCGCCAGTTCTTCGCCGACGATCCGGAGCGCGGTGAGCGACTCAATGCCGAAGCGGCGGGCCTGTACCTCGACTACTCCAAGAACCGCATCAACAACGAGACGATCCGGTTGCTGCTTGACCTGGCCGGGAACTGCGGCCTGCCCGAGCGCATCGACGCGATGTTTTGCGGCGATGCAATCAACACGACCGAGAAGCGCGCGGCCCTGCACACGGCGCTGCGGGCGCCGGCCGGCGCGTGCATCGTGCTCGATGGCGTTGACGTGGTGCCCGAAGTGCACGCCGTGCTGGACCAAATGGCCACATTCGCCGACGCGGTGCGCGGCGGCCTCTGGCTGGGGCACACCGGCAAACGCATCCGGCACATAGTCAATATCGGCATCGGCGGCTCCGACCTCGGGCCGGTGATGGCGTATGAGGCGCTCAAGCACTATTGCCAGCGCAATCTGAGTTGCCAGTTCGTCTCGAACGTAGATGCCACTGACCTCGTCGAGGCGACACGCGGTCTGGATGCTGCCGAAACACTGTTCATTGTCTGCTCGAAGACCTTTACGACGCTGGAGACACTGACCAACGCCAAAGCGGCGCGTGCCTGGAGCGTGGCGCAGCTTGGCGACGAGCACTCTGTGGCCAGGCACTTCGTGGCAGTGTCGACCAACGCCGAGGGGGTCGCGGAATTCGGCATCGCCCCGACCAGCATGTTCGGCTTCTGGGACTGGGTCGGCGGGCGCTACTCAATGGATTCGGCCGTTGGCCTGTCGCTGATGCTCGCCATCGGGCCTGGGCACTTCCGCGCCATGCTTGACGGTTTCCACGCAATGGACGAACACTTCCGAGGCGCGCCGTTCGGGCAGAACCTGCCGGTTCTGATGGGACTGCTGGCAGTCTGGAACACCGACTTCCTGGAAGCGCAGACGCAGGCCGTACTACCCTACGATCAGTATCTGAAGCGCTTCCCGGCCTACCTTCAGCAGTTGACGATGGAGAGCAATGGCAAGCACGTGACGCAGGCTGGTGCGCGTGTGGACTACGCCACCTCGCCGATCGTCTGGGGCGAGCCAGGCACCAACGGGCAGCATTCGTTCTACCAACTGCTGCATCAGGGCACGCCGCTCGTACCCTGCGACTTCATCGGTTTCTGCCAAAGCCTGAATCCGCTCGACAGCCAGCATGACCTGTTGATGGCCAACCTGTTTGCGCAGACCGAGGCTATGGCGTTCGGCAAGACGGCAGACGAGGTCCGCGCTGAAGGCACTGACGAGGCCTTGGTGGCGCACCGCGTGTTCGAAGGCAACCGGCCGAGCAACACGCTGCTGGCCGAGCGGCTGACGCCCTTCACGCTCGGCGCGCTGGTGGCGCTGTATGAGCACAGCGTCTTCACGCAGGGCGTCATCTGGGATATCGATTCGTTCGACCAGTGGGGTGTCGAGCTGGGCAAGTTACTGGCCCAGCAGACCGCCGCCGAACTCGCAAGCGCGCGCGCGCCAACGCTCACTCACGACAGCTCGACCAACGCGCTCATACGTCGCTACCGGCAACTGCGCAAGGAATCCCCATGAATGACACCGCGCCACTCGACCTGTTGTGCATCAACACTCTGCGCACGCTGGCCATCGACGAGGTACAGAAAGCCAATTCCGGCCACCCGGGAACGCCGATGGGCGCGGCGCCGACTGCCTACTGCCTGTGGCAGCGCTTCCTGCGTTACGACCCAAGCGCCCCCGAGTGGCCAAACCGAGATCGCTTCGTTTTGTCGGTTGGCCATGCGTCGGCGCTGCTCTATGGACGGCTGTATCTGTGCGGTGTCAAGGTGCAAGAAGGCCCCTGCGATCCGGCGGTCACCATGGCCGACCTGCAGAGCTTTCGCCAGGCTGGCAGTCGCAGCACCGGGCATCCGGAATACGGCCTGACCGCGGGTATCGAGACCACCACCGGGCCACTCGGCCAGGGCGTGGCAACCAGCGTGGGCATGGCCATCGCGCAACGCTGGCTTGCCGCCACCTACAACCGCCCCGGCTACACCCCGTTCGACCACAAGGTGTACACGCTGTGCGGTGATGGCGACATGATGGAAGGCATCAGCGCCGAGGCGGCATCGCTCGCCGGCCACCTGAAACTCGGCAACCTGTGCTGGATATATGACTGCAACCACATCAGCATCGAAGGCGCGACGGCGATCACCTTGTCGGAGAACGTCGGCGCACGTTTCGAGGCCTGCGGTTGGCAGGTGCTGCAAGTTGCCGACGCGAATGACATCGAGCTCCTCACGCATTGCCTGCAAACCTTTGCCGACACGCGAGATCGGCCCACCCTGGTCATCGTGCAAAGCCACATCGGCTATGGCGCACCGCACAAGCAGGACACCAAGGAAGCGCACGGCGAACCGCTCGGCGTGGAAGAAGTACGCCTGGCCAAGCAGTTCTACGGCTTCGACTCCGACGCGCAGTTTGCCATCCCCGCTGGCGTTTTGGCGCATTTCAGCGCGCAGTTCGGTCAACGCGGCGCTAGCGCGCACCAAGCGTGGAAGGCCCAATTCGCGGAGTATCGGGCGCGGTACCCCGATCTCGCAGAACAAGTCGATCGCATGCAGCGCCGCGAGTTGCCCGAGGGGTGGGACGCCACGCTACCGAGTTTCAAGGCCGATGCGAAGGGCCTCGCCACGCGCGATGCTTCGGGGAAAGTGCTGAACGCGATCGCCGCACGGATGCCGTGGCTTCTGGGCGGGGCGGCCGACCTGGCGCCATCTACTAAGACGTATCTGGGTTTCGACTTTGCTGGCGTTTTCGAGCCGGTCTGCGATGCGGGCGACGAGGTTGAGGACGATCGTGGCAGCTACGCCGGGCGCAACTTTCATTTCGGCATTCGCGAGCATGCGATGTGCGCGGTCGCCAGCGGGATGGCGCTGTCCGGGCTGCGCCCGTTTGCAGCCAGCTTCTTCGTCTTTACCGACTACTGCCGCGGCGCGATCCGGTTGGCCGCAATGATGGGCTTGCCAGTCATTTACGTCTGGACCCACGACTCGATTGCCATGGGCGAAGACGGGCCCACGCACCAGCCGATCGAGCAACTGGCGTCGTTTCGTGCCATGCCCGGCATGGTGTTGCTGCGCCCGGCCGATGCCAATGAGGTGGTCGAGGCCTGGCGCGTGGTGATGCAGCTCACCCACAGCCCGGCCAGCCTCGTGCTTTCGCGTCAAGCACTGCCCACGCTTGACCGCAGCCGCTACGCCAGCGCGTCAGGCGTAGCATGCGGCGCCTACGTGCTCGCGGATGCGATCGATGGTCGGCCAGACGTGCTGCTGTTGGCCAGCGGCAGCGAAGTTGCGCTATGCATCGCCGCTTACGAACAACTGAAGGTTGAGGGCATCAAGGCCCGCGTCGTCAGCATGCCGTCCTGGGATCTGTTCGAACGCCAGATCGAGGCTTACCGCGAGAACGTCCTGCCCGAGGCGGTGGCGGCGCGCGTCTCGGTCGAGGCGGCGTCGGCACTGGGCTGGGATCGTTATGTCGGGCGCCACGGCACGATCATCGCGATGCGCTCGTTTGGGCTGTCGGCACCGGGCAAAGTCGCTCAAGCCCATTTCGGCTTTGATGTTGCGCACGTTATCGCCGCCGCCAAGCAACAGATCGCGCTGCACGCGGTCCGCGCTTGAGAGCACCATGACCAACCGCATCAGCCCACTCGCCGGCCAGCCGGCTCCGGCCTCAATGCTTGTAGACGTGGTCAAGCTCGTTGCGGCATATTTTTCGGAGCGGCCCGATCCCACGGTGGCTGCACAACGCGTCGCCTTTGGAACTTCAGGCCACCGTGGCTCGGCCTTCGATGTATCTTTCAACGAATGGCACGTGTTGGCGATCACCCAGGCGATCTGCGACCATCGCCGCGCCCAGGGCATCGCCGGACCACTCTTCCTCGGTATCGACACCCATGCCCTGTCCGAACCCGCCTGCGCGAGCGCGCTCGAAGTACTGGCGGCCAATGGCGTGGACGTGATGCTGGCCACGAACGACGAATACACACCGACGCCGGCGATCTCGCACGCGATCCTGACCCACAACCGCAATCGCGACGCCGCGCACGCGGACGGCATCGTCATCACGCCGTCGCACAATCCCCCGCGCGACGGCGGCTTCAAGTACAACCCACCCCACGGCGGCCCGGCAGGCCAGCACGTCACAGGCGGGATCGAAGCCGCAGCCAATCGCTATCTCGATGCGCGGCTCGATGGCGTGAAACGCGTGTCCTGTGCCAAGGCGCTGAAGGCCGGGACAACGCATCGCCACGATTTCCTGAACGCCTACGTCGGTGATCTCGGCAATGCGATCGACATGGACGTGATCCGCAACGCGAAGGTCCGCATGGGAATCGACCCGCTGGGTGGTGCTGGCGTCCACTACTGGGGCCCGATTGCTGAGCGCTATGGTTTGAATCTCACGGTGGTGAACGAAGTGGTCGATCCGACTTTCCGGTTCATGACAGTCGATTGGGATGGTCAGATTCGCATGGATCCATCCTCGTCCTACGCCATGCAGAGCTTGATCCATCTCAAGGATCGCTTCGACATCGCCTTCGCCTGCGACACTGACCATGATCGGCATGGGATTGTCACCAGAAACGCGGGGTTGCTGCCGCCCAACCATTACCTTTCGGTCGCCATTTTCTACCTCTTCCAGCATCGACCGAAGTGGCGCAAGGATGCGGCGGTTGGCAAGACGGTCGTCAGCAGCCAGATGATTGATCGGGTCACGGCGAAGCTCGGCCGCAAGCTCTGCGAGGTGCCGGTCGGGTTCAAATGGTTTGTGGATGGCTTGCTCGACGGCTCGCTTGGCTTTGGCGGGGAAGAAAGTGCGGGTGCCTCCTTTGTCCGTCTGGATGGCAGCGTCTGGACCACAGACAAAGACGGCATTGTCCCGGCTTTGCTGTCGGCGGAGATTACCGCGCGCATGGGCCGCGATCCTGGCGAAATCTACCGCGAGCTTGAGCTTGAGTTCGGCGAGTCCGTTTACGATCGTATTGAGGCGCCAGCAACCCCGGAGCAAAAGCAAATGCTGGCGCAGCTCTCACCACAGCAAATATTTCCTGCAGAGCTGGCTGGCGAAAAAATCCAGAGCATCCTCACCCGGGCGCCTGGCAACGGTGCACCCATTGGTGGCTGGAAAGTAGTGGCGCAGAGTGGCTGGTTTGCGGCGCGCCCGTCCGGCACTGAGGATATTTACAAAATCTACGCAGAGAGCTTTCGCGGAGCGGATCATCTGCGACGCGTCCTGGCGGAAGCACAGGTGATCGTCAACGACGCTCTGGCGGTAGGCGCCGCCGGGAAATAGCAAGCAAAAAAACATGATCGAACCAAAAAACGTATTTGATGTCGCGCCACCGCCGCACGCGGTCGCTTCTGTAACGATCGATTTGAGCTCGGAGTCGCTGACCCGGTGAAACCATGAACGCCGACAAGCCCAAGGGCGGCAAAGATCGGGTGGTGATGATGCCGCGTTCGCTGGCTTGCGCCTTGCGTTTGCAAATGCTGGCAGCCCGCGCTCAGTGGGAAGCCGACCACCAATGCCAGCGTGGTGGGGTCGAAACACCCTACGCACTGGAGCAAAAATATCCCAAGGTCGGCCATACCTGGAGGTGGTTTTATTCGTTTGCCACGCACCTGCTGCAATCGGGCACCGATATCCGAACAGTGCAGGAATTTTTGGGACATTCAGACGTCAGCACCACGATGATCTACACGCACGTGCTCAAAGTTGCTGCGGGCGGCACAGCGAGCCCGCTGGACGCATTGCTGGCGTTGGCAGTGCAGGCATCTGCATCACCACGAGAATGCCGAGAATCCCATGCGCTATATATTTAATAGCTGGCTACGCAGCATTGACGGGGGCTAGAGGCCTATTTTTCATGAATGAAACCACTATTCCCATCCACGCCATCAAAGGCCGTGGTGCGGCCACGCGCATGGCGCATCGCTTCGAATCGGTCGTGCGCGATGCCTTTGATGATGGCTGGGGCACGCTGCAAGCGTCCACGCCCGATGGGCCGCTGCCAGTGGTTACCGAGGTCACTTTTGAAGACGCCAAAAGCGCCACCAGCCGCAACGATTCGCCTGACATTCACTTTGACTATGGCCTCAATCCCTACCGCGGTTGCGAGCATGGCTGCGTGTACTGCTATGCGCGGCCCACGCACAGTTATCTGAATCTCTCGCCCGGGCTGGACTTTGAAACCAAAATCATCGCCAAGCGCAATCTGGCTCAGGTGCTGGCGCGCGAGTTGACGGCGCGCGGCTACGTGCCCAAACAAATCGTCATCGGCTCGGCCACCGATGCCTATCAACCGCTGGAGCGCGAGCTGCGCATCACCCGTGGCGTACTTGAAGTTTTGGCGCGTTGTCATCACCCCTTGGCGCTGGTCACCAAAGGCAGTGGCGTGGAGCGCGATCTGGACTTGCTGGCACCGATGGCGGCGCGCGGCCTGGCGGCGGTTTACGTCACCATCACCACGCTCGATGGTGAGCTGGCCCGCAAGCTGGAGCCACGCGCGGCCGCACCGCACCGGCGTCTGCGCATTCTGAGCACCCTGGCCGAGGCGGGCGTGCCGGTGGGCGTGAGCGTGGCGCCGCAAATCCCCTTTATCAATGACGACATGGAGCAGGTGTTGACCGCCGCGTTTGAGGCCGGCGCCCACAGCGCTTTCTACACCGTGTTGCGCCTGCCGTGGGAACTGAACCCCTTGTTTCAGCAATGGCTGGCCTTGCATTACCCGCAGCGGGCGGCGCGCGTGATGGCGCGCATCCAGGAGATGCGGGGCGGCAAAGACTACGACAGCAGCTTTGCCACGCGCATGAAAGGCCACGGGCTGTGGGCCGAGTTGATTCGCCAGCGCTTTGAGAAAACCTGCGCCCGGCTGGGCATGAATCGGGAACGGGTGGAGCTCGACGTGAGCCAGTTTCGCGGTGCCCTGTTGACCGGGCAGGAGCGCCTTTTTTAAGCCGGGTCTATTTGAGGCGGCGCACCAGGAAGATGGTCAAGAACACCAACGCGGTCACTTCGTAGACGGCGCTCAGCAGGTGCTTGACGGTGGTGAAAAATGACGCCACGGCAACTTGTCCGCTTGAGAGGTCCGGATACTGCAGGAGCATGGCGATGATCTGCGCGTTCTCGCCAAGATCCCAAACCCCGGCAACGACCGGGATGAAAGCCATGACCCACAGGCGCTCCGCGGGGCGGAAGCGGTAGATCAGGCCAGCAAAAAAAGTGACGTACAAAACAGGAAACAAGGTGTCCAGCGTGGCGCTGGCCAGTGCGTAGGTGGCACGGCCCTGGGGACCATATTGCTGCATTGCCACCTGGATGTCGGCCAGGCTGTAATACAGCTTCAGGTCAATCATTTCGCCGTGGAGTGGCAGGGCCGGAAACACCAGCAGCGTCATGAGCAGGACGCCGATAAAGCTAACGATCAGCGATGTGGTGCCCGCGCCAAACTCGAAGAATCTGCGGAAACCTCTTTTGAGGGCGCTCTGGGCGGGCAGAGTTTTGCGCATGGCATGCAAGCTCAATCAGGTGGGCCAGGTCGAACCATGCTCCGGCACCATCGCACGCCAGCCCAACTCATGCTCGATGCGCTTGCGAAGTTCATCCGATGCGCCCAATTCGCCATGAACCACGTAGACCTGGTCGGGCGCCTGGGGCAAGGTGCGCAGCCACGCCAGAAGCTGGTTGCCATCGGCGTGGGCGGAGGCCGATTGCAGTTGCACGACTTCGGCTTTGACTTCCATATCACGTCCATGGATACGCACGGATTTGGCGCCACTGGCCAACGTGGCGCCGCGTGTGCCAGGGGCCTGGAAGCCGGTCAGGATGATCATGTTGCGGTGATCACCCGCGTAGAGGGCGAGGTGATGCAACACGCGCCCGCCAGTGGCCATGCCGCTGGCCGACAGGATCACCATGGGCCCATGTCGGTTTGCCAGGGCACGTGACTCATCGGTGCTGTTGATCATGGTGGCCGAGTGCGTCAGTGCGTGCGTATCCTTGCTGCTGAGCCGGTGCTCCCCCGCGTGGTTCTCGAATAAATAGGTGGTGTGCACCGCCATCGGGCTGTCGAGAAAAACGGGCAGCGACGTGGGCAGGTCACCACGCACTTTAAGCAGGTGAATGGCGTGTAGCAGGGCTTGCGCCCGGCCCACGGCAAACACCGGGATGACGGCTACGCCGCCACGTTTGGCCAGTGTTTGCAAGGCAGGCCCCAATTCGGCGAGCACGTCTTCCTTGGGGTGTTCGCGGTCGCCGTAGGTGGACTCGATCAATACGGTGTCGGCTGCCGGCGCTTTTGCCGGGGGATTCATGACGAGGTCATCGGGGCGGCCCAGATCGCCCGAGAACAGAATGCGCCGTCCGGCCACCTCCAGCAGCACACTGGCTGCGCCCAGAATATGTCCGGCCGGGGAGAAGGTAGCGCGCCAGCCGGGGATGGGCTGAAATGTCTGGCCAAAGTCGATCGCCTTCAGCAAATGCAGGCAATCCAGTGCATCCTGCCGGGTATACAAGGGCAGGGCGGGCGCGTGCTTGGAGAAGCCATGGCGGTTGGCAAACGCCGCATCCTCTTCCTGGATGTGACCACTGTCTGGCAGCAGGATGCGGCACAAGTCGCGCGTGCCACTGGTGGCGTAGACCGGGCCCGAGAAGCCTTCTTTGGCCAGCAGGGGCAGGTAACCGCTGTGGTCCAGATGCGCGTGCGTCAGCAGCACGGCGGTAACTTGGTCTGGCGCGATGGGCAAGGGCGTCCAGTTGCGCAGGCGAAGCAGTTTATAGCCCTGGAACAGGCCACAGTCCACCAGCAGGCTTTCATTGCCGTGGCGCACCAGATATTTGGAGCCGGTGACGGTGCCCGTGCCGCCCAGAAAAGTAATGTTGACACTCATGCCGATAGCTCCCGGTGGATTGATGCCATGGCGCCACTATGCACAAAAAAATGCCGCGAAGACATTTAAATCTTTCGCGGCATGGCTGGGGCGTCAATTTTCCTGACGTGACGTGATATTCGTCAACTGAAAAAACTCTTCAACCGGTTGGTCCAGCTGTCTCCGCTGGGGGAATGCTTGGCGCCGCCCTTTTTAAGCGACTCGTCGAGTTCCTTGAGCAGCTTGCGCTGGTGTTCGGACAGTTTCACGGGTGTTTCCACCGAGATGTGGCAGTACAGATCGCCGGGGTAGCTGGAGCGCACGCCCTTGATGCCTTTGCCACGCAGGCGGAATTGCTTGCCGGTTTGCGTGCCTTCAGGGATATCAATGGCGGCTTTGCCGGCCAGCGTAGGCACGTCAATTTCGCCACCCAGGGAAGCCGTGACGATGCTGATCGGCACCGAGCAATGAATGTCATCACCCTCGCGCTCGAAAATGTCGTGCTTCTTCAGGCGGATTTCAATGTACAGGTCCCCGGCCGGGCCGCCATTGGTGCCGGGCTCGCCGTTGCCGGCGCTGCGAATGCGCATGCCGCCATCGATGCCAGCCGGAATTTTGACTTCCAGTGTTTTTTGCTTTTTGATCTTGCCCTGACCGTGGCATGACAAACAGGGCTCGGGAATCACCTTGCCGGTGCCGCGGCACGTAGGGCAGGTTTGCTGCACGCTGAAAAAGCCCTGGCGCATCTGCACCGATCCGGTGCCGGTGCAGGTGCCACAGGTCTTGGCTTGTGTGCCCGGTTTGGCGCCGCTGCCGTGACACGCATCGCAGGCGTCCCAGCTCGGAATGCGGATCTGCGCATCCTTGCCCCGGGCCGCTTCTTCCAGCGTGACTTCCATCGCATAGCTCAGGTCGCTGCCACGAAATACTTGCCGTCCGGCGCCGGGACGCCCGCGCTGCTGGCCAAACATGTCACCAAAAATATCGCCAAAGGCTTCGGCAAATCCGCCATAACCTTCGCCGCCAGGCCCACCCCGCATATTGGGGTCGACACCGGCATGGCCATGCTGGTCGTAGGCCGCGCGTTTTTGCGGGTCCGACAGCATTTCGTAGGCTTCCTTGGACTCTTTGAATTTTTCCTCGGCCACTTTGGAGGCGTCGCCCTGATTTCGGTCAGGGTGATGCTTCATCGCATGTTTGCGATATGCTTTTTTGATTTCGTCGTCCGGTGCATTCTTGGGAACGCCCAGCACGTCGTAGTAGTCTCTTTTAGCCATTGTCTTTCAGTGCCCGGTTTCAACACAAACGCCGCGTTGAACATGGGAGGTGTTCAACGCGGCGCCTGATAACAGTGTTCAGCGTAAGTGCTTAACCCTTTTTGACTTCTTTCACTTCCGCATCGACCACGTTGTCGTCTGCGGCATGGCTGGAAGCGCCTTGCGCGCCAGCGGGACCGGCAGCACCCGCATCGCCGCCGGCCTGCTCGGCCGCCTGCTTGGCTTGCTGGTCGGCATACATCTTTTCGCCCAGCTTCTGGCTGACGGTCATCAAGGCGGTGCTTTTTTCGTCAATGTGCGCCTTGTCGTCGCCTTTGATGGCTTCTTCAAGGTGTTTGATCGCTTCTTCGATCTTTTCTTTTTCGCCGGCTTCGAGCTTGTCACCGTATTCGGTCAGGCTCTTCTTCACGCTGTGCATGCTGGCATCGGCCTGGTTCTTGGCTTGCACCAGTTCGAGCTTTTTCTTGTCGTCTGCGGCATTGAGTTCAGCGTCTTTCACCATTTGCTGGATTTCAGCTTCGGTCAGACCGGAGTTGGCCTTGATGGTGATCTTGTTCTCTTTGCCGGTGCCTTTGTCTTTGGCGCCCACGTGCAGAATGCCGTTGGCGTCAATGTCAAACGACACTTCAATTTGCGGCGTGCCGCGGGCCGATGGCGGAATGCCTTCGAGATTGAACTCGCCCAGCATCTTGTTGCCAACAGCGATTTCGCGCTCACCCTGGAACACCTTGATGGTCACGGCGGGCTGATTGTCGTCGGCCGTCGAGAAAGTCTGCGCAAACTTGGTCGGGATGGTGGTGTTCTTGGTGATCATCTTGGTCATGACACCGCCCAGCGTTTCAATGCCCAGGCTCAAAGGCGTCACGTCAAGCAACAACACGTCCTTGCGGTCGCCGGACAGCACCTGGCCTTGAATCGCAGCGCCAACAGCCACCGCTTCGTCCGGGTTCACATCCTTGCGCGGCTCCTTGCCGAACAATTCCTTGACCTTTTCCTGCACCTTGGGCATGCGTGTCATGCCGCCAACCAGAATCACGTCGTGGATATCGGCTACGTTCACGCCCGCGTCCTTGATGGCGGTGCGGCAAGGCGCAATGGTGCGCTCAATCAGCTCTTCCACCAGCGATTCGAGTTTGGCGCGAGTGAGCTTGATGCTCAGGTGTTTCGGGCCTGATGCATCGGCCGTCACGTAGGGCAGGTTGATGTCGGTTTGTGCGCTGCTGGAAAGCTCAATCTTGGCCTTCTCGGCGGCTTCTTTCAGGCGCTGCAGGGCCAGCACGTCTTTGCCCAGATCAACGCCCTGGTCCTTCTTGAACTCGGTAATGATGAAGTCGATGATGCGCTGGTCGAAGTCTTCGCCACCCAAGAAGGTGTCGCCGTTGGTCGACAGCACTTCGAATTGTTTTTCGCCATCGACGTCGGCGATCTCGATGATGGACACGTCAAACGTGCCGCCACCCAGGTCATACACGGCGATCTTGCGGTCACCTTTTTCGTTTTTGTCCAGGCCAAAGGCCAGGGCCGCAGCGGTAGGTTCGTTGATGATGCGCTTGACATCCAGGCCGGCGATGCGGCCCGCATCTTTGGTCGCCTGACGTTGCGCGTCGTTGAAATAGGCCGGCACCGTGATGACGGCTTCGGTCACTTCTTCGCCCAGGTAGTCCTCGGCCGTCTTCTTCATCTTGCGCAGAATGTCGGCGCTGACCTGCTGGGCGGAAATTTTCTTACCGCGCACTTCAACCCAGGCGTCGCCGTTGTCGGCCGGCACGATCTTATAGGGCATGAGGTCGATGTCTTTCTGCACTTCCTTCTCGGTGAACTTGCGGCCAATCAGGCGCTTCACCGCGTACAGCGTGTTCCTGGGGTTGGTCACGGCCTGGCGTTTGGCCGACGCGCCGACCAGCACTTCGCCGTCTTCCTGGTAGGCGACGATGGATGGCGTGGTGCGTGCACCTTCAGAGTTCTCGATCACCTTGGGCGTGTTGCCCTCCATGATGGATACGCAGCTGTTGGTGGTGCCCAGATCGATACCGATGATTCTTCCCATGATTTTTCCTTTGAAATTCAGATGCTTTTAACTTGTGGATAACTCGAAACTTTTCAAGCTGCGACAGTGACTATTTCGGGGCGGCTACGGTCACGAGCGCCGGGCGCAGCACCCGGTCGGCAATGGAATAGCCTTTTTGCAGCAGCGTGACCACCGTGTTGGCCTCCAGCTCCGACGGCACGACGCTGATCGCCTGATGCTGATGCGGGTCGAATTTGGTACCAGCGGCTGGGTTGATAGCAATCACCTTGTTACGCTCCAGCGCCGCGAGCAACTGACGCAAGGTGGCCTGGGCGCCTTCGCGAATCTGCTCCGGCGTGGCGTCCTTGATGATCAGACCGGCCTCCAGGCTGTCCGCCACTGGCAGCAGGCTTTCGGCGAAGCTCTCCACGGCAAACTTGCGGGCCTTCGTGATTTCTTCCTCGGCGCGGCGACGGGCGTTATCGGCCTCGGCTTTGGCCCGAAGGAACTGGTCTGCCAGATCGGCGCTCTTGGCCTGCAATTCAACCAGATCAGCCTGCGCTCGCGACAAGGCGTCGGACTCGTTGGCGAATTGGGCCGCGATCATTTCTTCGGTGCTCTGGTAGCCGGCAGGCATGGGGTTAGTTGGGTTTGGATTGGTTTCAGACATGCTATTGAGCCAAATTTCAAGTTCTACGCCCCTGAAATGGGGGCACACGCAGGCAATTCAAGAGCGCACAAGCGCGCACGAGAAAGCGTTTAGGAGCGCCCGGCCGCAGAGCCGGGCGTCTCTGGGTACGCCGGTCGCAATGCCGCGGATCAGCCGGACACGCCCAGCAGTTCGACATCAAACTTCAGGGTCGCGTTGGGCGGGATCACCCCGCCGGCACCGCGTGCGCCATACCCCAGCGCCGCCGGGATGATGAGGGTGCGCGCGCCCCCGACATTCATGCCAGCCACGCCTTCGTCCCAGCCGCGAATCACCATGCCGGCGCCCAGCGAAAAGACAAACGGATCACGGCGGTCTTTGCTGGAGTCGAACTTGGCGCCCTGAACGCCGTCGTTGTAGAGCCAGCCGGTGTAGTGAACGGTGACGCTTTGGCCCTTGGTGGCTTCGGCACCAGTGCCGATGACCGTATCTTCATATTGCAGGCCGGATGGGGTGGTGGTCATGTTGCAATCCTTGTGTGCTATTAAATATATAGCTGGGTGCGCTCTTTGGGCAAGGGCCACACCCAGAAAACCTGAAATTATGCCAGTACACCCGTGCTTTCGATATTTAGGGGCGGCGCATGAGCCGGTGCCGTGGCTTGAAACGCGGCGGCAAAAAAAAGACAGGTCCAACCTGTCTTCTGGATGCCTGGCCTCGCGCAGCCCGCATGTAGGTGTGGCGCGGTGACTGAGCGCTTATTTAAGTGGTTTTCTTGGCCTGATTGGCCACCCATTTAGCGGCAAATGCCGGTAGATCCGCCAGGCGCTTGAGCAAATCCGCCCCCGAGGACGTGACCACATAGCCTTCGCTGCCATGATTGACCAGCCCCGCTTCGCGCAATTCCTTGATACGGGTGTTCAGCGTGTTGGGGGTAATGCCGCCAACACTGTCTTGCAGCAGTCGAAAGGTCTGGGCGTGCCCATCCTTCAAGGCCCACAGTACCCGTATGGCGTAACGGGACTCCAGCAGACCCAGCAATTGACCGATTGCTGCATTTTCTTTGGAACTCATTAAACGGCTCTCCTCAAAGCGTTGGTTGATCGTCGGGGTGTTTTAACTTGTACGCGGCATCAACCTTTGATACCCGCAGTTTTCCGGCGTGACGGGAAACTATATCTCAGATTAGTGGCTGCTACAAGTTTCATAGCTATCAACGCACGCAATACCTATCAAAAAGAGAAAAAAACGGCTGTCTGAGCTTGTCAGTGTCCATGGGAGCTGCTAAGGTTGTCCGCTGATCAGGTCGCCGTGACAATTGCTGGAGAGTTTTATGGTCATCAATTTCGAACAGGTTCACAACTATTACGAACGTCTGGTGTTTGAGGAGGTGGCCCGGCGCTCCGAGGCCCATCCGAACTTCACGTCCGACATGCTGGCCGATGTAGCCTGCGTCGCGTTGAACCGATTGCCTGCCCGCTATGTCAGGCACGATGTCGACATGATGTTCTACCTGACCGAGAGTGAACGCCATGCCATCGAACAATCAATGGAAGAAGCGCTGACCTTTGCGCTGGCTTTTGTGGCTGAGCGCACGGCCAGACGCCATGCGCTGGCCTGATCCGCCGCTTTATTTCCCTCGGCTTAAGCCTCGCCCCAGACTTCCTGCGCCGTCTCAATCACTAGCTCGTCACTTCAATCGCGCTGTCCAGATCGCGCTTCTGACTGCGGATTTTCCAAAGCCAGCCCTGGAATACTTGAAATAGCGCTTATCCTATAGTGGCGATACTTGGTGGCTCGAAATGGTTGAATTCCCTATCCGTAATTCCTCCAGCGGGCGCGGCGCGGCAATGGCCCAGCCTTGGGCATGATCGACGCCGAGTTGCTTCAACATGTCCAGGACGATGTCGGTTTCCGCGCATTCGGCCACGGTCTGGATTGCCATCACGTGCGCAATCTGGTTGATGGCATTGGCCAGGGCCCGATTGACCTCGTCTTCGATGATGCTCTTGATGAAGGAGCCGTCGATTTTGATGAAATCCAC
This sequence comes from Rhodoferax sp. UBA5149, assembly GCF_002413825.1. Lineage (GTDB taxonomy): Bacteria > Pseudomonadota > Gammaproteobacteria > Burkholderiales > Burkholderiaceae_C > Rhodoferax. Next base: position 17,654 of record NZ_DHXT01000029.1, read on the forward strand.
CGGCAGTTTCTTGATGTAAGTGAATGAGGACATGGCGCCCCCAAAGTTGTCCAGGGCGAACCAGCAGCCGATTTTCTTGAGTTCGTTCATGAACTGCATCGCGCGCTGCAAGTTGGCCATGGCGGTTGTTTCAGTGATCTCGAAGCAGAGTGAGTCGGGTGCCACCTGATATTCCTCCAGCAGGCCGCGAATGTAGCCGACCAGATTGTCGTCGCTGAGGGAGGCGCCGGACAGGTTGACCGCGAAAATAGGCGGCTGTTCCTCGGCGTGGCCGCTGGGCGATGCCGCACAGTTCGCCACTACCTGGCGCAACACCCAGCGGTCGATGGCGGGCATCAGGTTGAAGCGTTCCGCCGCCGGGATGAAGGCGGCGGGTTCCACCAGATTGCCACCGTCATCCAGCAGGCGCAGCAGAATTTCGTAGTGCGGGCGTTCGCCAGTCACGCCGGATAGCGGTGTGATCGGCTGGTAGCACAGCCTGAAACGGTTTTCGTCGAGCGCCTGGGTGAGGCGTGAAACCCACTGCATCTGGCTGCGCCGCTCGGCGAAATCGCTGTCATCTTCCTGGTAGACGTGCACCCGGTTGCGGCCCTTCTCCTTGGCGATATAGCAGGCGGTGTCGGCGGCGCTCATGACTGTGCTCGCGTTTTCGGTATGGGGCGTAATGGACACCACACCGATGCTGATGCCGATACTGAACGGCTTGTCCCGCCAGACAAAACGGAAGCTGCGCACTGCTTCGCACAACTCGTTGCACAGCCGGATGGCCTGATCCAGATGACAGTGCTCAAGCAGGATGCCGAACTCGTCGCCGCCCAGCCGCGCCAGCGTGTCACGCTGGCGCATCTTTTCGTGCAGCAGGGCGCTGATCTGGCGTAGCAGCTCGTCGCCCGCGTTATGGCCGCAGGTGTCGTTGACCACCTTGAACTGATCCAGATCGAGATAGCACAGCGCGTGTTCGAATTTCTCCGCGTGGGCGCTGGCGAGTACGCGCACTAAGCGCTGCTCGAATTCGGCGCGGTTGACCAGTCCGGTCAATGGGTCGTGGCTGGCCTGGTAGGACAGTTGGCGGGATAGTTGTCTTTGCTGCGTGACGTCGTGGAACACAATGACGACCCCGATCGGGGTGGCGTCGCGGTTGCGAATCGGCGCGGCGCAATCGTCCACGGCGTATTCCATGCCGTCGCGGCGGATCAGCAGGTTGTGGTCGGGCATGCTGGTATAGCTGCCGTTGGCCAGGCACTTGGCGACGATGTCCTGAATCGGCTCGCGGCTGGCTTCATCCACGATGTTGAACACCTCGGCAAACGCTTGTCCGCGTGCTTCGCTCAAACCCCAGCCGGTGAGTTGTTCGGCGAGCGGGTTCATGTAGCCGATCTTCCCGTTGGTGTCGGCGGTGATCACTGCGTCGCCGATGGAGGCAAGGGTTACCTGTGCGAATTCCTTTTCCTCGAACAGCTCCGTTTCAATCTGACGGCGCTCCGTGACTTCCTGGCGCAACGATGCGTTGGCCGATTCCAGCATGACGGTGCGCTTGACCACCAGCTCTTCCAAACGGTGGCGATGCTGGCTCAACTCTTCCACCACCACCTTCATTTCGCTGATGTCGATCAGGATGCCTTGCAGGAACAGGGGTTGGCCGTTCTCACCCAGTACCACGGTAGCCTGGTCGCGTATCCACAGAGTGCGCTTGTCGCGCGTGAGCATGCGGTATTCGGTGCGCAGCGGCTGTCTGCTGGTGCGAGCCTGGTTGATGTCGGCGTTGACGCGCGATATATCCTCGGGATGGATCAACTTAAAACGCAGGTTGGGTTCGGCCAGCCATTCTTCTGGTGTATAGCCCAAAGTTGCCACCTGTGGACTGATATAAAGATTGCTGCCGGGATTGTCGATATCTGCGATGTAAGTGATGGCCGGAATCTGCTCCACCAGGATGCGGTAATTGGCTTCGGCGCGCCACAGCATCTGCTCGGTGTGCTTTTTTTCGGAAATCAGGGCCTGCTCGCGCAGCACGCGCTCGATCACGGCGGGCAGCAGCTCCAGGTACTGGCGTTCGACGTCCTTGACCAAATAATCTCTGGCGCCGCGCTTCATCGCTTCCACCGCGATTGCCGCATTGTCGGAGCCGGTTAGCATCATCACCGGCACTGGAATTTCCGCCATCTCGCCGCGCAGCTCTTTTAAAAACTCGATGCCGTCCAGATCGGGTAAGTGGTAGTCGAGCAGGATGCAGTCGATTGCATGGGTGGAGGCGAGTTGCAACCCTTGCCGTCCGGTTTCCGCTTCGTACAGGGTGAAGTCGTAGGCCGGGTTCTGGGCCAGCGCGCGGCGGCAGGCCATGCGGTCGACGATATCGTCTTCGACGACCAGGAGGTGGACTTGCGGCTTTGTCATCTCTTTTGGAATGCGGCTGATGGCAGCGGTTAGCCGGGCATCTCGCTGATCGTCCAGTAGGTGTTGATCGAGCGCATGACTTCGACGAACCGCTGGTAATCCACCGGCTTGGCCATATAGCCCGCCACGCCCAGGTTGAAGCTATTGACCTTGTCCTGCTGCTCTTCGGAAGTGGTGAGCACTATCACCGGCGTGGCTCTCAACTTCTCGTCATGCTTCATCACCTGCAGGAACTCGATGCCGTTCATGATCGGCAT
>NZ_DHXT01000178.1:0-4256 GCF_002413825.1 Rhodoferax sp. UBA5149
TCCTGCGCTCTTCTGACCACGGCCACCGGGTCGGCCCCGTAACCCACCAGATCGCCCAACAGCGCAAACTGCTGCGCACCCTGCTCGCGGGCATGCGCCAGGCAGGCATCAAAGGCCTGAATGTTCGCGTGAATGTCTGACAGCAGCGCCAGCTTCATGGTGCCCCTTGTGTAGTTATCAGTACATCATGCCCGATTGTGCTGACGACAAGTTTGCACCGCATCCTTCTCGCCATTTTTGATGCAAGTCAAGGCCGCGCGCCACGCCCGGTGGCGACGGTTGGGGCGGTTCGAACGCTAGTTCAGCGACAGCATGTGGCCGCGCCGCGGGTCACCCCGCCCACCCAGCACGTGGCGGTACGCGGCCGCCACGGCCACCGGCCCCTGATGCTGCTCAGCCACCAGCCACACCGCCGCCGGGTCATTGACCTTGGCGACAAAAGCCTGCCAGGCCTGCAGCAGGCGCTGCCCGAGTCCTTCGGCACCCCAATCCGTGCTGCGTTTCTTGATCTGTGCCGGGGCGAAAAACAGGGTGGCTCTTGGCCCGGGCAGGTCTTTGGCGCCACCGAGCTGTTCGACGTGCGTGCCGCCGATGGAACTGCTGTACTTCAGATTCTTGAAGCGGGTGTGAATGGCACGGCGCAGGTCGGCATTGCCGGCAAAGTCGATATAGACACAGGGCGCGTCCGCGTCCAACTGGTCGAGCTGATCGTAGGTCAGCACGCGGTGGTAGCAACCCAGGCTCTCGCAAAACGCGACGTTGGCCGTCGATGTCAAACCCACGACCTCAATCCCCTGGCGCTGTGCCAGCTGGAACGCGGTGCCATACGCCGTTTTGCTCGATGCACTGGACAACAACATGACCGCCGGTTGCGCACCCGTCGCGAGCGCGCCAAAGAAGTCGTTGTCGGCCAGAAAATCGTCAATCAGCCATGAGGTAATGAACAGCGGACGCAGCAGGGCTTGCGTGTCTTCACTGTGTAGCGTGTAAAACGGGTCGGCGCTGCAACGCAAATACTGGTTGTACACCGGGTGCAAGCTGGCCCGGTGCGCCGCGCCATCCGAGAACCCGGTCGGCGACAGACGCGTGGGTTGCAACACCACGCTGCTGGACATCGGGTAGTAACCATAGAGCTTCTCGCCCACCGCCACACCGGGATGCAGTGACTGCACCACGGTCGCAAAACCCCACACCGGGATGCGCCCCCAGTTGCCATCGCCTGGCGCGCTGACCGGGAAGAAAGACCAATAGTTCATCGCCTCGCCAAAGGCGGCGTAGGTGATGTTGTTGGAGGTCAGCGCAAACTTGTCAATGCGCACGCGGATCTCGCCGTCGTTCAAGGGCAGTTCCGGCGTGCTGCGCAGTTCGGTGGTGGCGAGTTGGTCTTTGCGGACCAGAAAATCAAGTGTAGTCATGCTGCAACCATATTTGAGACGGCCCGCGCCGTCAATCGGAACAGGCCGCCAAGGTGACAAGGACATTTCACCCGCCTGGACTTTGAATTACGCCAGCGCGGGCTTTGAATTACGCGAGCGTAATGGTCACTTCAATGTTGCCGCGCGTGGCGTTGGAGTAGGGGCACACTTCATGAGCCTTGTTGACCAGGGCCTGGGCGACCGCGCGGTCCATGCCGGGCAGGCTCACCACCAATTGCACCTCGATGCCGAAGCCGGCGGGAATCTGGCCAATGCCGACCGTGGCGTTGATGGAGGCATCGGCCGGCATGGCCAGCTTTTGCGTGCCGGCCACGAATTTCATGGCGCCAATGAAGCAGGCGCTGTAGCCCGCAGCGAACAGCTGCTCGGGGTTGACGCCGCCGCCCGCGCCGCCCATTTCTTTGGGCACGGTCAGCTTGAGGTCCAGCAAGCCGTCGGAAGACTTGACGGTGCCATCACGGCCACCGGTGGCCGTGGCGTGGGCTTGGTAGATAACTTTTTCGACTTTGGTGGCCATGGTGTTTCCTTGGAGAAAAGCTTCTTGAATTGAAGCGGGTTGAAAAGAGGAGATGAAAATCAATGCCGCATCAGACCGTCAGCTGGCGGCGCAGGGCCTGCACCTTTTGGGTGAGGGCCATCAGCTCGGGGATGGGACAGTGGGTGGCGCTGACCACGCAAGCCGGCACCTTGGCGGCCTTCGCCTTGAGTTTGCGGCCCGCCGCGGTAAGGGATATCTGCACCCGCCGCTCGTCCTGGGCCGAGCGCGCGCGCACCAGCAGGTCGGCGGCTTCCATGCGCTTGAGCAAAGGCGTCAGCGTGCCGGAGTCCAGAAACAGGCGCTCACCCAGCGCCGACACGGAAACGTCATCCTGCTCCCACAACACCAGCATCACCAAGTACTGCGGATAGGTGAGCCCCAAGGCTTCGAGCAGCGGCTTGTAGAGCTTGGTCATGGCCAGCGAGGTGGAATACAGCGCAAAGCACAACTGGTTGTCCAGCAGCAGGGCGGGGTTGACTTGGGAGGCGGGGTTTTGCGTTGACATGGCGCAACTATAGCACACAATTAAGTTGCGTGCAATCTATATACCGCAGCGAACAGATGCCTGACACCGATCCGGGATTCGATCGGGCCGTCAGCGACCCGTAAACCGGGCGGCGCGCCTTTCCTCAATGCGAGCCAACTTGAAAGACTGCGTCGTCGTCTACGGCCGTGCGCTCAGCCCTACCCCTGGCGACAACCCTGTAGCCGTGCGCCCGAGTTTGCGGTAACGTACGCTCTGGGACCCACCACAAGATGATCCACCAAGGTGCCCAGGAGACCCATATGTTTGACTACATCATCGTCGGCGCAGGCTCTGCCGGCTGCGTGCTGGCGGCACGGCTGAGCGAGAACCCGGCCATCATGGTGGCGCTGCTGGAAGCCGGCCCCGCCGACAGCAGCGTGCTGATCCACTGCCCGGCCGGGCTGGCCCTGATCGCCAAGAATGGGCAGGCCAACTGGAAGTTTGATACCGTGCCGCAGCCCGGTCTGAATGGCCGCCGTGGTTACCAACCACGCGGCAAGGTGCTGGGCGGCTCCAGTTCGGTGAACGCCATGATTTACGCCCGCGGCCACCGCGATGACTACGACCACTGGGCGGCGGAGGGCAACCCCGGCTGGGCCTATGACGACGTGCTGCCTTACTTCAAACGCGCGGAACACAACGAGCGCGGTGCCGACGCCTTCCACGGTGCCGACGGCCCGCTCAATGTGATGGATTTGCGCAGCCCCAACCGCTTTGGGCCGGTGTTTGTGGCGGCCGGGCAGCAGGCCGGTTTTGTGCACAACACTGACTTCAACGGCGCCCAGCAGGAAGGGGTGGGCATGTTCCAGGTGACGCACAAAAATGGCGAGCGTTTCAGCGCGGCCGATGCCTACCTGACGCCCCACTTGTCGCGCCCCAACCTGCGCGTGTTCACGGGCGCGCACACCACCCGCGTCCTGATGGAGCGCAAACGCGCGGTGGGCGTGGAACTCCACCACGAAGGACAGGTGAAACAGCTCAAGGCCGCGCGCGAGGTGCTGCTGTGCGCGGGGGCCTTGCAGTCGCCCCAGATCCTCATGCTCTCCGGCATTGGCCCGCATGCGCATCTGCTGGAAAACGGCATTGCCACCGTGCACGATCTGCCAGGCGTGGGGCAACACCTGCACGACCACGTGGACGTGGTGCAGGTGGTCGATGCCCCGCAGGCCAAAGAGTTGTTTGGCCTGTCACTGAGCGGCATGGTGCGCGCCATCAAGGGCATTTTCGAGTGGCGCAATTTGCGCAGCGGCATGCTCACCACCAATTTCGCCGAGGCCGGTGGCTTCATCAAGAGCCAGCCCAGTGAGGCCATCCCGGACCTGCAATTGCACTTTGTCATCGCCAAACTGCTCAATCATGGCCGCACCACCACCTTTGGCCATGGCTACTCGTGCCACGTGTGCCTGCTGCGTCCGCGCAGCCGTGGCAGTGTCACACTGGCCAGCAAAGACCCGCTGGAGCCGCCGATGATTGATCCCAATTTTCTGGGGGAACGTGACGACATGGACCGCCTGATTCGCGGCTTCAAGCTGATGCGCCAGATTCTGTCGCAGCCCGCACTGGCGGGGATTGGCGGCAAAGAACTGGCGGCCTCCGCCGCCGCCCAAAGCGACGCCCAGATCGAGCACTACATCCGCGACCACGCCGATACCATCTACCACCCTGTCGGCAGCTGCCGCATGGGCAATGGACCGCTGGACGTGGTCGACGCCCAGTTGCGCGTGCGCGGCATCGACGCCCTGCGCGTGGTGGACGC
>NZ_DHXT01000178.1:4408-7723 GCF_002413825.1 Rhodoferax sp. UBA5149
GGCTGAAGCGATGGATTTGCTTGGTTTAGATTTATGAAAAACGGGCTCTAGCCATTCGGCCTGACACACAACCCTTGACACCAGCTATCGTGATCGAAATATTTCAAAAATTTTTTGGCGGCATGGACGTCGTGGAAATAGCAAAGGCGACTGGGATCGTCGCCGCCGTGGGAACCGTCATCAATGCAATAACACGCGGAATTTTGAACTATGCAACGACCCGCTATCACAGTCGACTCAAGACCTACGTCATTCGAGTCAAGGCACGGCTACCCGCCGAGCTTTTGGGAAAAATAACTTTCCATTGCTTAATTGTTCGGTACGGGACAGATCAATATATTGAGAAAATGGCGAGCGAAATTGACCGCCAGAATGGGCAATTGCAAAACCGGATTATCGATATCAAGACACGTGGTGGTGTCGGCAAAAAGGATACTGAGTTCACTTTGGAGTTACCTGTGCACCGTCGCCTTGGAACGCAGTTCAAATGCTTTACCGAGGCGAAAAAAGATCTCCCCCCGCTGCACAAAGAGGTCTTTCTCAACGATGTCATGGCCTTTCTGGCGTCAACCGGAATAGCCTCAGAGATAAGTATTTCCAGCAGCGAACACCAGCATCGCGTTTACTTTCTACTGAATCGCTTTGCCTCCGTAACGACAGTCGACGGATTTAAAAACAATCACTGTTTCCCGGAGTGAGCTAATCAAGGCGACACAAGCCAGCTGAAGTGACGGTACGCCAACGCACTTGGCGGGCATCAATAGAAGAGGTTTTAGCCCGCAAGACATGGCACAACGTACCGGTCCAGGGTCTAGCCGCCCTGCCCTTTTTGCTTGCGGATTTCTTCTTCCCGCCGACGCTCCTCGTTGTCGTTTTTGGGATCGGACGGCTTGCTGGCCGCAGGCTTGGGGCCTTGGACATGCGGCTGTGCTTTGGGCGCCGATTGGGCTTGCGGTGGGGGCGGTGGCGACGGTTTAGGCGCCACCACCGGCGGACGTGGCTCGACCGGCTTGACGACAGGGACGGGCTCAGGTTTCACCGGTGCATGCACGGCCGGTGGGGGCGGCGGAGCGACTGGCGGTGGCCGCACCACCTTGGGCGGCATCGACCGCGACACCGGTGCTGGCATCGGCGCCGTCGGCGGCGCAACTTGCGGTGCGACCGGCTTGGGTTCGGGGGCCCGTTGCGGTGGTGGTTTAGGCGCAACGACCGTCGGCACGGGCGGCACGACTTGCGGTGTGGGAACCGCCTTGGGCGGCTCCGACCGTTGCGGCGGCGCTGGCGTCGCCGGTGCTGGGTGAGCCACTGGTGGTGGCGCAACAACCTTGGGTTCGACCACCTGTGGCATAGGCGGCGGCGCGGTGGGTTGTGCGCGACGTTCACCGTTGCCACGCTGTTCCGACCTGCCGCGAGGCTCCGCTGCGGGTGCTGCCGGTACCGGTGGCGTGACGTGCGGCGGGACGACCTTGGGCGGCGGCGCGACGGTCACCTTGGGCGGCACCGCTGCTGGTGGCTGCGGCGGAGGTGGCAGCGAGGATGGTGGCGGAGCTACCGGTACTGCGGGTGTTACGGGCACCACGGATACTGCAGGCAACTTGGGCCCCTCGGGTTTCCCGCGCGCCTCACCCGGCCTGGCGCCCGGTGCCGTCGGCGGCGGCGGGGCAGACGTCGGCGGCTTGACCTGTGCCGGGGTCACCACTTTGACGACGGGCACCGGCGCAACGGTTGCCGGCTTCAATTCCCTGCGTGCAGCGTCATCAAGCGGCTTGCCCGGCGTGGCCGTCAGTTGCGGCTGTTGCGCCGCGAAACCGACGTGCGCGGCCGGCGGCGCGGTACGGGCGACAACCGGCCGCTCGAACACACGGGCCGGCGGTTTGTCGCCCGCATTGGCCGCCCCGTGCACACTTTTTTCGGTCGGCGCGACGTGCGGCGCAACCGCCACCGCCGTGCTGGCCACCATCTCCCGCGTGAGCCGGACCGCCGACCTGGACACCGGCTGCGACTGCACAAACGTCGCCGTTGGCACGGCGACCACGGCGCCTGGCACTTGCCGATTGGCGTAAATAACGTTGGTCACATTCGTCGTGTTGTAGGTGTTTTTGATAATGGTGTTGTTGATGACGGTGTTGCTGCGGTTGACGCCCTCGAAATAGCCGCGACTCACCGGATAGGTCGGGTGATAGACCTCGCGCGGCGCCAGCGGGAACCAGGCGATGCCACCGACGTTGCCGCTGGAAAGCGTCAGCTGGAAGTTGCTGCCGCCCACGAACGCCACGACGGCCGGGGCGTAATAGGCCTGACTGCGCACGGGGCCGGGTACCCACCCCCACGTGCCACGCAGATTCCGCCAGCGGCCGTAATGGGACACCGCAAAGCCCCAAGGCGCGTCATCCACCCAGGTCCAACCCCAGGGGTCAACCCAGGCCCAATGACCGTCACGGTAGGGTGCCCAGCCAGCGGCCACGCGATTCGGGGTCCAGACGTTGCCGTAGGTCGCGTCGGCGCTCCAAGTGCCGTTGGCATCCAGGTCCTGGTAGCCGACCACGTCGGGCGACACATAGCGCGCGGAGGCCGATTTGTCGTATTGGCGGTCGCGCTCGCTCGCCCAGCGGTCAAACTCGTCAAGGCGTGGCGCATCGATCAACTGGTACTCGCGCAAGCCGGTGCCGTTGAAGCGATAGGGTTGGCGCGAATCGACCACGTACGACGCGCCTTCTCCGTACACCTCTCCCTGGCCTTTGCGCACGACGATGTCCGTCGCATTGCCGTCGGGGTCGACCGAGATGCGGTATTCACCAGGTTTACGCAGGGTAAAAGCGAGGTTCGGTGTATCGACCTCGAACACCTGGTTGGGTTCGAGACGACGCACGCGCACGTTCAAGGTGCCCTGCGTCAATTGCAGTTGGGCGATACGGTCGTCCAGGTTGAGAACGGAGACGCCGGTGTCGGCGCTCATGCGAATCATGGCGCCGCCGACCTGGATTTCCGCGCGCGCGCCAGCCACCGCCCACAGGCGGTCGCCCGTGGTCAGCGGCCGATTGACCGTGGCCTGCACCCAGTCACTCTCGCCGGCGGGCGAAAAGCTGACCGAGCCGGTGGTGTAGCCCAAACGCGCGACGCGCGACGGCGGGTCCGCACTGGCCCAGCCGCTGAAGGCGAGCAGGGCAATGCCGACGATGAAGGTAAAAGCCCGAAGACGAAGAGTCTGGTTCTGCATGACGAGTCCTTACGAAAGAATGCGCTGATGAAGCACCTTACAAAGTACTTCGCGGCTCGTCTGTGCGGTAACGCACTGCTTCGACCAACCGCTTCGTC
>NZ_DHXT01000094.1:0-3463 GCF_002413825.1 Rhodoferax sp. UBA5149
AGATGTGTATAAGAGACAGGGTGCACGGTGGTCGTGCCCTGGCTCAGGGCCGACAGCAGCAGCACGCGGTTCGAAATGCTCTTGGAGCCCGGAAGGACGATGGTGCCGCCCGCGCTGTCGAGCGGCGGGATATCAAGAAACGCGGTGGAATACATTATTTTTGATTTTTGGCCATGCTCCAGTGGGCACGGGTCAGACTGGCCTGCTCAATCAAGTCTTCCAGGGCTTCGCTGTTGCCACTGGAGATCATCAGTTCCAGCGCGTGCAGGTTGCGCTGGAAAATTTTGGATTGGGCCAGCAACTCTTCGCGGTTGGACATCATGATGTCGCGCCACACTTTGGCGTCACTGGCGGCGATGCGGGTGAAGTCACGGAAGCCGGGGCCCGCCAGCGACAGATAGTCTTTGCCCTGTGGCTGGCCCGCGATGGCGTTCATGAGCGCAAATGAAATCAGGTGCGGCAGGTGGCTGACGGCGGCAAACGCCGCATCATGCGACTCGGGCGACATTTTGAGCACGCGGCAACCCAGCGCCGTCCAGACGTCGACCGCCTTTTGCAGCTGGATCGTCAGCGTGCGTTCAATCGGCGTGAGAATCACCTGCTTGCCGCTGTACAAATCGGCATCCGCATGCTCCACGCCCGAGACTTCCTTGCCGGCAATCGGGTGGGCCGGTACGAACGATCCGATCTGCTCGCGCAGGGCGCGGCGACCGGCGTCGATCACGTCGCGTTTGGTCGAGCCGACGTCCATGATCAGCATCTGGGGCGTCACCAGATGTTTGATGGCCTTGAAGGTGGCTTCGGTCGCCGCCACCGGTACCGCGATCAGGACGATATCGGCGCCCGACACCGCCAGCAAGGCTGACGGGGCCTCGACGTCAATCACGCCCATCTGGCGAGCACGCTCGGTGGTGGAGGGCGACTTGCTGTAGCCGACCACCCGTTTGACCAGCCCGGCGCGCTTGAGCGCCAGCGCAAACGAGCCACCCATCAATCCACAGCCAATGATGGCCAGTTGTTCAAACATCATTCAGCCACCGGGTAGGTGCCAAGCACTTTATAAAACGCACAAAGTCGCTGAAGCTCCTTGAGCGCTGACGCGACATTCGGCTGCGAGGGGTGGCCCTGGATGTCGATGTAAAAGTAGTACTCCCACTGGCCCGTGCGCGCTGGCCGTGATTCGAAACGCGTCATGGACACGCCATGGGTTTTGAGCGGTACCAGAAGATCGTGGACAGCACCCGGCCGGTTGGGCACGGACACCACCAGGCTGGTGCAGTCGTTGCCTGAGGGCGGGGGCGTGCCGACGGTTTGCGGCAGACAGATGATGGCGAAACGGGTGCGGTTGTAGGCGTCATCCTGAATCGCGTGGGCGGCGATGTGCAAGCCAAACTGGGTCGCCGCACGCTCGCTGGCCAGGCCCGCCCAGGCCGGGTTGGTGGTGGCCAGCCGGGCCCCTTCGGCGTTGCTGGACACTGGACGGCGCTCGGCGTGGGGCAGGTGTTTGGACAGCCAGGCCTGGCACTGGGCCAGCGCCAGCGGATGGGCCAGCACGACTTCAATGCCTTCCAGCGAATTCTCCAGGCGCAGCAGGTTGTGACGCACCAGCAGCGTGACCTCGCCAATAACATGCGTCGGTGAATGCAAAAACAAATCGAGCGAGCGCGTCACCATGCCCTCGGTCGAGTTTTCAACCCCGACGACGCCGTATTGCGCGCTGCCCGCCGCCGTGGCATGAAAGACTTCATCAAAGTTGGCGCAGTAAATCAGGTCGGCGGCGCCACCAAAAAACTCAATCGCGGCCTGCTCACAGAAGGTGCCCGCCGGCCCCAACACGGCGACCCGCTGCGGCGCTTCCAGGGCCAGGCAGGCCGACATGATTTCGCGCCAGATGGCCGCCACATGCGCATTCTTCAGCGGCCCCGGATTGACCTGCTGGATCGTGTCAATCACCTGCGCTACGCGGTCCGGCCGGAAAAATGCCGTGCCTTCGCGCTTCTTGACTTCCCCCACCTTTTCCGCCACCAGGGCGCGGTTGTTGAGAAGCGTCAGCAATTGCAGATCGATGGCGTCAATCTGGACGCGCAAGTCAGACAGACTTGGGCTGGGGGGCGCGGGCTGGGTCATGGTTCAGGCTTGTGTTTCATGGCTCTAGCCCTCGTCAATTGGGCGTAGGTAGCTATAAAAAAAATAGCAATCAGGTTGCGGTACCGGTGTCGTCTTCACCATCACCGGTCGCGTCACCGACGATGGGGTTCGCGTCATTCTCGACGATGCGCTGCAGCCCACTGAGCTGGGAGCCTTCGTCCAGGCCGATCAGGGTGACGCCTTGCGTGGCGCGACCGAGTTCGCGAATCTCGCTGACCCGGGTGCGTACCAAGACGCCCTTGTCGGTGATCAGCATGATCTCGTCATCGGCGTGCACCAGCGTGGCGGCCACCACTTTGCCATTGCGCTCGGACTGGGTGATGGCAATCATGCCCTTGGTGCCGCGCCCGTGGCGCGTGTACTCGGTGATGCTGGTGCGCTTGCCGAAGCCGTTTTCGGTGGCGGTCAGCACGCTTTGCAGCTCATCTTCGGCCACCAGCATGGCGATCACGCCCTGGCCCTCTTCGAGCATCATGCCGCGCACGCCGCGGGCATTGCGACCGAGTGGGCGCACGTCGTTTTCGTCAAAACGAACGGCCTTGCCACCATCGCTGAACAGCATCACGTCATGCTGGCCGTCCGTCAGGGCGGCGCCAATGAGGTAGTCGCCGTCATCCAGATTGACGGCGATGATGCCGCCCTTGCGCGGGTTGTTGAATTCGTCGAGCGCGGTCTTCTTGACGGTGCCCATGGAGGTGGCCATGAACACATACTGGTCGGCCGGGAAGCTGCGCTTGTCGCCTGTCAGTGGCAATACGACGTTGATCTTTTCGCCCTCTTGCAGCGGGAACATGTTGACAATAGGCCGTCCGCGCGAGCCGCGCGAACCCTGTGGCACTTCCCATACCTTGAGCCAATAGAGTCGGCCGCGGTTGCTGAAGCACAAGATGTAATCGTGCGTGTTGGCAATGAACAGCTGGTCGACCCAGTCGTCTTCTTTGGTGGCGGTGGCCTGCTTGCCGCGACCACCGCGTTTTTGCGCCCGGTATTCGCTCAGCGGCTGGCTCTTGATGTAGCCGCTGTGCGAGAGCGTGACCACCATGTCGGTGGGGGTGATCAGGTCTTCCGTGCTCAGGTCGTACGAGCTGTGCTCCACCAGGCTGCGGCGCGCGCCCAGCTTGGTCTGGCCGAACTCGGTTTTGATCGCGGTGAGCTCTTCGGTGATGATGGTGGAGACACGTTCCGGGCGGGCCAGAATGTCGAGCAGGTCGTCGATTTCGGCCATCACCTCTTTGTATTCCGCCACGATCTTGTCCTGCTCCAGCCCGGTCAGGCGTTGCAGACGCATCTGCAGGATTTCCTGCGCTTGCGTCTC
>NZ_DHXT01000094.1:3575-10220 GCF_002413825.1 Rhodoferax sp. UBA5149
CGCACCAGTTTGCTGTCCCAGGGCTTGGCCATCAGCTCGACCTTGGCCACCGGTGGCGTCGGGGCATTGCGGATGATGGCAATGAATTCGTCGATGTTCGCCAACGCCACCGCCAGGCCTTCGAGCACATGGCCGCGCTCGCGCGCCTTGCGCAGGTTGAAGATGGTGCGCCTCGTCACCACTTCACGCCGGTGCTCCAAGAAGACTTCAATCAGGTCCTTGAGGTTGCACAGTTTGGGCTGACCATTGATCAGCGCCACCATATTCATGCCAAAGGTGTCCTGCAACTGCGTCTGCTTGTACAGGTTGTTGAGCACCACCTCGGGCACTTCGCCGCGCTTGAGTTCGATCACCAGGCGCATGCCGGACTTGTCCGACTCGTCCTGGATGTGGCTGATGCCCTCAATCTTTTTCTCGTGCACCAGCTCGGCCATGCGCTCCTGCAAGGTCTTTTTGTTGCACTGGTAGGGCAACTCATCCACGATGATGGCTTGTCGCTGGCCCTTGTCAATGTCTTCGAAGTGGCATTTGGCGCGCATGACAACGCGTCCGCGCCCTGTGCGGTAGCCGTCCTTGACGCCGTTGATGCCGTAAATGATGCCCGCCGTCGGGAAGTCGGGCGCCGGGATGATTTCCATCAACTCGTCGATGGATGCGTCCGGGTTGCGCAGCAAATGCAGGCAGCCGTCGACCACTTCATTCAGGTTGTGCGGAGGGATGTTGGTGGCCATGCCCACCGCAATGCCGGAGGAGCCATTCACCAGCAAATTGGGGAAGCGCGCTGGCATGACCAGTGGCTCTTGCTCGCTGCCGTCGTAGTTGGGGCCGAAATCGACGGTTTCCTTGTCCAGATCGGCTAGCAACTCATGCGCGATCTTGGACATACGGATTTCGGTATAACGCATGGCTGCAGCGTTGTCGCCGTCCACTGAGCCGAAGTTGCCCTGGCCATCCACCAGCATGTGGCGTAGAGAGAAGTCCTGCGCCATACGCACGATGGTTTCATACACCGCGCTGTCGCCGTGCGGGTGGTACTTGCCAATCACATCACCCACAATACGGGCCGATTTCTTGTACGGCCGGTTCCAGTCGTTGTTGAGCTCGTGCATGGCAAACAGCACGCGTCGGTGAACCGGTTTCAGGCCGTCCCGCGCGTCGGGCAGGGCACGGCCCACAATCACGCTCATGGCGTAATCGAGGTAGCTCCGGCGCATCTCCTCTTCAAGACTGATGGGCAGGGTTTCTTTGGCGAACTGGGTCATGGGAGGTCGTGGCTAGGGCTATGTCAAAGGCAACCTCCGATTCTAAGGGCGGGCCTTGTTGCTTATTCGCAACGACAAAGCGCATTTTTCACGGCTTTTGTGGTGGAAATGCCTATGACCCGGTTTGGGGTTTAAGGCCGAATCTCGCTGTGGCACAATGCCAATAACGTTTTAGATGATGGGCATTTAGAGCGTGTTACAAATATTCGCAGCGCTGCTGCGGCTTTTTTCCCCACAAGGAGAACCATGAAGAAATTAAACAAAGTGGCAATGTTGATTGCAACCGCAGCACTCGCAACTGTTGCCGGTGCACAATCGATTGACAACTGGCGCGATGCTGCCGGTGATACCTGGAAAAATTCCACAGGTCTGTGCTGGCGTGATGCCAACTGGACACCCGCTACGGCGGCTGTCGGTTGCGATGGTGCCATCGTGGCCCCTGTCGCTGCACCTGCTGCACCGGCTCACATGGCTCCCAAGGCTGCTCCAGCGCCTGCGCCTGCCGCTGCGCCCGTTGCGCGACCGGCGCCACTCGCAGCCACCAAAGTGACCTACGCTGCGGATGCATTCTTTGACTTCGACAAGTCCGTGATCAAGCCTGAAGGCAAAGCCAAACTGGATGACCTGGTTGGCAAGGTTAAGAGTATTAATCTGGAAGTCATCATTGCTGTGGGTCATACCGACTCCATTGGTACCGATGCCTACAACCAGAAGCTGTCGGTCCGCCGCTCAGAAGCTGTGAAGGCTTACTTGGTGTCCAAGGGCATCGAGAAAAACCGCGTTTACACCGAAGGCAAAGGCGAGAAGCAGCCTGTGGCTGACAACAAGACCAAAGAAGGTCAAGCCAAGAACCGTCGCGTGGAAATCGAAGTGGTTGGTACCCGCGCCGTCGGCAAGTAATTGGCGTTTACGCCCGGAAGCGGTCTAAAAAGACTGCTTCGAAAAAAACCTCGCCTTGGCGAGGTTTTTTTGTTTCAGTTGACCTTGTTCTGGGTCTCCAGGCCATGGACCTTATATTTTGTCGATAATCTCCCCATGACTTCAACATTGAACGCTGATCCGGCCGAACTGGCCAAGTTTTCCGATTTGGCCCACCGCTGGTGGGACATGGACGGCGAGTTTCGTCCACTGCATCAAATCAATCCTTTGCGACTGGATTGGATCAACAGTCTTTGTCCGCTGAAGGGCCAGCAGGTTCTTGATGTCGGATGTGGCGGCGGCATTCTGGCGGATTCGATGGCGCGCGCAGGCGCGCAGGTGACGGGCATTGATCTGGCCGCCAAGGCGCTCAGGGTGGCCCAGCTGCATGCCCTGGAAGCGCAAACCCCGAATGTGCAGTACCGGGAAGTCAGCGTCGAAGCATTGGCGGAGCAACAGCCCGCCAGCTTTGATGCGGTGACCTGCATGGAAATGCTGGAGCATGTGCCAGACCCGGCGTCGGTGGTTCGGGCCTGCGCCGCGCTGGTCAAACCGGGTGGCTGGGTGTTTTTTTCCACCCTGAACCGCAATCCCAAATCGTTTTTGCTGGCCATTGTGGGCGCTGAGTACGTGCTTAATATGCTGCCGCGCGGAACCCATGAATACGCCAAGATGCTGCGGCCCAGCGAGTTGGCAAGTTACTGCCGATCGGCCGACCTTGATCTGCGACACACGCGCGGCATGGCGTACAACCCGCTGACCCGGCGCTACTGGTTGAACGCCGACACCAGCGTGAACTATCTGTTTGCCACCCAAAAGCCCGCAGTGTGACCCTGTGACGGGGAATTTCGGAATGTTTGCCGAGGCACAGGCCGTGCTCTTCGATCTGGATGGCACCCTGATTGACAGCGCGCCCGATCTGGGCGCTGCAGCCGACAAAATGCGTGTGGACCGGGGTCTGCCTTCATTGCCACTGGCGCACTATCGTCCGATGGCTGGTGCCGGAGCGCGCGGGATGATTGGCGTGGCTTTTGGCCTGACGCCCGAGCACGCGGATTTTGCCGCCTTGCGGGAAGAATTTTTCACGAATTACGAGCGCTGCATGACGCAACGCACTTACGCTTTTGAGGGTGTGCCGGAATTGATTGCCCATTTGGTGGCGCTCGGTCTCCCGTGGGGCGTTGTGACCAACAAATCCGCCCGTTTCACCGGTCCCCTGACCCGCGCCATGCCGCTGTTTGCCTCGGCCCGGACCGTGATCAGCGGTGACACCACGCCCCATGCCAAGCCTCACCCTGAGCCCTTGTTGGAGGCCGCCAGGCGACTTGCCATTGACCCGGTGCACTGCCTGTATGTGGGCGATGACGAACGGGATATCGTGGCCGGACTGGCGGCCGGCATGGCGACGGTGTCGGCCACCTACGGCTACCTGGGTCAAACAGCCGACCCAAGCCAGTGGGGCGCGCATGCCACCATTAATTCTCCGGGGGCCCTATTGCAATTGCTGGCAAAGGCCTAAAATAGGCGACTTGGGGCTGCATTGGTTTCGACGTGGGTTCGGACGCGGTGTGGTGCATGTCGAGCTGAATGTGCTCGTTAATCTGATTCAAAAAAACTAACTGCAAACGACGAACGTTTCGCACTCGCTGCTTAATTGCCAGTGAGCTTTACAACAGCAGGCCGATGGGCTGGGCAAGGGGTTTTTAACGCAAGTTAGAGGCTCCCGGCTGTAAAGATAATTTCATCGGCTGGCTCTGGGCTGGGTACCTTAACCCGGGGCAAGAAAATAGGGTGCTGGCGTCCTGTGTAGCGTGTGGCTGCGCGACACAGGTGGCGAGACTCAAATCAGACCACTAAACATGTAGATCTGCCCGAACAAGGCTTGCGGACGGGGGTTCAAATCCCCCCAGCTCCACCATAAAAGACAACCTACGCCAATGAAAGACAAGACTATTGGCGTAGGTTCTCCCTCTAACCTCAAAACCTGCTTTAAACCGTCGTTCATTGGCGTTGCATTCGCACGTAATTCGCGCCGATATTCGCACGCGGCTATTCATTACCCACCGTCCGTAACGCCGCCTTGGGCTTCTGGTAGTCCTGCGGGATGAACTTGCCGTAAATCCTGAACACCATCTGGACGTCGACATGCCCAAGCTGCTGGGCTACGTACCATGGGTTCGTGCCGGCCGTCAGCAGGGTGCTGGCATAGGTATGCCGCGCCTGATAGGGGTTGCGGTAGCGCACGCCAGCCCGCAGCAGCAGCGGCTGCCACAAGGTTTTGCGGATCTGGGCATCGGTTCCCCATGCCCGGCCGGTGCGCGGATTGAGCCAGACATGCTCATCCGCCAGAAAACTGACCGACTTTTGCGCCAGCAGCGCCGCCATGGCCTCCGGGTTGAGGTCCAGGGCACGCACGCCAGCCTCGGTGTTCGGCCCCTTTTCCACGCCAGCCACCTGGTTGCGGTCAATGTTGGCCATCACGCGCCAAAGTATCACAGATGATCAATGAAATGGGGCACGCCCATTCCGTCAAGCATGACCTTCAACCCGCTCCTTGAGCAAGCCAATCAGCGCCGCAACGGTCTTGGAGACTTCTCCCACGCGATAGGCAACCCCTACGCTGATGCGAAGTTGCTCCCCTTCCAGAAGGCTTTTGTACACGATCCCCTTGCGGGTCATGGCCTTCAAGGACCTCGGGATCAACGCAACACCTTGACCGTTAGCGATCAGGCCTAATAACACGTGGTGATCGGATGGTTCAGGCACCCGTTCAGGCCGAAATCCCAAGCGCTCAAAGACTTTCTCACAGTGGTTGTAGTAAGCCGGATTAAGTTTTCGATCAAACCAGAACAGACTGTCTTGCGCGAGATCGAGAACTGACAGTTGTCGCTTTTTGGCTGCGGCGTGACTTGCAGGGATGCATGCCACCATCGGTTCATCGCACAAATGCTCCGTGGTCAAACCCTCGGCATGCGACGGTAGACCGATCACAGCCGCATCCAGAGTCCCGCGGTTCAGGTCACGGATGCACTGCGACGAGTTCTGCCGTTTCACCGTCAATCGAGTTTCAGGAAACCGTTGCGCAAAGGCAGCTTCAACCCATGCGAACAGGCTGGCATCGATCACAGTGGTGATGCCGACGCTCAGTTCAGCCAAAGCCGGGGCGTCCTGAGGTTCGAACCGCCCCAGCACCTGGTCCGCCTCGCGAATGAGTGATCGCGCGTCCGAGAGAAAGCGGGTACCGGCATCAGTCAGGCGCACGCCCTGTCGACTGCGCTCGAACAAGGGCGCACCCAGGCTGTCTTCGAGCATCTTGATCTGGCGACTCAGCGGTGGCTGAGTGATGAACAGCCGCTGCGCCGCTCGCCTAAAGTTCAACTCTTCGGCCACCGCAACGAAGTACTTCAGTTGTCGCAGTTTGAGTGGATTGCGCATGTCGTCTTTCCAATGGTGATTCTGATGCTTGAAAGGTATCAGCAAAAAATGACATAGCCTAACGCAACCCACGCCGCTAAGGTTGCGTCCATGCCCAACACCGAAACACCCATGGACAACTCCAACTACCAGGCCGGACTCGACCAACTGCGCAGGATCGAGGCAACCGACCGGCCCTCAATCATCGACAGCCTCTCGGACATCGCTCCCGACCTTGCCCGCCTGGCGATCAGCTTCGTCTACGGCCAGATCTACACACGGCCCCACCTGAACCTGCGGGACCGACAACTCGTCACTGTTGCGATGCTCGCAGCCCTGGGCAACGCCCGCCCTCAACTGAAGTTTCACATTGCCGGCGCGTTGAACGTGGGATGCAGTGCCACCGAGATCATCGAACTGATGTTGCACCTGGCTGTGTACGCTGGCTTTCCTGCGGGACTGAATGGCGTGTTCGCGGCCAAGGAAGTGTTTGAAGACCGGGGCCTGGTCTTTGCAACGCAGGCCGTGCCTCCCCCCGTTGAGGCCGAGCGATTTCGCAAAGGCTGGGATGCGCTTATGCACATCGATGGTCACGCGGGCGAACAGGTGATTGCTTCATTGGCCGACGTGGCCCCGGACCTGGGCCGTTTCATCATCGAGTTTGGGTTTGGCGATATCTACACCCGCCCGGGTCTGGATCTGTTGCAGCGAGAGTTGATCACCGTCGCGGCGTTGACGGCCTTGGGCACCGCAGCGCCTCAACTCAAGGTGCACGTGCACGGTCTGCTCAATGTGGGCGGCACACGCGAGCAGTTGATCGAGACCGTGATTCACGTTGCCGCCTATGCCGGTTTCCCAGCCGCCATCAACGCCATGCTCACGGTCAAAGAAGTGCTCGCGCAGCGTGAGACGGAGCAACTGGACCCGGTCACGTCGTGACCCTGCCATATCTCGGTTTCCCCTGACGACCCGCGTTCGCATACAAAGTCCTGCAGTTTCACATCCAACGGAGTAAGCCATGTCTTGTCAGCGCCGATTGAATATTGAGCCA
>NZ_DHXT01000153.1:0-2193 GCF_002413825.1 Rhodoferax sp. UBA5149
CAGAGCATTGAGGCTCTGCACGACTGGATCGAAGCCATCCGGACATTTCCGAAGCCTGTCATTGCAGCGGTCGAAGGCGCTGCCGCCGGCGCCGGGTTTTCTCTCGCACTGGCCTGCGACTTCATCGTGGCTGCCAACGACGCGGCATTTATCATGGCCTACAGCAACATCGCGCTCTCGCCCGATGGCGGCGCCAGCTGGAGTCTGGCACGTGCGCTACCCCGCCAACTGGTAACCGAACTGTTGATGTGTGGCGAGCGCGTGACGACCCAACGGCTGCACGAACTGGGACTCGTCAACCGGATGACGCCACCCGGCGCGGCACTGTCTGAGGCACTGGCACTAGCCACCCGACTCAATGACCGGGCACCCAACGCGCTGGCCAGCATCAAGACGCTGATCAATGACGCAGTCCATGTCACGCTGGTCGAGCAACTCGCCCGTGAGCGCGATCATTTCGTGCGCAACCTTCACCATGCCAACGCCGGTATCGGTATTTCAGCGTTTTTGACCAAAACGACGCCACGCTTCGAATAAGAACCTGCACTCAGGCTCCGCGCCTCGCGTTCAGACACGCTGGTGACAACCCTTAGTCATTTAGCTCGTCGCCCGCGCGACAATGGGGAAGTTTTCAGTCACCCAAAGGACAGGCTATGGACGATCCTATTCTTACCATCGACGAACGCGAGGCGATCAACTCCGGTCGCTGGTTCTCAACCCTATCACCTTCACTGCGGCACGACATTCTGCGATGCGCTTACGTCAAACGTCACAAAGACAGCGAACTCATAACTGCCCGCGGCGAACCGCCGGACGAATGGATTGCCTGTGCACGGGGCGCGGTGCGGGTCAGTTCGACCTCTATTTCGGGCAAGCAGATAACGCTGACCTATGTGGAGCCGGGTATCTGGTTTGGCGATGTGTCCATTTTCGACGGCGATCGGCGCACCCACGATGCCTATGCCCACGGCGACACCACGATTTTGTGTGTGGCCAAAGCCGATTTCAAGAAAATTCTGGCGCTTCACGCAGAGCTTTACGAAGCACTGCTGCGCCTGCATGCACGCCGCATCCGCCAGTTGTACGGCCTGGTGGAAGACCTCAATACCCTGCCACTGCGGGCGCGGCTGGCCAAGCAGTTGCTGCACCTGGTTCGAAGCTACGGCGTGCCCTCTCTCAGCGATGGGTCAGAGGTGCGCATCGGCCTGCAATTGGCGCAGGAAGAGTTGGCGCAGTTGCTGGGTGCTTCGCGCCAGCGTGTCAATCAGGAACTCAAGTCCATGGAACGCGAGGAAGCCATACGCATCGAACCGGGTGGTCTGGTCATTCGCGACCGCGAAGCCCTGATGCGCATCATTGAATCCGATAACTAAAACCATAAAAGAAATACCACACCATGAGCGACTTTGATCATTTCGTAGGCACCCAAGCGGTCTCCGAAAAACAGGCATTTGACGTCGCCGCCCTGTCCGTCTGGTTGACAAAAAACCTGCCTGGCTTTGCCGGGCCCCTGTCGGTGGAGTCCTTCAAGGGCGGCCAGTCCAACCCAACCTACAAGCTCAACACACCGTTGCGCAGCTACGTGATGCGCGCCAAGCCGGGCCCGGTGGCCAAATTGCTGCCGTCGGCACATGCGATCGAGCGCGAGTTCGCCGTCATGAGCGGCTTGTACGGCACCGATGTGCCGGTGCCCCACATGCATTGCCTGTGCGAAGACGAAACCGTCATTGGCCGGGCTTTCTATGTAATGGAATTCATGCAAGGCCGCATTCTCTGGGATCAAGCCTTGCCCGGCATGACCCCTCCTGAGCGCGGTGCGATTTACGACGAGATGAATCGCGTCATCTCCGCCCTGCACACCGTCAAGTTCGCTGAGCGAGGCTTGGCCAGTTATGGCAAACCCGGCAATTATTTTGACCGCCAGATCAGCCGCTGGAGCAAGCAATACGTGGCCTCCATCACGCAACCCATTGAAGAAATGGACAAGCTCATGGCCTGGCTACCCCAGCATATTCCGGCGATGGCCCGGGCCGATCACATGGTCAGCATCGTGCACGGCGACTATCGGCTGGACAACCTGATGTTCCATCCCACCGAACCGCGCATTATTGCGGTGCTGGACTGGGAACTGTCCACACTGGGGCACCCGCTGGCCGATTTCAGCTACCACTGCATGGCCTGGCACATTCCACC
>NZ_DHXT01000153.1:2355-12338 GCF_002413825.1 Rhodoferax sp. UBA5149
CCGATTTCAGCTACCACTGCATGGCCTGGCACATTCCACCGGGGTCATTCCGCGGCATTGGCGGGCTGGATGTCGCCAGCCTGGGCATTCCCACGGAAGACGAGTACATCCGCCTGTACTGCGAACGAACCGGACTGACAACACCCGACGCGCTCAAGGCTGACTGGAATTTCTACATGGCTTACAACCTGTTTCGCCTTGCAGCCATTCTGCAAGGCATTGCCAAGCGTGTGGAAGCCGGTACCGCCGCCAGCGCGCAAGCCGCGAGTTCAAGCGCCGGCGCCAGGCCCCTAGCCCAGATGGCCTGGAAATTTGCGCAAAAAGCATGACCCACCCTTCAACCCATCCCTTTTTCAACTGACACAACCGGAGCTCCCATGGACTTTGACTACTCACCCAAAACAAAAGAACTTCAAGGAAAACTGCAGGCGTTCATGGACGACTACATTTATCCAGCCGAGGGCGCCTACCACGCCGAGATTGCCGCCAATACGGCCGCCGGCAAACGCTGGACACCGCTGCAAACCATTGAAAACCTGAAGCCCAAGGCTCAGGCGGCCGGCTTGTGGAACCTGTTTCTGCCGGTGGACAGTGCCGCGGCTTCCGGCTATGCCGGCGCTGGCCTGACCAATCAGGAGTACGCACCACTGGCCGAAATCATGGGCCGGGTGATGTGGTCCAGCGAAGTATTCAACTGCTCGGCCCCCGACACCGGCAACATGGAAACCATCGCCCGCTATGGTTCCGAAGAAAACAAGGCGCGTTGGCTCAAGCCCCTGCTGGAAGGCAAGATTCGCTCCTCCTTTGCGATGACCGAACCCGAAGTGGCCTCCAGTGACGCCACCAACATTCAAACCCGCATTGAGCGCCAGGGCGATGACTACATCATCAACGGCCGCAAGTGGTGGACCTCCGGCGCTGGCGACCCCCGCTGTGCGGTCTACATCACCATGGGAAAAACCAACCCTGACGCGCCGCGCCATTCGCAACAAAGCATGGTGATCGTACCGGCCAACACACCGGGCATCACCGTCGTGCGCGCACTCAATGTGATGGGCTACGACGACGCGCCGCATGGCCACATGGAAGTGCTGTTTGAAAACGTGCGGGTGCCGGTCTCCAACATCCTGCTCGGTGAAGGCCGTGGCTTTGAAATCGCGCAAGGACGCCTTGGCCCTGGACGCATTCACCATTGCATGCGTTTGATTGGTCTGGCTGAACGGGCCCTGGAGTTGATGTGCAAACGCGCGTCCACACGGGTCGCCTTTGGCAAGACCGTCGCCTCGCAAACCGTGACCCAGGAACGCATCGCCGAGTCCCGCTGCAAAATTGACATGGCCCGGCTTCTCACGCTGAAGGCCGCCTGGATGATGGACATCGCCGGCAACAAATTTGCCAAAAACGAGATTGCGATGATCAAGGTCGTGGCACCGAGCATGGCCTGCCAAGTCATCGACTGGGCGATGCAAGTGCACGGCGGCGGCGGCATGTGTGATGATTTCCCCTTGGCCTACAGCTATGTCAACGCCCGCACGCTGCGTTTTGCCGATGGTCCGGACGAAGTGCACCGCAATTCCATTGCCAAAATGGAACTGGGCAAGTATGCGGCCAACGCCAAGCCAGTCTAACTGCCGCTGACGCGCCCCAGCTAAACGACACAGCATCGACCACAGGATGGTCGATGCTATTATTTTTATAGCTGCTTGCGCATGGTTCACGAGGGCTAGCGCTATATTTTTCCTGAAAGAGGCGCCCCATGATCAACGTCTATTCCTGGCCCACTCCCAACGGGCACAAGGTTCACATCATGCTGGAAGAGTGCGGCCTCAGACTCGGCCGTGACTGGCAAGTCCATCCCGTCAACATAGGGGCGGGTGACCAATTCAAGCCCGAGTTTTTAAAGATCAGCCCGAACAACAAGATTCCGGCACTGGTTGACCCGGAGGGTCCGGACGGCAAACCCATTGCCTTGTTTGAGTCCGGCGCCATCCTGCTGTACCTTGCGGCCAAAACGGGCAAGCTTCTGCCCAAGACCGACCGCCAGAAATTCGAAGTCTTGCAATGGCTCATGTTCCAGATGGGCGGTGTCGGCCCCATGCTAGGCCAGGCTCATCATTTCCGGCTGTACGCACCCGAAAAAATCGACTATGCGGTGAACCGTTACACCAACGAGGCCAAGCGTCTTTACAGTGTCATGAACCAGCAACTAAGCACCCACCGGTACATGGCCGGCAACAGCTATTCGATTGCGGATATCGCCATCTTCCCCTGGTTGCGCAGCTGGCAAAACCAGGGGATTGACTGGGCGGATTACCCGCAGCTCAAAGCCTGGTTCGACAAAATTGCGCAACGACCCGCCGTCAAACGCGGGGTTGAAGTGCTGGCCGACCTGCGCAAGCCAATCACCGACGACAAGGCGCGCGACATCCTGTTTGGCAAAACGCAATATCAAAAACGCTAAAACCGAAAATCACCAAGGTCCTTTCGGCAAACCTGACCACAACGCATTGAGATCGGCGAAACGCCACTGGGCTGGATCTTCCCGGCTGGCAATTTTTTCTGTGGTGTCGGGACGTGACAGATCGATGACCTGCGGCACGATGCGCATATTCGATTTGGTGGAAAAGAACACCTTCACGCTGGGCGTCGTCAACGACTTGCCGGTCTGCTCAACCACGACAGCGATGCGCCCCGAGGTCAGGCGGACCAGAGAGCCAACCGGGTAAATGCCCATGCTCTTCACGAAAGCCTGAAAAACATGGGGATCAAAATGACCGTTCGCCCACTCGGCCATTTTGCGCAAAGACTCCGCCGGATCCCAACCTAGCTTGTAGGGACGATTGGACGTGATGGCGTCATACACATCACACACCGCCCCCATCTTGGCAAAAAGACTGATCTCGTCGCCCTTCAAACCCTCAGGGTAGCCCGAGCCATCTGTTTTTTCATGGTGATGCAGACAGACATCGAGCGCCATGGGGTCCACATTGACGCCGCCCAGCAGCATCTTATGCCCCGCCACCGGGTGGCTCTTGATGACGGTGAACTCGGCATCCGTCAACTTGCCGGGCTTGTTGAGCACGGCCATTGGCATGACGGCTTTGCCCAGATCGTGCAACAGCCCCGCCAGACCGGCGGATCGCGTTTGGGCTTCATCCAAACCCAATTGCTTGGCCAGTGCCACCATCATGGCGCACACCGCCACCGAATGCATGTAGGTGTAGTCGTCCACCGTTTTGAGACGGGCCAGACTGATGAGCGCGCCCGGGTTACGGGCAACCGAGTCGGCAATTTCCTCGACCAGCTGCTTCGCGCCCCCCACGTCCACGGTGTTACCCATGCGCGCCTCTTCAAACATGGAGACCACCGCCTGTTTGGCCCGCTGGCATATCTTGGTCGCGCGTTCGATTTCAACCGCCGCAGAAACCGGTGCAATTTGACGTTGCCCGTTGACCACCTGTTCTAGCTCGGCATCCACCTGGGCTTCGGACTCAGCCTCGGAAACAGCGATTTCTCCTGCGGCAACATCCAGTCCCTTGGCGCAGTCAATCCACACCTCTTTGATACTGCTGGTCAGAATAGCTTCAATATCTTTGGGATCGGTCAGGAGAAAACTCGTACGCCAAAAAGGATGCTCCATCCAGGAACCGCAAAACTCCTTGAGATGCATGCCGAGGATGAGTTGATTGACACTTATACGTTTGAGCATGGACGGTAGAAGGAACTTGCCAAAGTATATATGTCAGCGCTAACGCAATGGAACACCCAACTGCCGCAGATACGCGGCCACCTCGTGAGTAAGCACTCCGTGGGCGCGGGCCTTCTCTGCCAGCTCCGCCGCCGCAGCAGTTTGCCCTTGGGCTGCCAGCGATACCGCCGCGCCCAGCATCCAGCGTGGCTCGTCAGGTCGCAGTTTCAGGGCCATTAAATAGGCCGCAGCAGACTCCTGGTGGCGCCCCAGTCGCTGCGCCGCATTGCCCCGAATAGCCCAGACATCTGCAAAACCAGACAACGCTGGCTCCAGGCGGGTGAGCATCTCCAGAGCCTGACTCACCCGTCCGTCTGCCAACTCCATTCGTGCCAGTTCACGGGCCAACGAAGCAAGCACTGAATTGTTGCCAGAAGGCGTGACGGCCAGGTTTGCCCGCTCGGCGACAGCCAGCGCCTCGCCCAGGAGGTCAATGGCAGCCTCGTGAGAACCCGAGTTCCACAGACTCTGAGCCAGTGCCAATGCTTCCAGGGCGGGCGACGGGCGCGGGAGACTTTGCGGAATCACCAAGGCGGCGGCAGGAACGGTTGAGGCCAAAGCACTGGTCCGCTCATTCAGCGACGGTCCGGTCAATGATCGCTCAGGCAAGGGGCGTGGCATGCCAACCCCACTGGGCCTGGATGCTGTATCCAGACCCGGCACACTCTTGAAGGTGTTGTCCATCTTCAACGAAACAGCTGCCGACGAACCCGATTCAAACATAGGCAATTTTGCAATCATGGGAGGAGCCAGGATGGCAACCTTTTGCGGCACATCGGCTGTATCGACAGTGGCACGCCCCGAATTGGAAGCAGGGGCTGCTTCGGCCACTTTTTGCTGACCTGCAGGAGCAGCCACTGTCACCACTGAGGTTACCGGTGGTGCGGGCGTAGATGCCGGGACAGGCTTGACCTGATCCACCTTGCGTTGCTGAAGTACATGTTGATTCAGGTACCACCACGCCCCGGCCGCACCAACCAACACCATGGCCGCTGCCGCCATCAAAGCAGCGTTGCGAGAGGTTTCCCGCTTGCGCCTGGTTCGGTCTGAATCGTTCACGACCAGCGTACCGCGTGCAATCCCCGCCGTCGATCCGTCGGTGCGAACCGGAATCGTGCCAGCAGCCTGCCGGCTGTCGAGGTCACGCAACATTTTGTTGATCACACTCACCGCGATCCTCCGGGATGTTCATCCTGAAATTGCTTTACCGCCGCCTTCGTGGCTCCTGGCCTTGTGCTGCGCCAGACGCCCTTCCAGCCCAACCACGACGACACCCACCACGGCACCGGAGCCCGCACGCCCGGTGTTTCGGACGCGGCCATGCGGACATGGCGCACCTTCACTCGGTGCTCGTTCTCGCCATACGCCAACATCAAGCACTTGTGCGCCAACACGTTCACGAGGCGCGGCACGCCGCCGCTAAAACGGGCAATTGACTGCGCCGCATCGGCCTCAAACACCCGGGTATCGGTGACGTCACTCAGTGCCGCCGTCGCCAGGCGATGCGCCAGATAAGCGGGTACCCGATGGGCCATCATGGGCCCCAGGTATTCACTGAAGGTGATACGTTGCAACAACTGCCGAATTTCAGGGCGAGACAGCTTTTCATCAAGTTCAGGTTGCCCCAGCAAAACGAGCTGCAACAACTTCTTCTTTTCCGTTTCCAGATTCGACAGCAGGCGAAGACTCTCCACCGTGCGCAAGGGAATTGCCTGCGCCTCATCAATGCACACCACCACGTGACGACCCGCCTCGGCGTGCTTCAACAGGCAATCGCGCAACGCGTTAAACACTTTGTGGCGGCTCACGGGCGGTGCCACGTCAACACCCAACTCATGGGTCAAGGCCATCAGCAGATCATCCGGTCCCATGTCCGGGTTCGGTATATAGGCCGTCACACACTCACCTTGCAGCGTCTTGAGTAACTGACGACACAACACCGTCTTGCCACAACCGACCTCACCCACAATTTTCAGAAAACCTTCGCCACTGCGTAGCGCAACCAGCAACATGTTGAGCGCGGCCTGTGCGCCTTCATGCGGAAAGAAAAAGGCACTGTCCGGCGTGATGGAGAACGGCGCCTCACGCAAGGAAAAATGCCGTGAATACATCACTTCACAAGACTTGTTGGCTTGCGTTCTTCCACCGTGCCATCGAGACGAATCACGCGCGCGCGCGCAACGTCCATGTCGTCCAGCGCCGCGCGCGTGCGGCGGGTTTGTGCTTCCCAGTCCTGCGCCGTGCGGATGATGGTTGGTTTGATCAGTACCACCACTTCTTTTTTGCGCCCGGTGTTGGCACGGTTACCCAAGAGGGTGGAGAAAAATGGAACATCGCTGGTTCCGGGCAAGCCCGATGAACTGCGATTGGATTCAATCTGCATCAAACCGCCGATGGCCACAATATTGCCATCCTGAACACGCACCAGCGTATCGGTCTCATTCACACTGCTCGACGCCAGCGGCAAACGGTAATTACCCAAACTGCCGAGATCAATCTGCTTGGTTTTTTCCGACACAGCCGTAACAGAGGGATGAACGTGCAACATGATGTTGCTACCTTCATCAATCTGGGGCGTGACGTCCAGCGAAATGCCGGAAAAGAACGGTGTCAACGTGACGGTGGGCGCTGTCGTGCCAGCGGTCGAATTCGTGGTGGAACTGGAAGTCGTACCGCTGGATACATTGGTTACAAAAAAATCTTCCGATCCGACTTTGAGGACGGCTTTCTGGTTGTTCAAAGTCGCAATGCGCGGACTCGAGAGAATCTGCACATCACCTTGGGTTTCCAGGAAGCCCAGCACGGCCTGAAAGCCATCCCTGGCCAACGCCAAACCGAACAGGCCGGTGCCTGCCGCCGGCAGCGCGATACCGTCGGCCAGCAATGCGGTGCCTGCGGCAAAACCAGGAAGATTCGCCTGAACACCACTAACCAAAGTATTGCTGGTCGTGTTGCCGCTGAGCACGCCCGCGGCGCCGGTTGCGCCTCCGCCATTTTTCAGCGCCGACCAATCAATACCGCTCTGGAAACCGTCGCGCAGCTCCACTTCCACCACTTTGGCTTCAAGCATGACTTGTCGGTCTACCGCAATCTGCGCCGCTTTGAGAAACTTGTCGACCTGCCGCAACTCATCCGGCATGGCGCGCACCGCCATGATGCCCGCCTGCGGACTGGTAATGACACTGCGACCTTCGCCGCTCCCCACCAAGCCACGCACAGCACCGGCAAGCTCTGCCCAAAAATCAGTCTTGGAAGTGGTCGCAACGCGGCTGCCTTCTCCTTGCTGGCTGCTACCGGAGGCAGGGGTCGCCGCTCCCGCGGTCGTACCACCTGCAGCTGAGGTCGGTAGAGTTGAACCAGACGACACGCGCAACTCACTGTTACCCACACGCTGGGAGTTCAGATAATTCACCGTGAAAATTCGGGTCTGCAGCGTGGGCGCATAAATGGTGATGCGTCGACCGTCGATCTTGAAGTCGTAACCATACACATCGCGAATCGCTTCAAGGGCTTCAGCTACCGTCACGCCACGCAGGGTCACCGACAATGTGCCAGCCACATCCGGGTGCATCAGCATGCTGTAGCGCGTGTCAGCCACAATCGCCAAAAACACGTCGCGTGCCTGGGCGTTGTTCACCAGCAGGTCCAGCCTGGGCTCAGGCGGCAGCGGCACCACGGGCGGCGCTGGTTCTGCCAGCGCATCACTGATACGCGAGGGCACGGCGACCGGCTTGGCGACAGTGGCCGGTGACAAATCTGCGCGAACCGCCGCACCTACATCAGGCGTTCGCAGGGGCCGTTCAGCGGCACAGCCAGCGAGCAAACCCACGCCCAGCGCAACACACAAACCGGGCGATGAGAACGACCGCGTCCAACCACCGCGCCCCGTTTGTGCGAATTGGAAAATATCAATCATGGCGGGGGCTTTTCGAGTCATTGAGATAGACCTCACGGTTGAACGTCGGCGCGAGGAGCGACAGGAGAATGTGTTTTGGAGGAAGGGGCCACCGTACGACGCTGGATGCCAGGGAACTGATGCACTTTGCGCAACACGCCGCCTTCGCGCAACCAGACCTCGGTCTCACTGATACGTTCGATACGCGCCTGGCCCAGTTTTTGTCCCTGCGCATAAAGACGGGTACCTACCACCAAATACGGGCGTCCATTGCGCACAATGACCGTCATGGCACCCGGCTCAATACCCAAGAATTTCTCACCCGATGCAGTGCCAGCATACCCCGCCTCGGCCGGAGGCACAGTGGGGTCACGCAGACCCTGCGCATCGACCCGGCCGAACGAGAAAAATAGTGAGATGACCATGAACCCGGCAATGCCGCAGCCCCGCGCCAGCATCGTTGCCGCAGTTGATCGACAAAGTTTCATCATGGCTGCACCCCGACCAAATACAACTGCAGTGTCAATTCCGATGGCGGTTTTTCACTTTTTAGCTTCATGACCCCCCAACGCACATTGGGCAGCGCTTTTTCGAGAGTCTGAACGTATCGCATCAACTCGGGGTAGGACCCGGACACCGTCAACTCCACACCTTGACGTGTGAGCCCAACAGGCAATGCAGCAGCACCTGAGTCAACCGCTTGAGCGGTTTTAGCAGCAGCGACCTCAGGCGCAACAACGGAGGTACGCACCAAGGTCAATCCTTCATGGCGGCGCAACAAGTGAACCAGCACCTGTGCGAGCGGGGTTGCTTCAGTCGCCGTCGGCAAGATGTCCTTGATGTTGTGGTTCACCGTATCAATCTGGCTTTTCACGGCAGCGAGTTCATCGCGCGCCACTTTGGTCGTATCGACTGGCATGGCAATGGTTTTCAACTCGCCACGTGCGCGCTGCAACTCGGCGCTTTGTTTGTCGAAACGCTGGGTCAACTGTTTGTGCGCCACCTGCGCCGGTGACAGCCACACCACGTCGGCCAAGGCCATGCAGCAGGCAATGACCGATAAAAACAAGAACACGCGCTCACGCAGACTCAAGGCGTTAATGCGCGCAGACTGCTTTTCCCACCAGCGCTTCATGGCCTGCCCCCCGCTACGGCAGAAGGGTTGCCCACCGCACTGACCAGACTGAAGGACCACACGGGGCTCGGCGTGTTTGATGGCGCGGAAACCGTCGCACCGCCCGCCCCTGCTCTCACCAGGGCGGCGCTGACGTTGTCAACCTTGACGGTTGATAACTTTTGCCCTTTAAGGAGAGGACTTGCCGCAAGCTTGCCCACCCAGTCGTTGAGCGCGGCCGGCTCCAGCGTAAAACCATTGACATCAAGCTGGTTCTCATCGGATTTCACCTCCGTCACCCATACTTGCGGCGGAATACTTTGGGCTAGCAACTGCAGGCGGGCCGAATGCCCCCAGCCAGGTCGAAACAGACCACGCTGCAACTCTTCCATCAGCTTTTCGCGCTGCAGCAACTCAGTGCGCCGACCCTGAATATCTTGCGTCAAGCCAGCGTCAACAGGCCCCACACCCGCCTTGCCGCGCTGTATGGCGGATTGCAGGCTTTCAAGCTCCTGCGATTGCGTCGCCAGGGTTTTTTTGAAACCTTCGCTGGCGACGTTGAGACTCCATACCCAAAAGGCGCACAAGCCGCCTCCCAAGACCACAAAAACGGCCAACGCCTGCACCATGGTTTGAGCCGAAAAGTAACGTTTTTGCGTTAACAGAATCGGGGTGCAGAGGTTGATTTGCTGGGGCATGGTGGCAATAGGTGTCCGGATAATCGTGCTGGTATTGTGACTTCAGAGCTTGCGACTTTCGGCCCGCATCACAACCCCCAACAAAGGCAGACACAGCGCCTTGTCGCCCAGCGACCCATCCTCGAATCCGGGAAACAGCGCATTGACATCCAGGGGTAGCACCGTCTGTCCGAGCTGCGCCCCGAGCCATTTTGACAATTCCTCACTGCGCTCGCCAGCGTAGACGCGCACGCCATTGAGCGGCATGCTGGACCATGACCGGTCCCATAGATCCAGTGAGCGCTGCACCTCCACCAAAAAGCGCTGCGCCTTGTCATCATCCCCGCCACCACCAGCAACCGATGCGGTGTGGGCAGTGCGTGTGTCGGAGTAGTCATTGCCATAGGAAACACCCCCAACGCTGTAGTCGGGCACGTATTCATCGACCGGGGTGAAGGACTTGACGAGCCCGGCGGATTCATCGCTGCCATGGACCCAGGACTCCGCTAGAAATCCTGCTGGAACCTCAAGTCGCCGCGTATAAAACAA
>NZ_DHXT01000153.1:12569-19759 GCF_002413825.1 Rhodoferax sp. UBA5149
TTGCGTTGCGCAGTTTCCTGAATGTCGATCACGGAGACCGTCCAATGCATGGCGTCACCCAGCTCAAGAACCCCGCGCACCACGGCATTGGTCGCGGCCACCACAAAGAGATGCCCTGCCCCTTTTTGCTGACCATCCCCCACCCGCATCACATCCAGCGTCACGTCGTCCACATGCGTGTCGAGCATCTCACGAATCTGATAACGGGCCGCCGAACGCAATTCTTCAGGCGGCACCGCTGGCGCGTCGATTTGCAGCAACTGGTATTGCTCCGGCCGCAACATAATGCGAGCCTCCAGACCCTTCAGCCCCAAACCCTGCAGGCGACGAACAAAGTCTTCCGTGCTATCAGCACCCTGATGTTCCACGCCCAACTTGAGTACCTGATGCGTTCCGTCGGCGCCTGCGCGCGCGAGCACATAAGCCAGCGTCTGGCCAGACCAGGACACCACCAGCTGCTCACCCGAACCTTGACGCCTCCAGGGCCAGCGCATGGTCAAAGGATCTCCGGTGAAAGGGGCAAGGCAATGTTGGGCGAGATTTCAGTCATGAAGGACACAATGTGCAGGTCAGGTTTGCTCTAATTTTAATAGCTGATGCCTCAGCCGTGGCAACAATCCGGCAAGTGTCGCTAATTGTCTAATCAATACGGGAAAACCCGGAACGAATCGGCGTTCTCAATAGTTTTCTCGGCGGTAGATCAAGGGGCTTTTGTAGACACCAAAAGTTGCGCGCCCCGTGGGGTTTCCAGTCGCCCCGGTCCAGTTGTACTGTAACCAGGCTGGAACCGTCGCGGTGATGTCTATAGAGCCGGCACGGGTGGCGCCCGGCGCCCTGAGCCACAGGTTGAAATTGCCTGCGAACCCGGCGACCCCATTGCTATCAGTCCCCACAACGCCACCCTCTAAGTAGGTTCGATTCACGACCGTCGGTACCACTGAACAACCCTTACCGCTGTTGTTGATGGCTTCGATGACGCAAGTATTGCCTGTGATATCGGCGGCACCAGCCACTGCGAAAGACAGGGTAGCGGCTGTACACGAGTCCGCGGTGTTCAGTTGCCACCCGGTGGACGCTCCGAGCCAGTGTTCGGCGCGGAATACCACTGGCAAGTCCAACAATTCAGATCCGTACGCGTTGAGCATGCGGGCTCTGCCGCTACGAATTGCAGCAAGGCCCTCGACTGCCGTCGCCGCTACGCCACCGATTCCTGTTGCTGATGAAACCCCATCTCCGCCAGGCGCCGTTTCAATAGCCCGCAATTTGATCGTGGACGCAACCGTGGGGTTGCTGGTGAACGTGAAGGTTGGCGTGCCACTGGCAACCCCCGCCGTGAACGCATTGGCGGCCACACTGGCGCTGGAGAGGCTGCCCGCCACGGCGTTGGCGTCACTAAGCGTGACGGCCTTGGCAAATGTGGGCGTTGTGCTGGTCGAGCCGTCGTAATTGACGGTTGTAGATCCAACAAAGTTCTTCGCCGTCACCTGCACCGCCATGGGCTGCGCCGAATAGGTGTACGCACCAGCGCTGCAACCCTGCGTCACCACGGTTGTAAAGTGACTGGGGATGAACCGGCCCACCGCCCCGGCGCTACCCGTGTTGCCGCTAACGGTGAGACCCGATCCCAGGTAGCTGGTACTTGTCAGCACGGCCGTGAGGTCCATGGTGCCGACTTCGCTCCATGTGAGGTCGGTACCAGTCGCAGCGCCATTCGTAAATGCCCCCAGAGTGCCTGTGAACGAGCCATTCACCGCGCCTATGCCTGTGGGCTGGTATTTGGTAAACGACAGGGTCGCGCCTTCCGGCATCGTCTCTTTGCCAAAGTTCGGTGTTGCAGCGCCCGCGTTGTTGAGCGCTGTCACCGTTGCATTGAAATTCTTGCCGGCTTTGATGGGCGCAGAAGTAACTGCACTGAAAGCAAAACTCTTGGGCGCTGCAATAAAGGTATCGCTGCCCGTCATACTCAAGCCCGCGTCGCTGCCCGAGCCGGTATAAGTGGCAGTAAGCGACATATTGCCAACATCGGCGTACTGGAAAGTAGTGCTGGCGGCGCCAGTGGCGTCGAACGACAAGGTCACCGCGCGCCCTCCAGCATCACATGCTGACGCCGTGCTGTTGGACGCATTGAGTGCGCTGCCACCTACCCGCACAGGAAGCGCACCTGTCGTCGGATTGGTATAGCTGCATTTGAATGTCAGGTCCTTGTTGACGCTGGCAAACGCCGGCGTGCAGGCCAAACTACTATCCGCCTTCTTAACCGCGCGAACAGCCACTGTCTGAGAGACCTCCGACACATGGTTGAGCACATCAAATATAAAACCAGCGTCGTTGTACACATGGCTGCAACTGGCGGCAGTTCCGTTCCAGCATGTCCAGGTATTGCTTGGGGTCACCGAGAGTCCGCTGGCCTCGAACGTCACGGTCTGCGCGGCGGTCACCGGCACCGTGACAGTCGTTGCGCTGCTTCCCGCCGCAATGCTGAATGGAACGGTCACGAGTGTTGTGCCGCCTGAACTCTTTGCGATAACGTTGCCACTCAAGCCATCCGTATTGGCAGTACAGACACCACCGATGTCGACGCTGGCACACGCGTTCACCGTTACGGCAGATCCGGTACACGTCACTCCGGACACAGTATGGTTAAGCCTGACGTGATCGAGTGTGGCGCACGCACGGACAGAGTTGTAATCCCGCAAAATAACCGTGGCCGCCGTTTGGTAGTTGTATATGCGTATCTCATCCATCACGCCATTCGCGGATTCGCCAGTGCCGGGATTGGTAACGAAGGCGCTGCGGTTGTCGCCCACATACAGGGTTCCGATTGAGGGGGACAGTGGCCGAATCGTTCCAATGGCGGCAGATTGCGCGAGCGCGCCGTTGACGTAAATCTTGAGACTGTTGTTAGCGGCAACCGGCGTCAGATTCCAGGTGACGGCGATATGCACCCAAACATTAGCGGCAAAGGAATTGTTGCCGGTTGTTACCTGAAAATTGTTGTTGGCGCTATCGGTCAGGTTAAAACTAAGGCGTCCGTTCCCATTTTGCTTGACCAGATAGAACCAGCGGTTATTGACTACTGTCGCATCCAGCAACTGGCCCTCACTGCTGCCTCCCCCGCTCCAGGCACCACTGCTCTTGTACCAGAAACTAATCGCGCCACTGCTTCCGATCTGGCTGTCGACATCGTACCCGGTATCGACCGCATTGATCACCCCCGTCGTCGTGTTGGCGGGAATGTTGCCACCCCGGCAAACCTTGCCGCCCGCCACGGTTTGCGCGGTACCTACCGGCGTACCGTTGGCGCCGCCACCGGCATTGACAACCGACCCGGCGCCGCTCCAGGCCGCTTCATCCAGGCGCAGCTCCGAGATGGGGGCAGGAATGTAAAACCTGAGGGCGCTGTTGTTGGCCGGGAACCCCACATTGGGCACGGCGTAGTCGGTCGAACTGACCTGCCAGCCGACTTGGGCGTTGGTGTTGCCGGGTCCGGGCGTGTCGTTGCCAAACTGGTAGATGAATTCGCCGTTTTCCTGCAGGATAATCTGTAAGTCATAGCTTCCGCCTGCGGTGGAAGCAGCGGTCCATTCCGGCACGTGATACCACGTAACGACAAATTGGCGATTGGGCGCCGCGCCGAGGGTGGCATAACTGACATAGCACGTCGTCCGGTTAAGACAATTGGTGTTGTAGGCGGGCACCTCGGACTTGGCGGTTGGATCCAGGTCATTGCCATAGATACGCATGGTGTAATCGAGACCGCTATTCGGATAAGGCAACTGCGTCACCGGGCTACCAAAGCCGCAGGTCGTGTTGTTATTGAACTGCAGACGCCCGTTGCTCATGATGCGCACCTGGCTAAAGTCCACCCCACCGTAGTTGAAGATAAAGCCAAGCGGCATGTTGTCGCTCAGGCTGTCGTCAATAATCGGGGTGGTACTGCCACAACCTCCTGTGTTGCTTAATTTGTAGGGGCTCGTCGCGGGCCCGACCTGTGCATGGGTACTGGCGTCGATCCAACTGAACGTTGTGGCCGCGTTGGTATAAGTGACCGCACTGGCTGGCATCGAGACCATCAGCATCAACCATGCAAGCAGCCCCATCCCGAGGCAAACGAACCTCGGTTTTCCGCATGAAAAAGCAGGGCCAAGACCACGCCCCCAATATGCACAACAGAAATTATTCATGTAAATTGACTCACCGTCCTGTAGACCATCAGCGACAAATAACAGTTCGACTGCGCACAGCAGAGTTCAGTCATGAGGCATTCCTGTTTAGTGCCCCTGAGCCGATTGAATGCGATCTGTCACGGCAGAACTCTGTACTCATCGGCGTCATTGCTCCATGGACGCAGAAAGACTGCGTTCAACATAGCCGACCCCTGCCACCGCACCACCCGCTGAAGCTATCGACTCAAATGTGTAGATGGTTCTGATGGCGCCGCCTTCCGCGTAGGCATTCCGCGAGCATCGAATTTGGATTGCGAAACCCTCAATTGGGGAGGGGGGCCCGGCCACCGGTGTTGCTACCGCGTTCGGACACAGGGCTGGCCCGGCTGGAACGGCCACCAGTGCCCACTCCAGCCCCGCGCGCGCGGCCCAGTAGGCACGGGAACCCTGCACATCCTGCGCCGAGGTTAACTGCTGCGTGTTTGAAAACGTGAGCATAAAACCACCCAACGCCGCCAGCACCACCACCAAAAAGATGGCGGCAATGGCGGCGAAGCCTTGCTGAGAGGGGTGAATGCGTTTCACGGCGTGTTGTCCACATGGACTTCGTGATACAGACTAACGGTTTCATTGCTGGTACCGTCCTTAAACGTGATGCCCAACTGAACCAGCGCATTGCGCTGCAAATCAGAGCCGCTATAGACAAAGTTGCACGCGTCCACATTTCTCGCCAGGATGGCACCCGTCACTGGGCAAGTTGCGCCCGCGAACGCTCTGGCCGTGCGGTAAAGACTGCCGCCGGCACATACAAATGCGACCACTTTTTCGTCCTTGGGAATGACGTGAAAACGGTTGCTGCCGGATGCCAGAGGAAACTTCATGGGAGCGATGTTAATCTTGGTTTCATTGGGCAGACTGCCCGCACCAACACTGGATACCGCAGAGGTATTGTCAGCGTTATAAGCATTGGCGTCGGAAATTCCAAGGTTATAGACGGCGACCAAGTCTCCGCGGGCAATGGCCTGATCGGCCAGCGTACTGTTGGCACCCAGCATGTCGAAACTGCCATCTGCAGGCGCTGTGGCAGCAAAGTCCAATATGTCACCATTCCCTGACGCATCGACAACGGCCCGGTATCGTCCACCGGTCTTGGTGGGAATGAATTCAAGGCATTGGTTGTTCGGATTCAGAATGCTGTTGGGCAAAGCCTTGCGGATATCGCGCGCCATTCTCCGTACCGTCGTGTCGGCGACATCGGTCAGGGCTGCACGACGGGCGCTGGCAAAGTAGGCGTCAATGGGGCTTTTCATGAAGACGGAAACCATACCGCCGATTGCGCCCATGATGACAATCACCATGATCAGTTCAATGATCGTAAAGCCACACTGAAGTGTTTTTTGGCGCATGGCTAGAAATTGGCCCGGTAACCGGTCATGGTGATGCTTTCACTTCCGCGAGAAACCGTTACCGTCACTTTTTTCATAGGAACGCCACTCAAACTCGCGGGTGCGGCTACAGAGATGGCGATCACATAGCCCGATGGACCAGTCAATTCCGCGGGTAAATCCGTGAAAGCTGCCTGGGTCAACCCGTTGTAGTCGTCCACGTCGTCGTAGGCATCGCGTCCAGATTCCACCGTGTTCACCCCACACGTAGGCGGGTTAGTACCTGCATTTACGGTGTCGGGGTCGCAGTAAGACTTAAGCAAAATCTCTTCCAAAATGGAGTCGGCCAACGCCATGGCCTGCTTGCGCACCATCGGGTCGGCGCTGGATTTGACCGTCACGTCCATCACCTTGAGGATGCCAACCAGCCCGACTGAAACCACCACGATAAAAATGATGAGCTCGATCAGCGTGAAGCCGCGGTGCCGTGATCTATTCATGGACATAGCCCGTGCCGGCTTCAACAATGACATTGGCCGCATTGCCAATCTGGATGGTTTGGGTGGCCACCAGAGCACCGGCCGCGTCAATCGGCTGTCCCAAGCCATCGAAATTGAAACTGATGGGTGGGCCGTTGTAGGCCACCCCGGGCTTGGCTGTGAGAGTTCCGGGACTATCGCCTTTGGGCCCGCGCAACGCCGTGTTGCAGGTTGGGGTGGCCGGTAATGAAGCGATGCTCAAAGTGGCTCCCGTCATTCCGGCAAACGCCACGCACACCGTGCGGCGTTGCGCAATTGCCGTCTTTTGGGCATAGCGAAGAAAAGAGAGCGTCTCGTCGTGGAAACCTCGCGCATTGAAATCGTTGCTATTGAAAATACGCGGCGCCGCGAAAACAGCCAGCACCCCCAGCAGGACGATGACCATGATCAGTTCAATCAGCGTGAAGCCACGCTGATGCGGCATCCTGGCCGGTTGCCAAAGCATCACTTCATAGTCGCGGTGATGAACTGTCATGGCTATCAAATTATTCCATTGCTATATATTCAGTAGCTAATTACGTAACATCCACGAGGGATAGAGGCAAATTTAACGTATAAGACAATCCAAATTATCTTCCATGCATCCCTTGTTGGCGACTGCCCAGAAAGTAAAAACGCGAGGGCTTCATGGTGAAACCCTCGCGTACCGAAATCACGGACAAAGCCAGAAATTTCAAAAGGCCGCCATAGGCCTCGTCAACTCTGGCTGTTTATGGATTGCCAGCGCCGATTACTTCAAACGTCACGGCAGGTGACGCGGTATACCCAGTCAGGGTCAAATTGCAGATTCTGGTCAACCCGTTGGAGGCTGGCGCTGCTGCGAGCTCTGTCGTTGAAGACGCTGCAGAATACCCAGTAGGAAATGCGCCACCACTCAAGACAGCCCCAATGGAACTGCATGTGTTAACCACTTTGCACTTGTTTGGCTGACTTGCAGCAGTAGCAATCGCACAACCACCATAGTTGATAGCCGACGCTGAAGCCGCAGCACCTGCAACCCCGGTCATGGCGGCTTGCTGCGCATCCCCCTTCAAATCCACAAACTTCGGAATCGCCACAGCGGCCAGCACGCCCAAGATCACGATCACCATCACCAATTC
>NZ_DHXT01000117.1 GCF_002413825.1 Rhodoferax sp. UBA5149
CGCAGGATGCCGATGTGCCAAGTGGGGTCGCTGCGGTACAGGTCGCGCAGCATCTCTTCAATCACCAGCTTGGTCTGGCCATAAGGGTTGGTGGCTGAGAGGGGGTGGTCCTCGGTCAGCGGCAAGCGCTGCGGGTTGCCATAGACCGTGGCCGACGAGCTGAACACCAGCGTCTTCACGCCGCATTCAACCATGGCTTCCAGTAGCCGCACCGTGCCGACCACATTGTTGTCGTAATAGGCCAGCGGCTTGTGCACCGACTCGCCCACCGCTTTGAGACCCGCGAAGTGGATCACGGCGCTGGCGCCGCTCTGACGCAAAGCTGCTACCAGTGCTGCCGAATCACGAATGTCTCCCTGCACGAGGCTGGGCTTTCTGCCCGTGATGCGTTGCACCCGCGCCAGCGCTTCGGGCTGGCTGTTGCAGAAGTTGTCAAACACGGTGACGTCATGCCCCGCGTTGAGCAACTCGACACAAGTGTGGGATCCGATATAACCGGCGCCGCCCGTCACAAAAATCATGGTCATGGTGTGTGCTGCTGAGGTGAAGACAAGTTTAATTGGCGCAGGCGTTCAGAAACGCCATGCCCGCCGCGTCCTTGGCCGAGAGCCGGGGTGGACCCTTCAGCGCGGGCCATTGGATGGCCAGCGTCGGGTCGTTCCAGGCAATGCAACGCTCGTATTCCGGCGCGTAGTAGTCGGTGGTTTTATGCAAAAAATCGACCGTGTCCGACAGCACCAAAAAGCCATGTGCCAGGCCTGGCGGAACCCAGCGCTGGCGCTTGTTGTCAGCCGATAATATCTCACCCACCCATTTGCCAAAGGTGGGCGACTCGCGGCGCATGTCCACCGCCACGTGAAACACCTCACCGGCCACCACCCGCACCAGCTTGTCCTGTACAAACCGCAGGTCCAGCCCGGTCGCCTGGTTGAATGCGCGCTGGTTAAAGCTTTCACAAAAAAAGCCACGCGCATCCCCAAAGACACGCGGTTCGATCAGCAGTACATCGGCAATGGCGCAAGGCGTCACTTTCATCAAGATGCCTTTTCTTTGAGCAGGCGCGGCCACTTTGAGGCCTTGTCGTTTCTCGATGGTGTAAATAAACTGGCTGGCTTCCAGCATCGACTCGTGCGTGCCCGTGTCCAGCCAGGCGTAACCGCGGCCCATGGTCTGCACGCCCAGTGTGTCTTGTTCCAAATACATTCTGTTCAGGTTGGTGATTTCCAGCTCGCCGCGGGCCGACGGCTTCACGCGTTTGGCCAACTCCACCACCTGGCTATCGTAAAAATACAGGCCGGTCACGGCGTAGCGTGACTTCGGGGTTTGGGGCTTTTCCTCAATGCCGATGGTGCGGCCGCGCTCGTCAAATACCACCACGCCGTAACGTTCGGGGTTGTGCACCACATAGGCAAACACGGTGGCGCCAACGATCTGCTCATTGGCCTTGTGCCGCAGGCCGGCAAAGTCGTTGCCGTAAAAAATGTTGTCGCCCAGCACCAGCGCGCTCGGCGCGCCGTCCAGCAATTCTTCGCCAATCAAAAACGCCTGGGCCAATCCGTCGGGCGGGGGCTGCACCGCGCAGCTGATCTGCAGACCCCACTGGCTGCCATCGCTCAGCAGCTGCGCAAAGCGCGGCGTGTCCTGCGGCGTCGAGATCACCAGCACCTCGCGAATGCCCGCCAGCAGCAGGACGCTCAGCGGGTAATAAATCATGGGCTTGTCACAAATGGGCAGCAACTGCTTGCTCACCACCTGCGTGGCCGGATGCAGGCGCGTGCACGAACCGCCCGCCAGAACAATGCCCTTGCGCCGTACCGGCGCGCTTGCCCGCTGCGTGGTGGAGGGTGTGCTCACATTCATTTTGCCCCGGTGATTTCTTGTAACATGCGTGCCACCTGCACCTGCCAGTGCGGCAGCACCAGGCCAAACGCGGCTTGCAGCTGGCTGGTGTCCAGGCGTGAATTCAGAGGCCGTTGCGCAGGCGTGGGGTAGCGGTCGGTGGCGATGGGGGTCACCTGCGCCGGCCCGGCCTTGAGCGCCCAGCCCAGCGCCTGCGCCTGGGTCAGAACGTAGCGGGCGTAGTCGTACCAGCTGGTCTCGCCCCCTGCCACGCAGTGGTAAAGCCCGGCCAGCTTGGGCTGGCATATCGCCGCCACGAGCGCATGCGCCGTCACGTCGGCCAGCAGCTCGGCCGAGGTGGGCGCGCCGATCTGGTCGTCAATGACGGTCAATGTTTCGCGCTCCCGGGCCAGGCGCAGCATGGTTTTGGCAAAGTTGCCACCACGCGCCGCGTAAACCCAGCTGGTCCTGAAAATCAGATGCTTCGGGCAGGCAGCGACCAGCTGCTCGCCCTCCAGCTTGGTCCGGCCGTACACACTCAAGGGACGCGTGGCGTCGGTCTCGCGCCAGGGCTGGGAGCCGCTGCCGTCAAACACGTAGTCGGTCGAGTAGTGCAGCAGCCAGGCGCCCAGCCTTTGCGCTTCGGTGGCCAGCACGCCCGGCGCCAGCGCATTGAGGGTGCGAGCCAGCGCGGGCTCGGCTTCGGCCTTGTCCACGGCGGTGTGCGCTGCCGCGTTCACAATCACGTCGGGCTTCACCCGGCGCACCGTGTCAGCCAAACCGGCCAGGTTGCTGAAGTCGCCGCACAGCTGGTCCGGGTTATGGGCGGGGTCGTGCCCCAGTGCCACCAGTTCGCCCAGAACACCGAGGCTGCGCTGCAGTTCCCAGCCGACCTGGCCGCCACGGCCAAACAGCAAAATTTTCATGCTGTCGTCTTTGCCCCGTATTGCTTGGCCACCCAGTCGCGGTAGCCGCCGCTTTGCACATTGGCGACCCAGCCGGGGTTGTCCAGGTACCACTGCACCGTTTTTCGAATGCCGGACTCGAAGGTCTCGGCCGGCTTCCAGCCCAGTTGCTGCTCGATCTTGCGCGCGTCAATCGCATAGCGCCGGTCGTGGCCAGGGCGGTCGGTGACGTAGGTAATTTGCTCGCTGTAGGGATGGCCATCAGCACGGGGCTTGAGCTCATCCAGCAGGGCGCACACGGTGTGCACGATGTCGAGGTTGGGCTTTTCGTTCCAGCCGCCCACGTTGTAAACCTCGCCCAACTGGCCGGCTTCGAGTACGCGGCGAATCGCGCTGCAATGGTCGGTCACATACAGCCAGTCGCGAATCTGCTGGCCGTCGCCATACACCGGCAGTGGCTTGCCGGCCTGGGCGTTCACGATCATCAGCGGGATCAGCTTTTCAGGAAAGTGAAACGGCCCATAGTTGTTGGAGCAGTTGGTGGTGAGCACCGGCAGGCCATAAGTGTGGTGGTAGGCCCGCACCAGATGGTCGCTGGCCGCCTTGGAGGCCGAGTAAGGACTGTTGGGCTCGTAGCGGTGGGTCTCGGTAAAGGCCGGCTCGGTTTTCGCCAGCGATCCGTACACCTCGTCGGTGGACACATGCAGCAGCCTGAATGCGGCCTTGGCCGTGGTGTCCAAAGCGCCCCAATACGCCCGCACGGATTCGAGCAAGTTGAAGGTGCCCACGATGTTGGTCTGGATGAACTCGCCCGGCCCGAGGATGGATCGGTCCACATGCGACTCGGCGGCAAAGTTCACCACCGCACGCGGCTGGTGCTGTGCCAGCAGCCCCGTGACCAGTGCCGCGTCGCCAAAGTCCCCATGCACGAACACATGTCGCGCATCGCCTGTGAGCGAGGCCAGGTTTTGCAGATTGCCCGCGTAGGTGAGTTTGTCCAGGTTGATGACGGGCTCGTCGGATGTGCCAAGCCAGTCGAGCACAAAGTTACTGCCAATAAAGCCGGCGCCGCCGGTAACGAGGATGGTCATGTGGTTTGCGTCCCTGAAAACATAAAACTGGCTCAATTATCGCCACTGCGTTTCATGTGGGTCGGTGCCTGCCGCAGACCAAACGATGATTCAGAAAAAAGGCCTCTAGCCCTCGCAGTTATTGCGTAAGCAGCTTCACTTTTGATAGCAAAACTCAAGCAGCCGTGACAGCAGGTGCATCAGCCCCCGGATTCAAGCGTGAAGGCGGCGTGCTGGTCTTGACCGAGTATTTCCGCTAATTGCGGCAGCGCCAGCTGGAGCGCTGCTTTGAGGGTATGGGGTGGGTTGATGATGAACATGCCACTGGCGGGCAGGCCGGGACGTATTACCTCGCCCGCTTCATCGGCAGTCAATTTGCTTGACTTCACCGTCAAGGTGGCGTTCAGCCATTTCTTTCCTGATTTGGTGGCCAGGGTTTTCAGTTTGCGCGGCACGTCATGCGCCTCAGGACGCGGAATGAGGGGGTACCAAACGGTGTAAGTGCCGGTGGCAAAGCGCAACAGCGAATCAGCGACCATGGCCACGACGCGGGCGTAATCGTTCTTGATTTCGTAGCTGGGGTCGCTCAGCACCAGTGCCCGGCGTGCTGGCGGCGGCAGAAATTTTTTAATCCCTTCAAAGCCATCTTCGCGCAGTACGGCGACCTGGCGTCCCGCTTCCAACTGTGCGATGTTGGCGGACAGTGTTTTGGCGTCGGTCGGGTGGATCTCAAACAATTTGAGCTTGTCACGTTCGCCCAACAGGCGCTGGATGATGAACG
Source organism: Rhodoferax sp. UBA5149 (assembly GCF_002413825.1). Taxonomy (GTDB): domain Bacteria; phylum Pseudomonadota; class Gammaproteobacteria; order Burkholderiales; family Burkholderiaceae_C; genus Rhodoferax. The sequence continues at coordinate 4,596 of NZ_DHXT01000117.1, forward strand.
GTGAACCTGGATACACCCTGTGACTGCCCTTGTTGTTGAAACTGGCGACCAGATCGAGGTAGTCCTGGATCACTGGCGCCAGACCCGCTGCGATTGATTTTGCAGCCGCTGACGGTTTCTTGGTGGGGGCTGCAGGCGTATTGATTGAAGATAGAAGTTTTAAGAAGCCATTGGCCGCCTCGCCACTGGTTTCGGCATATTCACCGTCGAGCCGGTACAAACCGGCCCCGGCATGGGTGTCAAAAACGGTCAAGGCCGTGTCTTTTTGCCGCAAATGCCGCAATATGGCAATCAGCACGGTGTGTTTGAGGACGTCGGCATGGTTGCCGGCATGGAAGGCGTGGCGATAACTGAACATGACGAATTTTAACCGTTTGACGGTGAATTTTGTATAATCGCGGGCTTCGCAGCGCTTTTGTGGCTCCGCGGCGGAGCTAGATCCCCACCTAAGAGATTCCCATCAGAGGAACGCCGACCGTGGAAAAGAGCCCGACAAACCCTCCTTTAAAAGAGAAAACTCATGACCAAGACCTTCAGCGCCAAACCCGCTGACGTGGTGCACGAGTGGTTTGTGATTGACGCGACCGATAAGGTCCTCGGACGAGTAGCCAGCGAAGTTGCTCTCCGTTTGCGCGGCAAACACAAGGCCATTTACACGCCTCACGTCGATACCGGTGACTTCATCGTCATCATCAACGCAGCCCAGCTGCGCGTCACCGGCGCCAAGCCGATTGATAAAGTGTATTACAGCCACTCCGGCTACCCAGGTGGCATTTCTGCCATCAACTTCCGTGACATGCAAGCCAAGTTCCCTGGCCGCGCTTTGGAAAAAGCCGTCAAGGGCATGCTGCCCAAGGGTCCTCTGGGCTACGCCATGATCAAGAAGCTCAAGGTGTACGGTGGTGCTGAGCATCCCCATACCGCCCAGCAGCCCAAAGTGTTGGAAATTGCAGGCATTTCTGCCAATGCAACTAAGAGGGAGTCCGCCAAATGATCGGTGAATGGAACAACGGTACCGGCCGTCGCAAATCAAGCGTCGCCCGTGTTTTCCTGAAAAAAGGCTCCGGCCAGATCGTGATCAACGGCAAAGACATTGAAAAGTTCTTTGGCCGTGGAACCTCGATCATGATTTGCAAGCAGCCCCTGTTTTTGACGAACCACGCCGAAACGTTTGACATCATGGTCAACGTCGCCGGCGGCGGTGAGTCGGGCCAGGCTGGCGCTGTGCGCCACGGCATTACCCGCGCCCTGATTGACTACGATGCAACGCTCAAACCCGAGCTGAGCAAAGCTGGTTTCGTCACGCGTGATGCCCGTGAAGTCGAACGTAAGAAGGTCGGCTTCCACGGTGCACGTCGCCGCAAACAGTTCAGCAAGCGTTAATTTCACCAGAAATTCCGCCAACGAAATGTTGCAAAACAACAGCCGCCAGAATGCAGATTCTGGCGGTTGTTTGCATTCTGGCTGCTAGACTTGGCGCCCCATGAGACTTCGCCTGCTTCTTCGCCGTCTGACGGTCAGTGCCCCGCGCATGGCGGTGCGCAGTGCCCTGCCCTGGCCGTTTCGCTGGGCTTTTTTGGCGATCGTCTTTGGTTTTTGTGCCGCCATTGGCCTGTGGGCGTTCGAGTTTGGCAAAGACATTGCCGGTCTCGAGCGAGGCACCAAGGAAGAGTTGCAACAAACACGGTCCGAACTGGGGCGCTTGCAGGCGGAGCTGGCAGCCCTGAAAGCCGCCCGTGACAAGGCGCAGTCGATCGCCAATACCGCTGACACCTTGATGACCTCGGAAAAGGTGGCGCAGGAACGACTGGCCGCACAGAACAGACAGCTGGAAGCGGATAACCAGAGTTTGCGTGATGATTTGGGCTTTTTTGAAAAACTGATACCGACAGTGGGTGTTGGCGGCATTGCGATACGCAGCTTGCAGGCCGAGGTCCGCAATGGGCGTGACATAAAATGGCAGGTGCTGGTGATTCAGGCCCTCAAGAATCCGCCGGAGTTCAGCGGACGCCTGGAGTTGAGTTTTACGGGGATGCAGAATGGCAAGCCCTGGATGGCGACCTTGCCGGGCGGGGCTCAGGTGCTCAAGCTGAAACAGTATGGCCGCATGGAAGGCGTTTTTGAGCTACCGCCTCAAGCGGTGATCAAGGGCGTTACCGCCAAAGTCCTGGAAGGTTCGGTCACCAAAGCCGTGCAATCCATCAAGCTCTAGTCCAACGCATACCAAGGATAGCGACGTGTTCAACAAGAAAAAACAACCTTCCATCAAAAGCCTGATTGCTGAAGGCAGTGCGATCGAAGGGAATTTCAGGTTCTCCGACGGTTTACGGATCGATGGTGGCATCGTCGGGAACATCTACGCCGAATCCGCTCTGGCGAGCATCCTCGTGATCTCGGAAACTGCCACGGTGACGGGTGAAATCCATGCCGATCACATCATCATCAACGGGACCGTCAATGGGCCGGTGCATGCCCGGATCATGCTTGAGTTGCAGCCCAAGGCGCGCATCCAGGGCGACGTGCACTACACGGCACTGGAGATGCACCAGGGGGCCATCATCGCCGGGCAATTGCGCCCCCTCGTTGCGGCCGACGCAAAAGACAATGAGGAAAAACCCACACTGAAATTGGCAGCAAATAACAAGTAGCTGAATTGTTGAGTGAATTGCTGTAGTATTCCTCAAGTTGATATTGAAAACGTGCGGAACAGTCCGCAGCTACGCAGGGCGCGACAACGCAGTCCGCCACCATTTAGGAGAAACCATGAGTGCCGTCGCAGAAAACATCCAGACTGAAATGCCGAGTCCGATTCTCTTTACGGACAGTGCTGCCGCCAAAGTGGCAGATCTGATTGCGGAAGAGGGGAACCCGGATCTGAAATTGCGCGTTTTTGTGCAAGGGGGGGGCTGTTCCGGCTTCCAGTATGGTTTCACTTTTGATGAAATCACCAACGAAGACGACACCACCATGACCAAGAATGGCGTGTCCTTGTTGATTGATGCCATGAGCTACCAGTACCTCGTGGGCGCTGAAATTGATTACAAGGAAGACTTGCAGGGCGCGCAGTTTGTGATCAAGAACCCCGGTGCCCAGTCGACCTGCGGCTGCGGGTCGAGCTTCTCAGCCTGAAGGCGGCCCGGTTCAGGCCGGATAAACCGCACCCAGCACACGGGCGCCTCGGGCGCCTGTTACTTTTTGCAAGCTCAATGGTTCACGCAACACGGTTTTGCGGGCCAGCCAGGCAAACGCCGCTGCTTCCACCTGCAGCGGGGGTAGGCCATGGGCTTGCGAGGCGCTGACCTGCAGCGACGGCAGGTGCGCCTGGAGTCGCGCCATCAGCTGGCCGTTAAAGGCGCCGCCACCACACACAATCAGCTGTTTGCTCTTCAATCCGTAGCGCTTGACGCTTGCTGCACAGGCGCTGGCGGTCAGTTCGGTCAATGTCGCCTGCACGTCCTCCGGCGCCAGTTCAGTGAACTGTTCAAGTTTATCGGCGAGCCAGGGCAGGTTGAAGAGGTCGCGCCCCGTGCTTTTGGGGGCGGGCAGGTCAAAGTAGGGCTCACGCAGCAGCGCTTGCAACAAGTCACCGTGAACTCGTCCCATGGCCGCCCATGCGCCGTCTGCGTCAAAGGCCTGACTGCGATGCTGCTGGCACCAGGCGTCCATCAAGGCATTGCCGGGACCGCAGTCAAAACCCAGCATATCGTCTGCCAGTTGCGGGCCCAGCACGGTAAGGTTTGAAATTCCGCCAATATTGAGCGTGGCCATCGTTTCACCAATTTGTCCAAACACCGATTGGTGAAAGGCCGGTACCAGCGGTGCTCCCTGCCCGCCGGCTGCCACATCACGGCTGCGGAAGTCAGCGACGACGTCGATGCCCGCCAGCTCGGCCAGCAGGGCCGGGTTGTTGAGCTGCAAGGTGTAGCCGGTGCCGTCGAACGCCTGCGGCCGGTGGCGCACGGTCTGGCCATGCGCGCCGATGGCGGTCACCTGGGTGTTGCCGACGCCTGACTTCTCCAACAAATTGCCAACCACCTGTGCATAGACGCGAACCAGTGCATTCGCGGCCAGTGCTGCACGGTGCAATTCATTGGGGCCGGGGCTGTTGAGCGCCAGCAACTCCTGGGTCAAGTCCAGGGAAAAGGGTGCGCTGGCATGCGCCAGGACGGTCAGGCGTGAGCCAGAAAAGTCTGCCAAAACGCCATCAACGCCGTCCAGCGAGGTGCCGGACATGAGGCCGATGTAGAGTTCAGGCACGCCGCTTCACCGCCGCGGACGCGTTACTGGGCGCTGGTTTGCTGCAGGGTGGCAGCGGCCGAGAGCGCTACCCGGTTTTCAGATGCGAGCCGTGCAAACGCAGGTTTGGCACTGGCAGATAGCGGCACGGTATTGTTCTCGCGGGCAATCGTGAGCGGGTCGTGATAGACGTTGTTGATGCGGTACTCAAAATGCAAGTGAGGCCCGGTCGCCCAGCCGGTGGCGCCCACGGCGCCAATGTTCTGGCCCTGGCTGACGCTCTCACCCTTGTGCACATTGATGCGGCTCAGGTGCGCATAGACCGTTTTGTAGTTGTTGCGGTGCTGCAGGATGATGACGTTGCCGTAGCCATTTTGAACGCCGGCAAAGTCAACCACACCGTCGCCGACGCTGCGCACGGCGGTGCCGGTGGGGGCTGCGTAATCCACGCCCTGATGCGCTTTCCAGACATGCAAAAGAGGGTGAAAACGCATCTTGAAGCCGCTGGTGATGCGGGAAAATTCCACGGGCGAAGCGAGATAAGCGCGGCGCAGGCTCTGGCCGTCCAGTGTGTAGTAGCCGCCCTTGCTGCGCGAGTCCGCCGCACTGGCACCGTCAGCGGCTGGAGTGCTGCCAGCGACCGGATCCTGGAACCACATGGCTTGAAACGTTTTGCCGCCATTGACAAATTCGACGCTCAACACGCGCCCGGTACGAAGGGGTTCGCCATCGCCTTCCAGTGTTTCATAAACGACGGAAAAACGGTCTCCTTTGCGCAAGGAGCGATGAAAATCAATATCGCCCGAGAAAATTTCAGTCACTTGCGTCGCAATACTGTCTGGAATTTTGGCATCGTCGGTGGCAGCGAACAGCGAGGTCTGGATCGTGCCGCTGGCGAGCCGGGTGGAGGCACTCAAAGGTGCGGACTCGATCCGGGACTGAAAGCCTTGCGGTGTTTTCTCGACCACCAGCCGCTTGAAGTTGCCGTCGCTATCGGCGCTCCAACGCGCGCTGAGCTTGAGCAAGCTGTTGTGCTCGCTGGTCTCGGCGGTGACGTTGCGACCGCTTCGCCCGAGCAGCACTTGGCGGGCCGTCGCATCGGCGCGCAGGAAAGAGGCGGCTGCCTCATCGTCCACGCCCAGGCGCTTGAGCAGGGTGTCAGCGGTATCGCTGGAGCGGGTAACTTCTGATCTGAAGAGTTTGAAGGCCTGGACGTCCAGGGCATCGGACGCGACATTCAAAGGCAGTGCTTGAACGGACTCCAGAACCTCGCGCACCGGCAACTCCGAGGCGTCAGGGGCGTAGGAGGCCAAGGCAAACGCGCCGCCGCCGCCGCCCAGCAGCAAGGCGGCAATGGCGGAGGTGACTCGTTTAGGATGTTGTTTGAGCGTCTGGCTGGCAAAAGTCAATAGAGCATTTCGAGCGCAAAGCAGGCTGTTTATCAAAAGAAGTGTTCCAAGTGAAGGTTGGTTTGTGCGCAACCGAACAGACAAAGAAGGTGCTCATGCCGGACGAATTAAACTCAAACGCTAGAGCGAACGCAGAGTATAACGTCGCCCAAGCCCCACGCATCAAGAAAAACCCTTATGAATCAAGTCCTGGCCCCTAAGTTTTCTGTAACAGACCGTGTCCGGGAGGCGCTGGCCGTGTCCTTGCGCGGCTGCGAAGAACTGATTCCGCAGGACGATTGGGTCAAGAAGTTGGCCCGCTCCGAGGCCACCGGAATCCCGCTGCGCATCAAGCTGGGCCTCGATCCCACGGCGCCCGACATCCATATTGGCCACACCGTGGTGCTCAATAAAATGCGCCAGATGCAAGATTTGGGCCACACCGTCATTTTTCTGATTGGTGATTTCACCACCCTGATTGGCGACCCGTCGGGCCGCAACACCACGCGCCCGCCGCTGACCCGCGAGCAAATCGAGGTCAACGCCCAGACCTATTACCGGCAGGCCTCGATGGTGCTGGACCCGGCCAAGACCGAAATTCGCTACAACAGTGAATGGGGCGACACGCTGGGCTCGCGCGGCATGATCGAGCTGGCGGCCAAATACACGGTGGCGCGCATGATGGAGCGCAACGATTTTCATGACCGTTTCAAGTCCGGCACGCCGATCAGCGTGCACGAGTTCCTGTACCCGCTGATGCAGGGCTATGACTCCGTGGCACTGAAGAGTGACCTGGAACTGGGCGGCACCGACCAGAAGTT
>NZ_DHXT01000127.1:0-587 GCF_002413825.1 Rhodoferax sp. UBA5149
ACCGTGGAACAGGTCGTCAAACCGGACTGATTGGCCCCCGAAGGGGCTGCTCCGTCTTGCTACTCCACGCGCGTGATCGACACTGGTTTAAAGCCCAAATCTGCGGCCTTGCCCTTGCGCGCGCGCGCGGCCCGTGCGTTATTGAGGCTGCGAATTTCCAGGGTTTCCTCGCGTGGCTTGCCGCCACGGCCGATGCCTTCAATCTTCACGCTGCGCGTATAAGCGGCAGCACCTGCCAGGGCGTCTTTGTCTTCCAGGTCGATCAACATCAGCCCACGACCGCCATTGCTCATGGCCTTGAGGTCACGGATTTCAAAGGTCAAAATGCGCCCCCCGGTGGAGGCGCAGGCCACATGGGTGGCGGGCACCAAAGGCAGGGCGCCGGAGCTGCCGGCAACCGGCGACGGTCGGCACAAGACTTCACCGGGGTTGCAGGTGACGAATGCTTTGCCGGCCTTGAGCCTGGACGTCATGTTCTCCACCGTGGCGATAAAGCCGTAGCCGCCCGAGCTGCTGAGCAAAAGGCTCGCGCTGGCAGGGCCGGCAAAGTAGTACGACAACTGCGTGCCACTCTCCAGCTCCAGCAA
>NZ_DHXT01000127.1:881-4807 GCF_002413825.1 Rhodoferax sp. UBA5149
ACCGAATAAACACGACCGTTGTTGCCAAATGCCAGCAGCGTGTCCACCGTGCGGCACTCGAAGGTGCCGTACAGCCCATCGCCGGCCTTGAAGCTGTACTCCATGGCGGCGGCGTCACCGGCCCGCTCGCGGGCCCAGCCTTTTTGCGCGCGAACCCAGCCTTTTTCACTGACCACCACCGTCACCGGCTCATCCACGACCTTGATTTCAAGAACGGATTTCTTCTCGGTTTGAATCAGGGTGCGGCGCGGGTCGGCAAACGTTTTCGCGTCGGCCTCGATTTCCTTGACCATCAGCCGACGCAGCACGGCCGGGTTGCCCAGGATTTCTTCGAGCTTCTTCTGCTCGTCGCGCAGCTCTTTCAACTCCTGCTCAATCTTGATCGCTTCCAGCCGGGCCAGCTGGCGCAGGCGGATCTCCAGAATATCTTCGGCCTGCCGCTCAGACAGCTTGAAGCGCGCCATCAGCGCCACCTTGGGGTCGTCTGACTGGCGAATGATGGCGATCACTTCGTCAATATTGAGCAGCACCAGTTGCCGCCCTTCAAGGATGTGAACGCGATCCAGCACCTTGTTGAGGCGATGTTGCGAGCGGCGCTCCACCGTGATCTGGCGGAATTCAATCCATTCGCAGAGCATCTGGCGCAAGGACTTTTGCGTAGGACGGCCATCGAGTCCGACCATGGTGAGGTTGATCGGCGACGAAGTCTCCAGACTGGTGTGCGCCAGCAGCGTGGTGATGAGCTCCTGCTGTTGGATACGGCTGGTCTTGGGTTCGCACACCAGGCGCACCGCCGCGTCTTTGCTGGACTCGTCACGCACCACGTCGAGCACCGACAGCAGCGTGGCCTTGAGCTGGTTTTGCTCCAGCGACAGCGCCTTCTTGCCGGCCTTGATTTTGGGGTTGCTCAGCTCTTCAATTTCTTCGAGTACCCGCTGGGTGCTGACACCCGGCGGCAGCTCGGTCACCACCAGTTGCCACTGGCCGCGCGCCAGTTCCTCGATCTTCCAGCGCGCCCGGCATTTGAGCGAGCCGCGCCCGCTGCAGTAGGCGTCGGCAATATCGCCAGCGCTGCTGATGATTTGCCCACCGCCCGGATAGTCGGGGCCGGGAATGAGGGCAAACAACTCATCATCGCTGAGCTTGGGCGACTTGATGAGCGCCACGCACGCATCCGCGATTTCGCGCAAATTGTGGCTCGGAATTTCGGTGGCCAAACCCACGGCGATGCCACTGGCGCCATTGAGCAAAGCAAAGGGCAAGCGGGCCGGCAGCTGGCGTGGCTCGTCGGTCGAGCCGTCGTAGTTGGGCGTGAAATCAACCGTGCCTTCGTCAATTTCATCCATCAGCAGGCTGGTGATCTTGGCCAGCCGCGCCTCGGTGTAACGCATGGCGGCTGCGCCGTCACCATCTCGGGAGCCAAAGTTGCCCTGACCGTCGATCAGCGGATAGCGCTGACTGAAATCCTGGGCCATGCGCACCAGGGCGTCATAGGCCGCCTGGTCACCGTGCGGATGAAAGCGGCCCAGCACGTCGCCCACCACACGGGCACATTTGACCGGCTTGGCACCGGTATTGCCATTGGCCCCGCCAAAGCTCAAACCCATGCGCGACATGGAATACAGGATGCGCCGCTGCACCGGCTTTTGGCCGTCGCACACATCCGGCAAGGCCCGGCCCTTGACCACGCTCAGTGCGTATTCAAGGTAGGCACGTTGCGCGTAGGACGCCAGGTTGGGAGAATCGCCGCCGTCGTCAGGGGGCGGGCTCGGGGGAAAATCGAGTGTTGCTTGGTCGGTCATGAAAACTAATCAGTCTCGGTGCTGAGGTTTGGTTTTGGGCTCATCAAATGAACCGATGAAATCAAGTTGCCGCTGGGTCGAACCAGCTGCTTTGTCATTAGATGTCGATCTCGACGGTATCGCCGTGCAGCTCCATCAACTCACGGCGCGCGGCCGCCTCGCCTTTGCCCATGAGTTTGGTGATCAGCGCCTCGGTTTGCGCAAAATCGATGTCGCCCAATGCAACAGGCAAGAGACGGCGCGTGTCGGGGTTCAGCGTGGTGTCCCACAATTGCTCCGCGTTCATCTCGCCCAGCCCCTTGAAACGGCTGATGCTCCAGGCCGCCTCACGCACGCCCTCTTTGCGCAGCTTGTCAAGAATGGCGGTCAGTTCACCCTCATCCAAGGCGTAGGCTTTGGAAGCGGGCTTCTTGCCGCGCGCCGGAGCGTCCACCCGAAACAAGGGCGGGCGCGCCACATAGATATGGCCGGTCTCGATCAGCTTGGGGAAATGCCTGAAAAACAGGGTCAGCAGCAAGACCTGGATGTGCGAGCCGTCCACATCCGCGTCCGACAGAATGCAGACCTTGCCATAACGCAGACCGCTCAAGTCGGGGCTGTCGTTGGGGCCATGCGGATCGACGCCGATGGCCACCGCAATATCGTGAATTTCCGTATTGGCAAACAGGCGGTCACGCTCGACCTCCCAGGTGTTGAGCACTTTGCCGCGCAAGGGCAGAATGGCCTGGCTTTCCTTGTCGCGGCCCATCTTGGCGCTGCCGCCAGCCGAATCGCCCTCGACCAGAAACACTTCGTTGTGGGCCAGGTCCCGACTTTCGCAATCGGTCAGTTTGCCTGGCAGAACCGCGACGCCGGAGCCCTTGCGCTTCTCGACCTTCTGACCGGCTTTCTGGCGGGTTTGCGCGGCCTTGATGGCCAGTTCAGCCAGTTTTTTGCCATAGTCGACGTGCTGGTTCAACCACAGCTCCAGCGTGGGGCGCACAAAGCTCGACACCAGGCGCACGGCGTCCCGCGAGTTCAAGCGCTCCTTGATCTGGCCCTGAAACTGCGGATCGAGCACCTTGGCCGACAACACATAACTGGCACGGGCGAACACGTCTTCGGGCAACAGCTTGACGCCCTTGGGCAGCAGGGAGTGCAGCTCGATAAAACTCTTGACGGCGCTGAACAGGCCGTCACGCAAGCCACTTTCATGGGTGCCGCCGGCACTGGTGGGAATCAGGTTGACGTAGCTCTCACGCACCGGCTGACCGTCTTCCGTGAAGGCGACGCACCACGAAGCCCCTTCGCCGTCGGCAAAGTTGTCGTTTTGGGCATCGGCAAAACCTTCTTCTTCGAACACCGGAATCACCAGTTCGCCATTAAGCGTTTGCATCAGGTAGTCGCGCAGGCCCCCTTTGTAGGTCCAGGCCTGTGTTTCTTTGCTTTTCTCATTGACGAGCGTCACTGTGACGCCCGGCATCAACACCGCCTTGCTGCGCAGCAGGTGAGTCAGTTGTCCGATCGGCAGCGCCAAGGTTTCGAAATATTTGGCGTCGGGCCAAACCCGAACCGTGGTGCCTGATTTGCGCTCGCCTTCGCCGGCCTTTCGCACCTGCAGGGGCTCGATGACATCGCCGCCGGCAAACACCAGGCGAGCCACCATGCCTTCACGGTAGGTCGTGGCCTCCAGTCGCGTGGACAAAGCGTTGGTGACGCTGACGCCGACGCCGTGCAGTCCACCGGAAAAACTGTAGGCGCCGCCCTTGCCCTTGTCAAACTTGCCGCCGGCATGCAGCCGCGTGAAAACGAGCTCGATCACCGGCGCATTCTCTTCGGCGTGCAGGCCAAACGGTATGCCGCGGCCATCATCTTCAATGCTGACCGAACCGTCGACATGCAGCACAACCTTGATTTTCTTGCCATGCCCCGCCAGGGCTTCGTCCGCCGCATTGTCCAGGACTTCCTGGATCACATGAAGCGGGCTTTCGGTCCTTGTGTACATGCCAGGACGATGCTTGACCGGCTCCAGGCCTTTGAGCACGCGGATGGAAGATTCTGAATATTCGGGTGTTGGTTTGACTGCCATAGCGGCGAATTGTAGTCTGCGGTCGAGAATTAACTGTATGAAATTACAGTTTTTAC
>NZ_DHXT01000127.1:5066-16584 GCF_002413825.1 Rhodoferax sp. UBA5149
CACCACATCAGATTGGCTACATTTGCAGGATGCAAAATTCAAGCAAAACACTTTCCATGACGCAAGTTCTTGTGTGTGGCGCGGCCATCGTGACGCTGTCCATGGGCATACGCCACGGTTTCGGCCTGTGGCTGCAGCCGATCACGCAAAGTCAGGGCTGGAGCCGCGAAACATTCGCATTTGCCATCGCCATCCAGAATCTGGTTTGGGGATTTTCCGGCATTTTTGCCGGCATGGTGGCCGACCGGTTTGGCGCCTTCAAAGTCATCGTGGGCGGCGCCTTGCTCTACGCGCTCGGGCTGATCGGCATGGCGGGCGCCACGACGCCATTGGTGTTTTCCGCCACGGCCGGGGTGCTGATTGGCATGGCGCAGGCCGGCACCACCTATGCCGTGATTTACGGCGTGATTGGCCGCAACGTCTCGGCCGACAAACGCTCCTGGGCCATGGGGATCGCGGCGGCAGCCGGGTCCTTTGGTCAATTTTTGATGGTGCCAACCGAGGGCTTTTTGATCAGCAGCTCGGGCTGGAAAGAAGCCTTGGTGATCCTCGGCCTGGCCTCGTTGATGATGGTGCCGCTGGCCTGGGGTTTGCGGGAACCCGGATTGACCGGTGGCGCGGCCAGTCGCCGCGAACAGACCATTCTTCAAGCGTTGCGCGAAGCCTTCAAATACCCGAGCTTTCAGCTGCTGATGGCCGGCTATTTCGTGTGCGGCTTCCAGGTCGTCTTCATTGGCGTCCACATGCCCAGCTACCTGAGAGACAAGGGCCTGTCACCGCAAGTAGCGAGCTACGCCCTGGCGCTGATCGGCTTGTTCAATGTATTTGGCACCTATGCGGCGGGAGTTCTGGGACAAAAATTGCCGAAGAGAAATATCCTGGCCTTTATCTATCTTGCCAGAGCCGCCGCCATCTCGGTGTTTTTGCTGGCGCCTCTGTCGCCTCTCAGCGTTTATGTTTTTTCCGCTGTCATGGGCTTGTTATGGCTTTCCACGGTGCCGGTAACCAATGCCACGGTGGCACAGATCTTTGGCGTGACACATCTTTCCATGCTGAGCGGCTTTGTGTTTTTCAGCCATCAGATCGGCTCTTTCATGGGGGTCTGGCTGGGTGGCTACCTGTATGACCGCACGGGAAGCTACGACGTGGTCTGGTACATCGCGATTGCGCTGGGCGTGGTCGCCGCGCTGGTGAATCTGCCGATTAAAGAATCAACGATCATCCGTGGCACGGCAGCGCAGGGAGCCTGACATCATGAAGCACAGCCACAAGCTTCTACTCTACGCGGCTGCCCTTGGCGTGCTTTTGGCGGTGTTTGCGCTCTATACACGCCCCGATTTTCTGGTCACTCTCGCGAACCAGGTCTGGGCCTGTTTTTGAAAAAGGATAGGTGTTTTGGATAAATCACCAACGGCAGACGCACATGGCCTGGGACCCGTCTCTGGCTGGGTCAAACGCTGGTCGCACCTGGTCCCGCCCGGCGGGTCGGTTCTGGACATTGCATGCGGACGAGGTCGCCACATGCAGTGGTTTGCCGAAAAGGGCCACGCGGTCACTGGCATCGATCGCTCATCCGAGGCGATTGACGCGGCGTCCAATTTCGGTGAGGCTGTTCTGGCAGACATCGAAAACAGCCCCTGGCCCCTGATGAACGGCATCCTGTTGCGCCAGTTCGAGGCCGTGATCGTCACCAACTATTTATGGCGACCGCTGTTCCCGGTGATTGCCCAAAGCGTGGCGCCCGGCGGCATCCTCATTTACGAGACTTTTTCCCAAGGAAATGAAACCGTCGGAAAACCGTCAAGGCCCGATTTTCTTTTGCGACCCGCGGAGCTGTTGGTGGCTTTTAAGAGTCTGCGCATCGTCGCCTTTGAAGAAGGATTCCTTCAAAATCCGCCTCGCTTTGTGCAACGAATCACCGCGGCACGATCCGATTTGCGCGATGAAACCGATCAGGCGCCTAAGCTTTACCCGCTCTAGTTAGAATGCTCTTTTACTGATTATCACCACTCGGACATGACATTCTCAACCAGCCAAATCACGGGCAGCATCGTGGCGCTAGTCACACCCATGTTTGATGATGGCAGTGTGGACTACCCCACCCTGCGCAAACTGATCGACTGGCACATCGCGGAAGGCACCGACTGCATTGGCGTCGTCGGCACCACCGGTGAGTCGCCAACCGTGAATGTCGAAGAGCATTGCGAAATCATCCGTGTTTCTGTGGAGCAGTGCGCGGGACGCGTACCGGTCATGGCGGGGTGCGGCGCCAACTCCACGGCTGAGGCGATCGAACTGACAAAGTTTGCCAAAAAGGTGGGCGCAGATTGCCAGTTGCAGGTTGTGCCCTACTACAACAAGCCGACCCAGGAAGGCCTGTACCTGCACTTCAAGGCGATTGCGCAAGCGGTTGATCTTCCGATGGTCTTGTACAACGTGCCCGGTCGTTCCGTGGCAGACATGGCCCATGACACCGTCATGCGTCTGGCCCAAGTGCCGGGCATCGTGGGCATCAAGGAAGCGACCGGCAACATTGAGCGGGCGCAGTGGCTGATCCGGGAAGCGCCGAAAGGCTTTGCCATTTATTCCGGCGATGATCCGACTGCGGTCGCCCTCATGCTGTGCGGCGGACAGGGCAACGTCAGCGTTACCGCCAATCTGGCGCCGCGACTCATGCACGAACTGTGCGTTGCAGCGATGGCGGGCGACACCAAACGGGCCATGGAGATTCAGTTCAAGCTGCTGCCTCTGCATAAGAACCTGTTTGTGGAGGCCAACCCCATTCCTCTGAAGTGGGCAATGGCGCGGATGAATTTGTGCGGTGGCACCATGCGTCTGCCCATGACACCGTTGACCCAAGCCAATGAAGCTGTGGTTGAAAGCGCTTTGCACGCAACCGGCCTGCTCTGATCGATCTGATCAGGCCTCACCTATAACCCAAAGGGACATTTTTTGTGAATCATTTTTCCAGACTTGCGCTGCTGAGCCTTTCACTGACGCTGGCAGCGTGCTCGGCTCTCGACAGCGACAAAATTGACTACAAAAGCGCTGGCAAAGGCCCGTCTCTTGACGTCCCCCCCGATCTGACCCAACTGTCTCGTGACACCCGCTATGCGGTTCCCGGTGGAGCCGTGACCGCGTCCAGCTTCCAACTTGGCCAAACCACCCAATCCGTACCGACCGCCGTCACGTCCTTAGGCGATGTTCATATTGAACGTGCCGGTACGCAGCGCTGGCTCGTCGTCAATCGGCCGGCCGACCAACTGTGGGAACCGGTGCGCGACTTCTGGCAGGAAAATGGTTTCCTGCTAGCCATGGACCAGGCCAATCTGGGCATCATGGAAACCGACTGGGCCGAAAACCGGGCCAAATTACCGCAAGACTTTATTCGTAACACGCTGGGGAAAGTGCTCGACTCACTGTATTCGACCGGAGAACGCGATAAGTTTCGTACCCGTCTTGAACGCAATGCAAGCGGCGGGACCGACATCTTCATCAGTCATCGGGGCATGATCGAGGTTTACAACACTACACTAAAAGACACGACGATGTGGCAACCCCGTGCCGCCGACCCGGAACTCGAAGCAGAGTTTTTGCGCCGACTGATGGTCAAGCTGGGTGTGACCCAGGCGCAATCCAAGGCACTGGTGGCGGCTGAAGTCAGCAAGAACAGTTCGCGGGTCACTGCGGTCAACGGGCAGCCCGTGGTTCAAATCGACGAAGGCTTTGACCGCGCCTGGCGGCGTGTTGGTTTGTCGCTGGACCGTACCGGGTTCACCGTCGAGGATCGCGACCGCAGCAAGGGCATTTACTTTGTCCGCTATGTCGAACCCGTTGCAGACAAATCAGAACCAAGCTTCCTGGGAAAACTCTTCAGTGGCTCGAAAGCCAATGCGGCGCCCTTGAAATACCGCATCGCGATTGTCAGTCAAGGAGAGTCAACAACGGTATCCGTGCTAAACGCCAGTGGCACAGCAGACACCTCCGGTAACGCGCAGCGAATCGTGAAAGTTATTGCCGACGACCTCAGGTAGCTGGGTCGCGAAAACCTGCGATACCAAAAATGTGGGCTTTAGCAGCCCACCCATTTTTCGCAATCAGATAGATTCAGTATTTAGTTTTGTCCAGACGAAAAAAAGCCACCTTGCGGTGGCTTTTTCAATCAACAAAGTTGACGATGCAAGATTACTTCTTGGTTGCGGCGGCAGCGTCAGCGGCCTTCTTGGCTGTATCGGTAGCAGCGCCTTTGGCCGCGTCAACGACGGCAGCGCCAGCGGCGGTAGCAGCATCAGCGGCAGCAGTGCCAGCAGCGGTAGCGGCAGAAGCGGCAGCGTCAGCGACTGGCGCAGCGGCGGAGGCTGCGGCTTCAGGTGCTGGTGCAGGAGCAACAACGACAGGAACCACAACCGGTGCTGGAGCTTCTTCTTTTTTACCACAAGCGGCCAAAGCAGCGGCAGCAATAACAGCGGCCAAAACGAGCGATTTATTCATTTGAAAAATACCTAGTGAGTTAACGAAACAATTTCCGGAAATTGTCAATGCAGAGAAACTGCAACGACCAAGCAAAAATGACTCGAGCTCTTTTTGCTTAGCCACGAATTATAGGGGAAAAATATCATTTTTCCACGGTACTTGGACAACACGCGATTACAAACCCAAGGTCGTCGCTGGGAACCCCGGAGCGCTATGGCGGAGTTTTTCATGAAGGGTTTCCCTGAGCTGAACCGAGCGCTCCCTGTCATAGCCACAAGTTCCGGTACTGCGCTGTGGATCCAGCCGATGCATGAACCAGGCTCGACTCCAGATAGCACTGGGAAAATCAGCTGAATCCGTCACACGGCATACCCGGCAGTCGATAATGTGCCCCCATGTTTTTCGCCACGAGACAAACCGAGCATGGTTTCGCATCACCTCGTCGTAACGCGTCGCCAGCAAGGTCATGTGCCGACCAGCCGCCGACCAGGCATGCAGGGATTCAAGCACGGAGCGCTCGCGCAGCGGCCAATCCTCAAAGGTGGCATCACTCAAAATGATCTCTTGCCACCCATCATGGGCGGCGCGCGCAAGCGCATCACGCACCAGCTTCTCAAAGGCTTCGCGGCCGGAGAATCGCCCACTAGCCAAGGGGCCAGGTGGCGAATTCGGCGATGCAGCGGGTTTCTCAGAGTCCATGCAGCCACCCCGCTTCACTCCAGGTTTGCAGCAAAGCGCGTGCTTCGGCGCTGGTCCGCCCCAAATCCTGGCGGCTCAGGCAGCGTTGATCAGACAAACGCCGCATCAACGTGGCGTCGCGTCCGGACGCTCTGAAACTTTCTCCGTTAATGAAAATGTGGCGTGCATCGAACATCATTTTCGTACGACGATCAAGGCGCACTGGCTCCACCGATGGCATGGCGCCGGGCTCCACCGTTTCAAACCAGACATTGGCTTTGGGCTCGGTCAGATACTCACCCAAGGCCCGCCCCAGCGCGTCCGGGTCCTGCAGAGCCCCTTGCAGGGCATCTCGCGCAAACTCGACCATCTGTCTCGGAATTTCACCGGGTTGATCGACCGCTGCCTGTTGTGAGTCCCGATACATGGAAACCCCGACGAGGTCTTGCGCGTCCTCAGCCAGCCGCTGCAACAGTTCACGGGCTAACTCACCCCGACTGGGCTGCCTGAATCCGATCGAATACGTCATGCATTCACCCTCCGCGATGCCATCATGCGCGTATCGTGGCGGCAAATACAACATGTCTCCTGGCTCCAGCACAAATTCCTGCTCCGGCACAAAGTTGGCTAATATCTTTAAGGGAACGTCCGGCTGCAAAGTCAGGTCTTTTTGCCGCCCGATCCGCCAGCGCCTGCGACCCTGCGCCTGCAGCAAAAACACGTCATAGCTGTCAAAGTGCGGCCCGACGCCACCGCCATCGGTGGCATAGCTGATCATCAAATCATCCATCCGGGCATCTGGCACAAAGCGGAATTTATTCAACAGGTCGTGGACGGCATCATGGTACAGATCAACCCCTTGCACCAGAAGCGTCCAGCCCGGGCGCTTCAGGGCGGGCAATGCACGCCGCTCGAACGGCCCCTGCTTGAATCGCCAAGCCGGCACCTGTCCCGGCTCCTGAATCACCAGACGCGCCTGACCGTCCTCACGGGACGCCAGCTCGAACAGTTCACCGCGGTCCAGCAAAGGCTTGAAGTTGGCAACTGCCTGTCGCACCAGCAGTGGCTTCTTTTGCCAATGCCGTTTCATGAATAATTGGGGGCTCAAACCGCCCAACAATTGCAAGGCTTGATTCACGTCCATTTGAATCTCCGATCATTTTTTAAACTGCGACAATTCTCCTATGGAAATCAAACAACAATGTGTGGTCGCGCTGACCTGGACCCTGAAAGACACCCTGGGTGAGGAACTTGACGTGCTCGACGAGCCGGTCGAGTTTCTGGTCGGCGGCGAAGACCTCTTTCAGGCGATTGAAGAAGCCTTGCAGGGCCACGAAGTGGGTGCCACGCTCGACCTGCAAATCGAGCCCGAACAGGGTTTTGGCGATTTCAATGATCAACTGGTGTTCTTGGAGTCCCGCCAACTCTTCCCTCCGGAACTCGAAGAGGGCATGACGTTTGAAGGCGCGTCACTGCCCGCGGGCTGTAACCTGGACGCACCCAAAAATGTGCTTTACACCGTCACTGAAATCTATCCCGAGCATGTCGTGCTGGATGGAAACCATCCTCTGGCGGGTATCGCTTTGCGACTGAGCCTGACGGTCGAGTCAGTTCGGGATGCCACCGAAGAAGAGATTGGACGTGGTTCCGCCGGAACCGGATTTTTCAAGATTCAGCCGCTGCACGCAACGCCCCCCGGCAACGACACCTTGCACTGACTCAGGACTTGCCGGTGGAACCGTAGCCGCCCTCCCCGCGTTCACTGGCGGGGAATTCGGTCACCACATTGAACTGCGCTTGCACCACAGGAACAATGACAAGCTGCGCGATGCGCTCCATGGGCTCAATGGTGAAGGCGACGTCACTGCGGTTCCATGCACTCACCATGAGCTGCCCCTGGTAATCGCTGTCAATCAGACCCACGAGATTGCCCAGCACGATCCCGTGCTTGTGCCCCAAGCCTGAACGAGGCAGGATAAGCGCGGCAAAATTCGAATCTTTCAAGTAGATGGCAATGCCGGTGGGCACCAGTTGCCACGCGTTGGGCTGCAAGGTCAGCGCCTCACTCAGGCAGGCCCGCAAATCGAGCCCGGCGCTGCCTGGCGTAGCGTAGACGGGCAACTGGTCGGCCATCCGCGAATCGATGATCTTGACGTCTATTCTCATCATTTTTAGCCTCTAGCCCTCATTCTTATTGCGATCTCTGCTATCAATTTACGAGCAAGCGAGAGCTTGGTATCGCGTGCCATATCTTTCACGCCTACCTCATCCACCAACAGCAGCGCATTGTCATCCTGCCCAAAAGTGGCCGGCCCGATATTGCCCACCAACAGGGGGACCCCTTTGCGCAGGCGCTTGGCCTGCGCGTTGGCCAGCAGATCATGGCTCTCCGCCGCAAAACCCACGCAGTACAAGGCCCGGCTTTGGCCTCGCGGGGACTGCGCCACGGCGGCCAGAATGTCCGGATTCTCCACAAAGCTCAACTCTGGCGTTCTGCCCGAACCGTCCTTCTTGATCTTTTGGTCCGCTGCATTGGCCGGTCGCCAATCGGCCACGGCCGCAGTCGCTATGAAAACAGTCGCAGCGGGCGCTTCTTCCTGCACCGCTTGCAGCATGTCCCTGGCAGACCTCACGTCCACCCGTCTGACGCCACGTGGCGTTGCCAGACTCACCGGCCCCGCCACCAGCGTCACTTCTGCCCCCGCCTCGCGGGCGGCCCGGCAAATGGCAAATCCCATCTTCCCGCTGGACAGATTGGTGATGCCGCGTACCGGGTCAATTGCTTCATAAGTGGGTCCAGCCGTGACCAGCACGTGCTGGCCAGCCAGCGTTTTGGGCTGGAAAAAAGCGATCACGTCGTCCAGCAACTCCTGAGGCTCCAGAATGCGGCCGTCGCCTGTTTCACCGCAGGCCTGATCGCCTTGGCCGACATCAAAAACCGTGGCGCCGTCGGCTGTCAGCTGCGCCACATTGCGTCGCGTGGCCGGATGAGCCCACATTTCACGGTTCATGGCGGGCGCTATCAGCAAAGGAACCTTGTCCAGCGGACGCGCCAGGCACATCAGGCTCAACAGCTCATCGGCCCGCCCGTGCAGCAGTTTGGCCATGAAATCAGCGCTACAAGGCGCGATCAGGATCGCATCGGCCTCGCGACTGAGATTGATGTGTGGCATGTTGTTGGGCTCCCGCGCATCCCACTGTGAGCCATAAACCATACGTTGACTCAGTGCCTGCATGGTGACCGTCGTGATGAAATGCTCGGCAGCGGCGGTCATCACCACCTGCACCGTGGCGCCCTCCTTGATCAAGGCTCGGCACAATTCAGCCGCCTTGTAGCAGGCAATGCCACCGGTGAGCCCCAGAACAATGTGTTTTCCAGCAAGGTCATTCATGGCCCGCAATGTATCAGACAAGGCGCCTATAATCTCGCTTTACCACCTCCCCGAGCGTGCAGCTCCCTCTGACATGACCAAATTTGTCTTCGTCACCGGCGGTGTGGTGTCTTCCCTTGGCAAGGGAATCGCCTCAGCCTCCTTAGCAGCGATTTTGGAATCGCGAGGCCTCAAAGTCACTTTAATCAAGCTTGACCCCTACCTCAACGTCGATCCCGGCACCATGTCGCCATTTCAGCATGGCGAAGTGTTCGTCACTGACGATGGCGCCGAAACCGATCTTGACCTTGGCCACTATGAGCGTTTCGTGGAAACACGGATGCGCAAAGCCAACAACTTCACCACCGGCCAAATTTACAAAAGCGTGCTGGAAAAAGAACGACGCGGCGACTACCTGGGCAAAACGGTTCAGGTCATTCCGCACGTCACCAATGAAATCCAGGACTTCATCAAACGTGGCGCCCGCTTTGGAACACCCGAAGCGGTCGATGTCGCCATTGTCGAAATTGGCGGCACCGTCGGTGACATTGAGTCCCTGCCTTTTTTGGAGGCTGTGCGCCAGATGAGCCTGAAGTTGGGGCCCAACAACAGCGCCTTTGTTCATTTGAGCTACGTGCCCTGGATCGCGGCGGCCGGCGAACTCAAAACCAAACCCACCCAGCACACCGCCAAGCAGTTGCGGGAGATTGGCATTCAGGCCGATGCGTTGATCTGCCGTGCTGACAGGCCCATTCCTACGGAAGAGCGGGAAAAAATTTCCCTGTTTTCCAACGTGCCCGACTGGGGTGTCATCTCCATGTGGGACGTGGACACGATTTACAAAGTGCCACGCATGTTGCACGAGCAGGGCCTGGACGGCCTGATTTGCGACAAATTGCGGCTGAACACGCCACCGGCCAATTTGAAACGTTGGGACGACCTGGTGTATGAAACAGAGCACCCGCAAGGCGAAGTCAACATCGCGATGGTCGGCAAGTATGTGGAATTGAGTGACAGCTACAAATCGCTCAACGAAGCACTGCGCCACGCCGGCATGAAAAACCATGTGCGGGTGAAGATCGATTACATCGATTCAGAGACCATCACGCCGGACTGCGTGATGCAACTCGCCAAGTTTGACGCCATTCTGGTGCCTGGCGGCTTCGGCATACGCGGCGTCGAGGGCAAGATTTGTGCGGCTCGATTTGCGCGGGAAAACAAGGTTCCCTATCTGGGCATCTGCCTGGGTATGCAAGTGGCCACCATCGAATTTGCAAGGCATGTGGCGGGCCTGACAGGCGCCAACAGCACAGAGTTCGAGCCCAACGGACCCAACCCCGTGATCGCCTTGATCACCGAATGGAAAGACGAGGACGGCACCATCAGAACCCGCGACAAGAACTCCGATCTCGGTGGCACCATGCGCTTGGGCGCGCAAAGTTCTGACGTGGTCAAAGGCACATTGGCGCACAAGATCTACGGCGACGTTGTCATAGAGCGCCATCGTCACCGCTATGAGGCCAACGTGAATTACCTGGACACGCTGCGAAAGGCCGGACTTGTGATTTCGGCCTTGACGCAACGTGAGCAACTGACCGAAATTGTCGAACTGCCGCAAAGCGTCCACCCCTGGTTCATGGGCGTGCAGTTTCATCCCGAGTTCAAGTCGACGCCGTGGAATGGGCATCCTCTTTTCAATGCGTTCATCAAGGCGGCGCTGGAGCATCAGACGGTCGGCAGCAGTTTGAAAGCAGTGGCCTGATGAAGTTGTGCGGATTCGACATCGGCCTGCAGCACCGTTTCTTTCTGATCGCTGGTCCCTGCGTGATTGAGTCGGAACAGTTGCAGATGGACACCGCCGGCACCTTGAAGGAAATCACCTCCAGCCTGGGCATTCCATTCATCTTCAAGAGCAGCTTTGACAAGGCCAACCGTTCCAGCGGCAGCACGTTCCGCGGCCCCGGCATCGACAAGGGACTTGAAATACTGGCCAAGATCAAGCGCGAGCTCAATCTGCCCGTGCTGACCGACATCCACTCGGAAGACCAGATCGCACAAGTGGCCTCGGTCGTGGACGTTTTGCAAACTCCTGCTTTTTTGTGCCGCCAGACCGATTTCATCCGCGCCGTGGCGCAGTCGGGCCTGCCGGTCAACATCAAAAAGGGGCAATTTCTCGCACCGGGCGACATGAAAAACGTGATCGACAAGGCACGGGCCGCTGCACGTGAAAAAGGCCTGGAAGAAGACAATTTCATGGCGTGTGAACGAGGTGCCAGTTTTGGCTACAACAACCTGGTCTCAGACATGCGTTCCCTGGCCATCATGCGCGAGACCGGTGCCCCCGTGGTGTTCGACGCCACCCACTCGGTTCAGTTGCCGGGGGGACAGGGCACCAGCAGCGGCGGGCAACGTGAGATGGTGCCGGTGCTGGCCCGCGCCGCCGTGGCCGTGGGCATCGCCGGCCTGTTCATGGAAACCCATCCTGACCCCTCCAAAGCGCTCAGTGACGGACCCAACTCCGTTCCGCTCAAGCACATGAAAGCCTTGCTGGAGACGCTGGTGGCACTGGACGCGGTGACCAAGAAAAACGGCTTTCTGGAAAATAGTTTTTAGTTTTTTTATCTTCGTTTTATTTTTTGTTTTTGAAAGAAATCAATGAGTGCAATTGTTGACATCGTCGGTCGCGAAATTCTTGATTCCCGGGGCAACCCCACCGTGGAATGCGACGTCCTGCTGGAATCCGGCACCATGGGCCGTGCAGCGGTGCCGTCGGGGGCCTCAACCGGCAGCCGTGAAGCCATTGAACTGCGCGATGGCGACAAAAGCCGCTACTTGGGCAAGGGCGTACTCAAAGCCGTTGAACACATCAACACCGAAATTTCCGAAGCGGTGCTGGGCCTGGATGCCTCCGAGCAGGCGTTTCTGGACAAGACACTGATTGATCTGGACGGCACCGAAAACAAATCACGCCTGGGCGCCAATGCCATGTTGGCCGT
>NZ_DHXT01000127.1:16857-18466 GCF_002413825.1 Rhodoferax sp. UBA5149
GTCAACGGTGGCGCGCACGCCAACAATAACCTTGATATTCAGGAGTTCATGATCATCCCGGTCGGCGCACCCAGCTTTCGCGAAGCACTGCGTTACGGCGCCGAGGTGTTCCATGCGCTCAAGAAAATCATCAATGACAAGGGCATGAGTACCGCCGTCGGCGACGAAGGCGGCTTCACACCCAGCGTAGCCAGCCACGAAGCGGCGATCTTGATGATCCTGGACGCCATTGACAAGGCTGGTTTCACAGCCGGTGAGCAGATTGCGATCGGTCTTGATTGCGCGGCCAGCGAGTTCTACAAAGACGGCAAATACCATCTTGCCGGCGAAGGCTTGTCCTTGTCCTCGGAAGAGTGGACCAACATTCTGGCGACCTGGGTTGACAAATACCCCATCATCAGCATCGAAGATGGCATGGCCGAAAACGATTGGGACGGCTGGAAAATTCTGACCGATCGGCTGGGCAAAAAAGTGCAAATCGTCGGCGATGACCTGTTCGTCACCAACACCAAGATTTTCAAGGAAGGCATCGACAAGGGCATTGCCAACTCGATTCTGATCAAGATCAACCAGATCGGCACCTTGACCGAGACTTTTGCCTGCATCGAAATGGCCAAGCGTGCGGGCTACACCGCCGTCATCAGTCACCGTTCGGGCGAGACCGAGGACTCCACCATCGCCGACATCGCTGTTGGTACCAATGCGGGTCAGATCAAGACCGGATCTTTAAGCCGATCCGACCGCATGGCCAAATACAACCAGTTGCTGCGCATTGAAGAAGACTTGGGCGACATCGCCACCTACCCGGGTCGCTCTGCTTTTTATAACCTGCGCTGAAACGTTTAATGGGCAATCGCGTTGTCCCGGCCGCTCTGATTGCACTGCTCGTGATTCTTCACGCGCAGCTGTGGTTTGGCCGTGGCAGCGTGCCCGCGGTTGCCCGCATGACGGAGCAGCTCAATGCGCAGAACCAGAAAAACCAACAAGCGCTGCTCGCCAACAATCGGCTGGCGGCCGAAGTTCGGGATCTGAAAGAAGGACTCGAGATGGTCGAGGAAAAGGCGCGACTGGAGCTCGGCATGGTCAAGCCCAACGAAATTTACGTGCAAATCGCCAAGTAAGGCGCGCCCTTACTGAACTGCCGCGCTCGCTGGCGGCAGATCACCGGCCACGGTGAAAATCTGCGCCACATCAATCGGGTCGAACGGGTATTGCGCACCGCAAAACTCACACCCCACCTCGATACTGCCGCGCTCGGCGACGATGCTTTGCGCCTCCTCGGCGCCCAGCCCAAGAATCATGTTGCTCACGCGCTCGCGACTGCAGGTGCAAGCAAAACGGGGCGCGGCATCGCCCGTCAGGGGTTCAAAGCGCGACAAACTCTCCTCCCAAAACAGACGGCGCAGAATGGTCTCAACGTCCAGCGTCAAAAGTTCTTCACGTTTCAGGCTCGACGCCAGTATGGCAATACGGTTGTAGTGTTCACTGCGGCCAATTTCATCCTCATTGGCCTGACTCACCAGGCTACCCGCCAGATTGCCGGAGCCGGCCAGCGGCAAGCGCTGGATCAACAGCCCCGCGGCCACCTTATCGTCCGCCGCCAGCACCA
>NZ_DHXT01000032.1:0-5666 GCF_002413825.1 Rhodoferax sp. UBA5149
GCCCAAGTCACGGGGCTGGACGTGCAGTTTGTGCAAGACAACCACAGCCGCTCTGTCAAGGGCGTGTTGCGTGGCCTGCATTACCAGATTCAGCACCCCCAAGGCAAGCTGGTGCGCGTGACGCAAGGCGAGGTGTTTGACGTGGCGGTGGACATGCGTCGCAGCTCGCCAAACTTTGGGAAATGGGTGGGTGTGGTGCTGTCAGCTGACAATCATCGCCAGTTGTGGGTTCCCCCGGGCTTTGCCCACGGCTTCGTGGTGACCAGTGACACCGCCGAGTTTTTGTACAAAACCACCGACTACTGGTACCCCGAGTTTGAACGCAGCCTGCTCTGGAACGACCCGGCCGTGGGCGTGCAGTGGCCTATGCAAACTGCACCGCAGCTGGCGGCCAAGGATTCGGCGGCGAAGACGCTGAGTGAGGCGGAGGTGTTTGATTGATGGGTGGAGATGTGATTTCCTCGGTGGCATGGACGCGCATTACGCGATCTGTCTTTGTCGGATCTGATGCGATTCAGGTTTCCTGGGTGCTTTTGCCTTGACACCGGGAATAGGGCGGATGGTCAGACCAACGCGCATGCCCGCTCGGGTTGCCATGTTGACCAGGGCGTCAAGACTGAATTCGCCGATCTTGCCCTTGAGTAACTGATTCAAACGTGGCTGTGTCACGCCAAGCGTCTTTGCTGCGGCCGCCTGTGTTAACCCGCTGTCTTCAAACCACTTGGAAATAACAATCATGGTTTGAGAGCGCAGGAGCAAATTCTGAGATTCCTCGGCGTCGAAACCGAGATCAGAAAAGATGTTGGCACTGCCTTTGGTCACATTGAGTTCGTTCATTTTGTCTTCCTCTCGTTCACTAATTGCCGGTAGCGTTTGCTTGCCAAATCAAGGTCGGCCTTGCTGGTTTTTTGGGTCTTTTTTTCAAAGGCGTGGAGTACGTAAATTGCCTCAGAAAACTTTGCAACGTAAAGCACGCGATATGCCTTTTCAACCCTTATACGAATCTCCCTGACGCCAGCTCCAACAGTTTCCATAGGCTTCCAGTCAGTAGGTTCCTGACCTTCCTGCACTCGGCCCAACTGATGGCCAGCTTCGCGCTTCGCGTCGTAAGAGAAAGCCTTGACCGAAACAAGACTGTCGCCAAGCCACCTCGTAACTTTTTGTTGGATTCGGATCATTGGCAGAGTTTATTCTAAATTCAGTATAAATTTAGGGCTAATCGAGCAGATCGTCAAGCCCGGTGTACATCGCTGGGCCAAAAGGGGACGCTACCCTTTTTCTCACCTTTCAGTCAATTGGGATTAGATTCCAATTAATTTATGGCTTTTATGGCTGTAGCCCCCGTCAAAACTGCGTGAGTAGCTATTGTTTTTGAAGAGTATGGTGCGGGTGCTTGCGTGTTTGCAGATAGATATTACGAAGGCGCGGGAGTGTTAAGCCAATATTTGGCATGATCGTGCTAGTATCTGGCTATGTCGCTCGCCTCTTCTATTTTTTCTGACAGTCAGTCTCGGGTCTACCTATGGCTGTTTGGGCAGCCTGAGCGCAGTTACCACCTGAGTGAGTTGCGGCGCCTCACGGGCCTGGGCAGTGCTTCTTTGCAGCGGGAGCTCAATAGGTTGGTCGAATCGAAGCTGGTAAATTCGGAGCGCCTTGGTAGCTTGCGTTGTTTCCGTGCAAACCCACAAAGCCCGGTTTTTAATGAATTGGTAGCCCTGACGAGCAAGACGCTTGGCATGGTACCCATGTTGCAGGATGCATTGATGCCGTTGACACCCAAGCTGCAATCGGCTTGGGTTTATGGATCGGTGGCGAAACAAACAGACACCGCGCAAAGCGACATTGATGTGATGTTGGTTGGACGCGATCTTTTGCTGGGCGATGTCCTGGAGCGGCTGGTGCCGATAGAGGCCCAGTTAGGTCGGAAAATAAATCCCAATTTTTATACACCCGAAGAGTTTTATAGACGCCGCGATGAGCCTGACTCCTTTGTCAATCGTGTTTTGTCGCAGCCTGTCATTGCGCTAATTGGAGATGCTCATGAGCCTGCCCGCATTGGATAACCTGGTTCGTGGTTGGCCAGCTAATCGCTGGCGGGTGTTGGATTCAGCACATCAAAAAAGAAATCTGGCCGAGTACGAGGGCTACCTGGAGGTTGAGGAATCTACCATCAAAGAGTTGTGCACATTGGTGCCGAGTCTCATCGCTGATGTGCATGCGTTGATGGAACTGTAAATGGAACACCCGCGAGCCATCGTGTCGCCCAGCGCGGTGGTGGGGCAGGGCAGCGCCATCATGGCCGGTGCCATTGTGGGTACCGATGTCGGTAATTGGGGTCAGATTCCAATTAATTTATAGCTTTTAGGGCTGTAGCCCCCGTCAACACTGCGTGAGTAGCTATTGTTTTTGAAAAAATTAGTGCTCAAGTTTGGAAGTTTGCAAGTAGCTATCGCGAACGCGCGGCAGTTGCCGGGCTGAGTGCCACCGGTGTTGGTGGACGAGGGGCTGCGGCGGGCTTGTCTTGTTGTTGCCGATTGTGCTGTCGCCTTGGCGGTGCGCCTGACTTCAAAGGGGCCAGCCCTGTATTGGTCTGACCGGGTGGGGCGCAACACCTCTCCTACGGTGGCGACTCATTTGCTAAGCAACCCGGATGCGTACTTGACGCCCATCGACAGCTGACGCTGATGAAGATGCTGCTCCGGGATGGGTGTCGTATTGACCTTCGAGTTTGCATTTTCGACGACATGTGACTACCATTGGTATATATCAATTTTTAGGAGAGTGCGCATGGATACTGCACGTCTATTTCAGTCGGGTCGCAGTCAGGCGGTACGTTTGCCCAAGGAGTACCGTTTCGAGGGGGTGGAGGTCGTCGTAAGACATTTTGGTAATGGTGTCTTGTTGCTTCCGGTCAATGAGCCTTGGGCCATGCTGGACGCTGCGCTGAATGCGTTCGAACCGGGTTTTCAGATCAGCCGTGACCAACCCGCCACTCAGGTGCGCGAGGAGATAGCGCCTTGATCAGCTACATGCTTGACACCAATATTTGCATCTACATCATCAATGCCCGCCCTCCCTCAGTGTTGGAGCGCTTTCGGCGCGAGCGCTTGGGAAGTATCAGTATTTCCAGTGTGACGGCCGCAGAGTTGGCCTTTGGCGTAGCTAAAAGCGGTTCTGCGCGCAACCGCGAGGCGCTGGAGATGTTTCTGGCGCCGCTGGAGGTTCTGCCGTTTGATGCGTCTGCGATCTGGCATTATGGTGACCTGCGTGCCGCTCTGGAGCGACGTGGCGAGCCCATCGGCGCACTGGACACCATGATCGCCGCCCACGCGATGGCGTCCAACACCATCCTGGTTACCAACAACACTCGTGAATTCGCCCGTGTAGCGGGGTTGCGACTGGAGAATTGGGCGATTTGACATGATATTTAATTGGTTAATTGGTTAATTGGTTAATTGGTTAATTGGGGTCAGGTGCTGCGTGTGCCAGTGGAGGAAGGGCTGCGGCGGGCCGTGGGGGTGCGTTGCATGAAAAGACTATTTGATTTGATCGCAGGCACGTGTGCCGCGCTTAGTGGGCACGGTCGTTCCGTGGCCGAGGCCGTGTTGGGCACTACGGGCGATGTGCGCGCCTACCGGACTCATGCAGATGCGGCCATTGTGGCCATCGGCAATAACGCGCTACGCGAGGCATTGTCCAACAAGCTGCTGGCGGCTGGTTTTGAACTGGTCACCGTGGTGCACCCACGGGCCATCGTGTCGCCCAGCGCGGTGATTGGCCCAGGCAGCGCCATCATGGCCGGGGCCATTGTGGGTACCGACGCCCGGCTGGGCTGTGGCGTCATAGTCAACTGCGGGGCCGTCGTTGACCACGACGCACAGGTGCATGACTATGGCCACTTGGGTGTGAATGCCTGCGTGTCTGGCGGCTCAGTGCTGGGCCGCAGTGCCTGGATGCAAGCCGGCTCGGCGCTCGGTTATGGGGTCAAGGTGGCCGATGGCGTGGTGCTCCCGCCAGGCGCAGCGTTGATGAGTTAATTGGAGTTAGATTCCAATTGATTTATAGCTTTTATGGCTGTAGCCCTCGTCAATTCTGCGTCATTAGCTATCTTTTTTGACACCCAATGACCTTGATCCAATAGTCAACCCATGAAACGCCTCTTTGACCTCCTTTTAGCCTCCCTGGCCTAAACGCCCAGCCATTCAACATGGTCAAGTTCCGCACGATGACGAGCGCACACGGAACTGATGGTCAGTTGCTGCCCGATGCCGATCGCCTAACCGCCTTTGGACGATTTTTGCGTGCCAGCATTAGCGCTGCGAGTGAGGCAACGATGAGCAAGTTTGACAGGGTGGAAAAAATTTTGACGCTTGGCATAAAATGGCAAAAACTGCCACAAAAAGGAGCAAGCTAATGTCACTAAACATATCCTTACCAACTGAACTTGAAAACCGTGTGCGAGATCACGTGGCGTCTGGCATGTACGGCTCTGCAAGCGAAGTGATTCGTGAGGCGCTGCGCCTGTTTGAGGCCTACCAAACCGTTCAGCTTGCCAGTTTTTCGTCACTGCAAGCGGACATTGCACAGGGTATGGCCGATATCCATGCCGGTCGCGTCAGCGCCATGGACATGGCGGCAATCAAGGCGCAAGGTCGGGCGCTATTGAAGTCTAAAACTGGTGGAGCCTGATCCAGCCAGCGGCCAATCGCTTGTTGGATACCATTGATAAGGAGACCCATACGCTATTGCTGCAGCCGCTGATGGGTCGGGCACGACCTGAACTGGCCGATTGTGTGCGCATAAGCAAACCGTTCCCTCATGCCGAACCACCACAGCCATGAGCCACAGTGCTGGGCCGCAGTGCCTGGATGCAAGCCGGCTCGGCGCTGGGTTATGGGGTCAAAGTGGCTGACGGGGTGGTGCTGCCGCCAGGCGCAGCTGTAGCCCCCGTCAACACTGCGTGAGCAGCTATTGTTTTTGAATAGCTTGGTGCCGATGTTGGGTTGTTTGTAAGTAGCTATTTGAAAGGCGCGCAGCCTGTTGGGCTGGGTGCCGCCGGTTTCGGTGAACGAGGGGCTGTGGTGGTGTGTTATTGGCTAAAAAGTTATAATATTGTTATTATTTTATAGGAGCAATCCATGCTTACATCCGTGCGCCAAATTGGGAATTCCCGGGGGGTGTTGATCCCGGCCGCCTTTCTTGTGTCTTGCCAGATCGAAGATCAGGTGGATATGCAGTTGCAAGATGGCCAGATTGTGATCAAGCCAGTTCGCCGCAAACTGCGCGACGGTTGGTTTGTTCACGCGGCCGCACCATCAAAAGCTGTCTTGGCCCAAGAGAAGGTAGAGGCGCAGGACTGGAGTGACGCACCTGTTGCCGATGACAGTGAGTGGGTATGGTGAACCGGGCTGTTGTGGCCCGAGGTGATGTGTATTGGGTCAACCTTGACCCTACCATCGGCCGCGAGATTCAAAAGACGCGCCCTGCGCTGGTGGTGTCACCAGACGATATGAACACCGTATTGCCCCGAGTCATCATCGCGCCCATCACCAGTGCTGGGCGGCCTATGGGCTGTCGCCCCGAAGTGATTTTTCAGGGGAAGAATGCGCGTATTTTGTTGGATCAGGTGCGATGCGTGGACAAGATCAGGTTGGGTAAAAAAATGG
>NZ_DHXT01000032.1:5936-6748 GCF_002413825.1 Rhodoferax sp. UBA5149
AAGTTTGGAAGTTTGCAAGTAGCTATCGCGAACGCGCGGCAGTTGCCGGGCTGAGTGCCGCCGGTGTCGGTGGACGAGGGGCTGCAAAGGGTGGTGACTAGTCCACCAGCCCCAAAATAGGCATAATATGTATTTGCCACATACAAATGGAGTATTTTTATGCCACAGCTTCACTGCTATGTTCCTGATGCCATCGCCCAGCAACTGCAACGGCACGCGGCACAGTTGGGCCAGAGTGTGTCGGCCTATTTGGCTGAACTGGTCAAGCGCGATGTCAATGCGGGTTGGCCAGAGGGTTTTGAGGCGGCTTTGTTTGGCCCGCAGGTCGAACGTTCGCCCTTGACCGTTGAGTCGGCTGGGTTGGCGCAAGAGCGGATCGCTTTGCAGTGAAGTATCTGCTTGACAGCAACACTTGCATTCAGTTTCTCAATGACAGTCATGCCGGTGTTCGGCAGCAATTCTTTAAGCATCTTCCGTCTGATTTGGCCGTGTGCAGCCTTGTCAAGGCAGAGCTGATTTATGGTGCTTACCGCAGCGCACGTGTGCCGGCTAACCTGCAACGGCTAGAGACTTTTTTTGAGCCTTTGCGCAGTTTGCCGTTTGACGATGCCTGCGCGCACACTTATGGACAGTTGCGGGCGGTGCTTGCCGCGAAGGGTGCTGCTATTGGCGCCAACGATATGTTGATCGCAGCCATTGGGCTCACACACCGGTTGACGGTAGTGACGCACAACACGCGTGAATTCGGTCGCATTGATGGACTGAAACTGCAAGATTGGGAAATATGATATTAATTGGGGTCAGATTCCAAT
>NZ_DHXT01000032.1:7058-8229 GCF_002413825.1 Rhodoferax sp. UBA5149
GTTTGCAGGGCCTACTTCGGTTGACCTTGCAGGCTGGGCGCAGGCCAATGGCCGCGATGAGCTGCCTATCCCTGACAAAGTAAAGCTTGACGCAGAGTATATGTACCGCCAGTCGCTGTGGTTTGACATTCGCATCTTGTGGCTTACCTTTGTCAAGGTGCTGCGGCGGGATGGGGTGTCGCATTGATGTGTACCATGCACTGTCAATAGACAAGAAAGTAAACTATTTTGGTCAATATCAAAAAGGATGAACATGATGTCAACAATTTCAGAACGGCTCTTTGAAACGGTCCAGACCTTGCCGGAACCATTGCTGGCCGAGGTTCTGGACTTTGCTGATTTTTTGCGAGCCAGGCAATTGAACATGCTCAGCCAACCAGCCAATATCAGTCTTGCAAGCTTGTGCGGTGGGTTGGAGAACACCAAAACCTTTAGCGGTTCGCCCTTGGGCTTACAACAGCAGTTGCGTAATGAGTGGAGTTAAGTACTTGCTCGACACCAATGTCATTCTGGGGATGCTGAAATCAACGCCAGAAATATTGGCAATGGTGGGCAGCACGGGCTTGATGGCACAGCAATGCGCTTTCAGTGCAGTAACGCGCATGGAGTTGCTGGGTTACCCTGGTATTACGGCAGACGAAGATGCATTGATCCGACAGCGGCTGGCGCAATTAACCTACCTTGCAATTTCCTCTGCCGTCGAAGACAAAGCGATTGAATTGCGACGATCTCGCCGGGTAAAGCTACCAGATGCGCTGATTGCAGCCACGGCCTTGTGTCATGGGTTGGAGCTGTTGACGATGGATGTCGGCCTGCAATCGGTTTTGCACAGTGCCACATGAGTTAGTTGGGGTCAGATTCCTGAGCCAAGCTGGGTCGCTGCCCTTTTTCTCACCTTGCAGCTTGACGCAATGATTGTTTTTGGATGAAAAGACTATTTGATCTGATCGCAGGTGCTTGCGCTGGGCTTGTCTTGTTGTTGCCGATTGTGCGGGTCGGCCTTGGCGGTGCGCCTGACTTCAAAAGGGCCAGCCTTGTATTGGTCCGACCGGGTGGGGCGTAACACCTCCCCTGCGGTGGCGACTCATTTGCTGAGCAATCCCGATAGTTATCTCACGCCCATCGGCAGCTTCTTGCGCAAAAGCAGCCTGGACGAGTTGCCGCAGTTGTG
>NZ_DHXT01000032.1:8506-10305 GCF_002413825.1 Rhodoferax sp. UBA5149
TGAGTTAATTGGGGTCAGATTCCAATTAATTTACGTCTTTTAGGGCTGTAGCCCCCGTCAACACTGCGTGAGCAGCTATTGTTTTTTAGTGGTTGCGGCGGGCCAATGGATAGAAGTGCCAGAAACTTTCATTAAATGCAAGTATCATTCATGAATGCAAACGCTCACAGAAAAGCTGATCCAAGCCGGTTGGGCCGGGCGAGTGCTGTCCCTTGCGCAGTTGGCGCGCCTGCTGGATGGCACGCCGCAGCGGCGCTACAACCTGGTCAATCGTGCATTGCAGCATGGCGAGTTGCTGCAGTTGCGGCGCGGGCTTTATCTGCTGGCTCCGCAATCACCAAACAAGCTGCCGCACCCTTTTGTGCTGGCGCAGGCGCTGCAAACCGGCTCTTATATCTCGTTCGAAACCGCATTGAGCTTTCATGGCTGGATTCCAGAGTCGGTGCCGGTCACGCTGTCGGTGGTGCCTGGTCGGCGGCGGCTGGAGGTAGATCATCCGGCGTTGGGCCTGTTTCGCTTTTACCCGCTGGCGCTTCGGCCGGGTTATTTTCTGGAGGCGGTAGATCGCCACACCCTCAATGGCCAATCGGCCCTGGTGGCCCAGCCACTGCGGGCACTGCTGGATATAGTTTGCTTGCGCAAGCTGGAGGGCGACAGTATCAAAGCACTCACACAATCCATGCGCATTGATGGCGAACTACTGATGCAAACTAAACCCCCCACCTGGCAAGCCCTGCAACGGGTTTACCCACACAAGCGCATGGCAACAGCCATTGAGGCGCTGCAATTTGAGCAAACCGCATGATTGACCTGTTGCGCAAGCGCCTGGAAAAATACTCGGCTACCAATGCCGTGCAAGAGGAGCAGGCACTCAAAGAAATATTGCAGGAGATTGCCCTCTATGCGCTTTGGCGTAGCGGTTTCTTTGAAATTGCAGCCTTTCAGGGCGGCACCAGTCTGCGTATTTTGCATGGCCTGCCGCGTTTTTCCGAAGACCTCGATTTCATCCTGCTTAAACCCGACCCGACTTTCGAGTGGTCGCATTACTTTGAATCGCTGACCGATGTGCTGCAGCAATTTGGCGTGCGCTGTGAATTGACCGACCGCAGCCGCATGGACAAGTCCGTGCGCCAGGCCATGCTCAAGGACAACTCGATCGGCCGCCAGCTCGACCTCTCTTTTTTTGATGCGAACAACCCACGCAAACTCAAGGTCAAACTCGAAATTGACACCAACCCGCCAGCCGGGACGGACACAAGCTGGCATTACCTGGATTTTCCGGTGGACTTTGAAGTCTGCGCGCAAGACCTGCCCAGCAACTACGCCCTCAAGCTGCACGCGTTGCTCTGCCGCCCCTACCTGAAAGGCCGGGATTGGTTCGATTTTGCCTGGTACTGCAAACAAAAGATCCGCCCCAATTTGCCACATCTTGCCCACGCCCTAAACCAGGCTGGGCCGTGGAAAGACCAAAACACGGTGGTTAGCGCCGAATGGCTAGGCGACGCCATGACCTCAAAAATCAAGACCATCAACTGGCCTCTTGCTGCACAAGACGTGGCCCCTTTTCTACCCGCGGCAGAGCAGATGAGCCTGTCGCTGTGGAGCGAACGGTTCTTTGTCGACAAAGTCAGCAAGCTGGCGCAAGCGGCTGCGGTAGATGCGTGAGCACGTTCAAAGTTGCAGCCCTCATGCGCGTCGTGCAGCGCTTGTGCGGCAATTTGCAAGTGGATATTTCCAAAGCCCGGCAGTTGCTGGGCTGGGCGCCGCCGATCGTGGCCGGGGCTATGCCATCGACGCGC
>NZ_DHXT01000095.1:0-2177 GCF_002413825.1 Rhodoferax sp. UBA5149
GTCTGCGAGGCCAAGTTTTCTACCGCCGCCCATGAGCTGGCGGACCGCTTGATCAACAACATGGGGTTCGAGGCTTTGGATGTAGCGTCCATGGTGGTGCAGCAGTCGGTATTGCCACTTTTTGATGAAAATCATGCTCTAGCCCCCGTACCACCTGCGCCAGTAGCTACTAATTTTGTAGCGATTTCAGCCTCGCCCGAATTACAGGCCGTGCCAGGCGTTGAGTTTGTGCAGATCGCCGGCGAACAGGCGGTGGTGGTCACCGGGCACATTGGCACAGAAGTTGAAGCGCTGTTAATGGCCCAGGTGCGTGGCCCGAAGAAGCAAGAGCTGGTGCGCGACAAAGTGGCGCAGCACAACGCGCTGGTGGCGGCGCAAGCTGCCCCGGCGTCGCGCGGCGAGCGTTTTGCGCCGATTCCGACGCTGGGCTACCGAAGCACACCACAAGGCCAGCTCTGGCCGCTGGAGCGTGAGGCGGTGCTGGAAGCTGTCGAGCTGGATTTGTTAACGCCAGAAGCGGTGCAGTTGCCCGGTTTTCAGGTGGTGGAGCAGTCCAACACCTTTGAGATTTATTTGAAGGACTCGCACGTCAAGCTGCGGGCCGCGGACGCCAGCCAGATTGCCTTCGACTATGGCTCCAGCACCATCACGGCGGATGACCTGGTGCGCTGGCTTGACCAATCCTTGTTTCAAAAGCTGCCTGAGTTCACGCTGGGACAACGGACGGTTTATTTTGCGGCGGTGGTCAGCCATTTGATCCACGAGCGGGGCATACCGCTGGTGACCCTGGCCAAGGCGCGCTTCAAACTGGCGCAGGATATCGAGGCGCGGGTTGGTGATTTAAAAGACAAGGCAGCCAAGACCCAGTTTCGGCAATTGGTGCTGGAAGAGGCTTGGGACATTGAGCCCGACTGGAGCCGGCCGCTGGTGTTTGAAGCCAATCGCTATCCAGTGCCCGCTGGGTCGCGCTACAGTGGGCGCTACCAGTTCAACAAGCATTTTTATCCGGTGCAGGCGGATTTGAAGGACGGTGGCGAGGAGTTCTTGTGTGCGCAGTTGCTGGACAACCACGCCAAGGTTAAGCAATGGGTTCGCAACCTCACCACCGCGCCTTGCGGCTTTGCGCTGGCGACCTCCCGAGGCCGATTTTTCCCGGACTTTGTGGCTGAACTGGTCGATGGGCGCGTGGCCGTGGTCGAATACAAAGGCGCGCACTTGTTGAATGACCCCTATGAGATTGAAAAACGACAAATCGGCGAGTTGTGGGCGCGCAAAAGCCTGGGGCGTTGCCTCTTCGGGCAAATTGCCAAAGAGCGTGACGGGGTGGGCATGTCGGGACAACTGGACGCCTTGCTGAAATAAATGAGCATTGAAATCCACAAACTAGGCCGCGTGGACTACCTGCCCACTTATGAAGCGATGCAGGCCTTCACCGCCGCGCGCACGCCAGAGACCCCCGACGTGCTATGGATTTGCGAGCACCCTGCGGTCTATACACAGGGGCTGGCGGGCAAACCGGAGCATATTTTCAACCCGGCCAATATCCCCGTGGTGCAAACCAACCGGGGCGGGCAAGTCACCTACCACGGCCCCGGCCAGGTGGTGGCGTATCCGCTGATCGACCTCAAGCGCGCCGGCTATTTCATCAAGGAATATGTGTACCGGATTGAAGAGGCGGTGATCCGCACGCTTGCCGCTTTTGGCGTCACGGGGCACCGGGTGGCGGGCGCGCCCGGCATTTACGTGCGGCTGGGCGATCCGGGCTCCCACGCCATGCTGGCGCAGCGGCCTGCAAAAAAAGGGTCTGAGCCGTTGCGCTTCGCGGCCGGATCCGACCCCAATTTTGAAGGCCTGGGAAAAATCGCCGCCTTGGGGCTCAAGGTCAGCCGCAACTGCACTTACCACGGCATGGCGCTCAATGTGGCGATGGACCTCGAACCCTTCTCGCGCATCAACCCCTGCGGCTATGCACAGCTGCAAACGGTGGACCTTTCTACAATCGGGGTTTCCGTCGGCTGGACTGAAGCGGCCGACGTCCTGAGCCACAAGCTCGCAAGCTACCTGGCACCTTGATTCCCGTTCGGGCTGAGCCTGTCGAAGCCCCATGCATGAGCGGATTACCCAGCCCTTCGACAGGCTCAGGGCGACCGGAACCATAGATGAAGACCACAGAAGCG
>NZ_DHXT01000095.1:2411-2638 GCF_002413825.1 Rhodoferax sp. UBA5149
GCCAAGCTGTCGCGCATCCCGATCAAGGTGGTGCCGGGCGAGATCCTCAAAAAGCCGGACTGGATTCGCGTCCGGGCCGGCAGCCCGAGCACCCGCTTTTATGAAATCAAGGACGTGCTGCGCCAGAACAAGCTGGTGACGGTGTGCGAAGAAGCCTCCTGCCCCAATATCGGCGAATGCTTCGGCAAAGGCACGGCCACCTTCATGATCATGGGCGACAAGTGCAC
>NZ_DHXT01000095.1:2871-3212 GCF_002413825.1 Rhodoferax sp. UBA5149
CTCAAATACGTGGTGATCACCAGCGTCGACCGCGATGACTTGCGCGACGGCGGCGCCCAGCATTTTGTCGATTGCATTACGCGCATCCGCGAACTCTCGCCCACCACCCAGATTGAGGTACTGGTGCCGGACTTCCGCGGCCGCGACGACCGCGCGCTGGAAATCCTCAAAGCCGCGCCGCCCGACGTGATGAACCACAATCTGGAAACGGCACCGCGCCTGTACAAAGAAGCGCGGCCCGGCAGCGACTACCAGTTCAGTCTGAACCTGCTCAAGAAGTTCAAGGCCCTGTTCCCCAACGTGCCGACCAAGAGCGGCCTGATGGTCGGTCTGGGCGAAAC
>NZ_DHXT01000095.1:3544-11838 GCF_002413825.1 Rhodoferax sp. UBA5149
TCGCACCTCACCGTCAAGCGCTACGTGCACCCCGACACCTTCAAGATGTTCGAGGCCAAGGCTTACGAGATGGGCTTCAAGCATGCCGCTGTCGGTGCCATGGTGCGCTCCAGCTACCACGCCGATCAACAGGCCGGGCACGCCATGGGCACGCCGCCGGTTTGAAAATAGCTACGCTTTTAATAGCATATTGCGCAAAATCCACGGGGCTGGAGCCTGATTTGATACATAACTCATCCTTGAACCGGGGCCTCTGGTTCAACCCCCAATCGCTGCTGCCTTTGGCCGACGCCGGGGCCTGGACGCGCGGCCTGATGCTCTACCGCAATCAAAAAGTGCTGAGCCTGGACATCGAGCCGCTGCAAAACCACTGGCTGCTGCTGGGCGAAGTGCAGGGCAGCCTGCGCGAGCCCTATGAAGTGTCGATCGAAATCGCCCTGAAGCCCAACGGCCAGCTGGCCAGCTGGGACAGCGACTGCGAATGCCCGGTCGGCAGCCAATGCAAACACGGCGTGGCCTTGATGCTCAAGGCCGCTTACCAGGGCCTGCAGTTGCTGGGTGACAGTACCCTGCACAGCACGGCCACCAGCCTGCTCACACCGCCCACGCCGGAACAGGTCGAAGTCCTGCGCCAGGCGGCCCTGG
Source organism: Rhodoferax sp. UBA5149 (assembly GCF_002413825.1). GTDB lineage: Bacteria > Pseudomonadota > Gammaproteobacteria > Burkholderiales > Burkholderiaceae_C > Rhodoferax. The sequence goes on from NZ_DHXT01000095.1 coordinate 4,190, forward strand.
CCCGCGCCCAAGACCTGGCACGGCTCGAAGCCGAGGCCCAATTGCTGCGCTGGCTCAAAGAGCTGGACCGGGCCGGCGGCGTCGCCACCGATCAAGGCGGCAACCCGGCCGCGCACGAGCGCCAAGAGCACTACCTGTATTTGCTGTCGGTGGTGGGCAGCCACGGCCCCGCGCCCGAGCTGCAAATCGAAGCCGTGGTGTCTTACCTCAAAGCCAGCGGCGGCTGGGCCAAGCCCAAACCGATCCGCACGCCACCGTCCCAAGGCCAGGCGGTTTACGACCAGGCCAGCGCGGTGGACCGCGAGGTCTTGCAACTGATACGCGCCATGCCGCACGGCGGCAGCTATTACTACGCCTACAACTTCAAACCCAAGGTGGTGCCGAATGGACAGGTCGGTCTGATGGCCTTGCAGCAGGCGGCCAGCACCGGGCGCCTGTTTCTGGACGAGGGCAAGGGCACGCCGGGGGCCGCCATCGCGTGGGGCCCGCCGCAGCCGCCGCACTGGGAGTGGCACGAGGTCAGCAGCGCACACGCCACCGAACCCGGCTGGGTCTTGCGCGCCAAGCTGGCCAACAGCAGCGCCAAGCTGTGTCTGAACAGCCCGCCGCTCTATCTGGACGCCGCGCTCGGCCTGTGCGGCCCGGTGCAGGCCGAGGGCATTCCGGCCGCCCAGCTGGAGGTGCTGCTGAAAGCCCCGCCGCTCAAACCGGCGGCCCTTAAGAAGCACCAGGTGGACCTGATGCAGCGCCTGGGCAAGCTGCCCTTGCCGCCCGTGCTGCAGGCGCTCACCACGTTACGGGACGTCACGCCCAGCGCCTGCCTGCAGCTCTCACTCACGCCAGCTGACGACACCCGGTTCATGGGCCTGATCCAGGCGCAACTGCGCTTTGACTACGCTGGCCACCGCGGCTGGTGGGCCGGTCAGGGCAGCACCGTGCTGATTGACAGCCCTGAGGGTCGCCTGCTGCTGCAGCGCGACCCCGAGGCCGAGCTGGACGCAATCACCCGTTTGTATGAGCTGGGGCTGATGTCCGCCGAGAAAGGCCTGTTCGGCATTCCTGGCGACGGTCCGCAGCAAGACTGGCTGCACTGGGCCGACAACGACTTTTCAGTGCTGCGCGAAGCGGGTTTTGAAGTCACGCTGGACGACACGCTGAAAGAATGGATCACGCACGCCGACACGCTGGACGTGCAGCTGCGGCCCGAGGGCAACGACGGCGACGAAGGCGATGAAGGTGCGACCTCGCCCTGGTTTGACCTGTCGCTGGGCATGGAGATCAACGGCCAGCGCCACAACATCCTGCCCTGGCTGCCTGATCTGATTGCCGCCGCGGCCGCCAGCCCGCTCGACCCGGTCACCGGCCTGCCCCATATTCCGCCCTTTGTCTACCTGCCATCGCCAGGCACCCAAGGCTTCATCCGCCTGCCGACCGACACGCTCAAGCCCTGGATGGCAGCGCTCTTGGAGCTGGTGGGCGACCGCGACCATGATTTCACCGGCGACAGCCTGAAACTCTCGCGCCTGGACGCCTTGCGCACCGGCGCCGCTTTGGGCGAAGGCGCCGTCTGGGAAGGCGCGCAAGCGCTGCGCGCCATGGTGCAGCAGCTGCAGGGCAGCACCGAATTGCCCGAGGTGCCGGTGCCGACCAGCGTGCAGGCCAGCCTGCGCCCGTATCAGCAGCAAGGCCTGAACTGGTTGCAGTTTTTGCGCCAGCACAGCCTGGGCGGCATTCTGGCCGACGACATGGGCCTGGGCAAAACGCTGCAAACGCTGGTCCACATCCAGATCGAAAAGGACGCCGGGCGCCTGACGCACCCGGCCCTCATCATTGCCCCGGTCAGCCTGATGGGCAACTGGCAGCGCGAGACCGAGCGCTTTTGCCCGCAGCTGCGCTGCCTGGTGCTGCACGGCAAAGAGCGCCACGCCGTGGCCGACACGATGGATCAACATGACATCGTGATTGCGCCCTACTCGCTGCTGCAGCGCGACCGCGAACGCTGGCTGGAAGCGCAATGGCATCTGGTGGTGCTGGACGAAGCGCAAAACATCAAGAACGCCAGCACCCACGCGGCGCAGGTGGTGGGCCAGTTGCAGACCCGGCACCGCCTGTGCCTGTCGGGCACGCCGATGGAAAACCACCTGGGCGAGATCTGGAGCCTGTTCCACTTTTTGATGCCCGGCTTTCTGGGCAGCCAGACGCGCTTCAAGGAGCTGTTTCGCACGCCCATCGAGAAGCAGGGCGACCCCGATCGGCTGGCCCAGCTGCGCGCCCGCATCACGCCCTTCATGCTGCGCCGCACCAAGGCGGTGGTGGCGAACGAGTTGCCGCCCAAGGTGGAAACCGTGATGCGCGTCGAGCTGTCCGGCAAACAGGCCGACCTGTACGAAACCATCCGCCTGGGCATGGAAAAAACCGTGCGCGAAGCGCTCAATACCAAAGGCCTGGCCAAGTCGCAAATCACCATCCTGGACGCCCTCCTGAAGCTGCGCCAGGTCTGCTGCGACCCGCAGCTCTTGAAGCTCGACGCCGCCAAAAAAGTTAAAACCTCGGCCAAGCTGGAGCAGCTGATGGAGATGCTGCCCGAGATGCTGGCGGAGGGCCGTCGCATTCTGCTGTTCTCGCAGTTCACCAGCATGTTGTCGCTGATCGAGGTCGAGCTGAAAAAACGCAATCTGCCCTGGGTCAAACTCACCGGCCAGAGCCAGAAGCGCGATGCGCTGATAGAACAGTTCACCAGCGGCCAGGTGCCCTTATTCCTGATCAGCCTGAAAGCCGGCGGCGTCGGCCTGAACCTGCCGCAGGCCGACACCGTCATCCACTACGACCCCTGGTGGAACCCGGCGGTCGAAGCGCAGGCCACCGATCGCGCCCACCGCATCGGCCAAACGCAAAGTGTGTTTGTCTACAAGATGGTGGCGCAAGGCACGATCGAGGAACGCATCCTGGCGCTGCAGGAACGCAAGGCGGCGCTGGCCGACAGCATGTACAGCGGCTCGGTCGGACGCAAGCAGCCGCTGTTCAGTGAAGGTGATCTGGCGGAGTTGCTGAAGCCGCTATCTGTTTGATAGCTGGCTGCGCTTATTCTGCGGGGGCTAGAGGTTGATTTGATTTATGAAATCGGTAAACTGAGGCGCTCTGACTGCAGCGGTTGAACTTTGGTCTGACCCATCGCATGTTGTAGGCCAAGCAACGCAGGCTAATTTCAGTGCGGACACGCCTTAGTTCAAGACGCAGACGCTGACCTCTCCGGATGGCATCCAAGCTTATCCGCTGAATTACGCACTCTTTGGTGATATGAGCAACTACGTCACGAGTATCTTCCGCAAGTTCCCAATCACAATTTTGCTTAAACCACGGCTCTTAATGCAAGCATAAGTTGAATATATGCTTGCGTTTACCTAATGGATCAAATAATATGCAAGCATTATTTAAAAGGATGCATGCATGAAAACACCGAAAAAGGATGCCAGCAAAGCAATTGGCGGGATTGCGCGGTCAGCGTCGCTCAGCCCTGAAGAAAGAAAAGCCATTGCAAGCAAGGCGGCATTGGCTAGATGGAGCAACGACCCACAAGACACCCAAGTTGCTAGCCATGAAGGAGAGTTCGACTTGGGTGAAGCGAAGGTTCAGTGCGCCGTTTTACCAAATGGAACGCGCGTAATCACTCAAGCGACGTTCTTGCGCGCAATTGGTCGATCTCGATCACCCAAGGCGGGAACGGGCGTTTTAAGTACTGTCGACGAGTTGCCATTTTTCTTGTCTGCCGACGTCTTAAAACCCTTTATTGATGCGGAGTTGGCTGCGTCGACCACCCCCATCTTTTATCGATCGAAATCGGGTAGCAAAGGGGTTGGATACGATGCCAGTTTGCTACCGAAAGTGGCAGAGGTGTATCTTCGATTTAGGGATAGGTGCTTGGCGGAGAAGGGGACAGTCCCGAAGAACTACCAACATATTGTTAAAGCGTCAGACATCTTGATGCGGGGATTAGCCAACGTCGGGATTATTGCGCTTGTTGATGAAGCGACTGGTTTTCAGCGTGAGCGAGCTAAAGATGCCCTTGCAAAGATTTTGGAGAAATTCATCGCCGAGGAACTGCAGCCTTGGACACACACGTTCACAAGTGAATATTACGAACATATGTTCCGGCTTCGCGGGCTGTCATATCCCCAAGACTCGGTTAGACGCCCTGCCTATTTTGGTCACTTAACAAATAACATCGTCTATGCGCGCCTGGCCCCAAAAGTCCTAGAACAGTTGAAAAAAGAAACTCCTAGAAGCGAAAAAACTGGGCGTCACACAAACCAACTTCACAGGAAATTAACGCCTGACATTGGGCATCCAAAGCTTAAAGAGCATTTGGCAGCGGTTGTATCACTCATGCGAATCAGTTCAAGCTATAAGCAGTTCGAGCATTTTTTGGACATTGCACACCCGAAATTCAACGACACACTCCCGTTGTTTGATGATCAAGTTGATGACGGGATGGGTCTTTAGTTTCTTGCAGATCCTATAAGCGCTACAGCCTCATTGTTTGTATGAAGTTGCCTCCACGACTACACCTTCACCCCTTGGCAGCTCATGTTGTCGTCATCGCCATAAACCAGCACCGGCGGCAAAGCCAGCGGCGTCGGCCTGAACCTGCCGCAGGCTGACACCGTCATCCACTACGGTCCGTGGTGGCAACCCTTCACAATTAAAAAAACACGCCTAAAATTACAAATCAAAATAAATACTTTCGATTTGTAAAATGATACCTCGTCAAGCAGTCCCCACTCTTCAGCGTCTGGCCCAGGGCTTTCCCGTGCTGGCCATCACCGGCCCGCGCCAATCAGGAAAAACCACGTTAGCGCGGGCACTGTTTAGCGCCAAACCCTATATCTCGCTGGAAAACCCGGAAGAACGCGAGTTTGCGCAAACCGACCCCCGGCGCTTTCTGGCGCGCTTCACGGAAGGAGCGATCCTTGACGAGGTTCAACGTTGCCCGGCGCTGTTGTCGTGGTTGCAACAGTTGGTAGATGAACGCCAGCGCATGGGCGACTTCATCCTGACCGGCTCGGCACAGTTTGACCTGATGGCGGGCATCACGCAAAGCCTCGCTGGCCGGGTCGGAAGGGTAGAACTGCTGCCGCTGTCTGGCACTGAGCTGGGAGATGAACGCCTGCCCGAAGCACTGGACACGCTGCTGCTCACGGGCGGGTATCCGGCACTCTATGACCGCACCCTGGCGCCCAACGACTGGTTCCCCAACTACGTAGCCACCTACCTGGAGCGCGATGTGCGTCAACTGCTGGCGGTGCATGACTTGAGCCAGTTCCACCGCTTTGTGCGCATGTGCGCGGCCCGCTCCGGGCAGTTGCTCAACCTGGCGGCACTGGGCGCCGATTGCGGCATTTCGGCCGTGACGGCGGGCAAATGGCTGTCGGTGATGGAGACCAGCTACCTGGTTATGCGCTTGCCACCGTACCACCGCAACTTTGGCAAGCGGCTGGTCAAGACACCCAAACTGTATTTTCTGGATGTCGGGCTGATGGCCTGGCTGCTGGGCATACGGGATGCCGCCACGATAGAGACTCACGCGGCGCGCGGTGCCCTGTTTGAAACCTGGGTGGTGTCCGAACTTATCAAACAGCGCTTCAATGCAGGGCAAAGCGGCGAACTATTTTTCTGGCGCGACAACGTGGGACATGAAGTCGATGTGGTGCTGGAGACACCGCAAGGCTTGCAGGCGATCGAAATCAAATCGGGCAGCACCTTTACCTCCGACTGGCCCCAGGCTGTACGCAAATGGACCGGATTCGCCGACACCCCCACCTTGGCGCCGCTGATCATTTATGGCGGCGCCGACCGCTATGCCCGCCAGGGCTGCGAAGTGATGGGGTGGCGGGCATTTGCGTTGAATGAATCGCTCCTGAAACAATAGCTTCTCACGCATGATTGACGTGGGCTAGAGGCTGATTTTGCATATGAAACCGGTCAAACCAGCCGCCCTGGCGACAGCGGCTCGTCCCTAATCACCTGTCAGCTTTTCCGTCTTCTTAACCGTCGCGGTGCAGCTTGGTGGTGGTCGCCTCGGCCAGCACAGTACAGGTCTGCACAATTCGCCCTGTGCCATGTTTTCCGCGTTAAGCGACCCTTTACGCAACCAGTCGCTATGCGTCTCTCAAGGCCACATTTGCGCGCCATGCAGCAGGCGCAGCAGCTCGATCCGTTTGCCCTTGACGCGGTACACCACAATGAACGGGGTGCGGCTGATCACCAGCTCACGGGTGCCTTGCTTGCGCCCGGGGCGTCCCATTTGCGGGTGCTGCAGCAGCTGGTCCACCTGCTCGTCGATGCGGTCACCCTGGCTCACGGCGGCCAGCGGGTTGTCCTGGGCGATGTAGTCAAGCTGGGCGTCGCGGTCGTTGAGCGCGCGGCGCAACCACGTCAGCATTAAGTCGCGCTCCCGGCGCGCTTGAGCAGCTCAGCCCGTTTTTGCTCCCAGCTGGCTTTGGCGTCGGCCGCCGACACCCACTGGGCGTCCGGTGCGTCCGCTTCCTTGAGCGCCAGATCCACTTGCGCCCGAAACCACTTGTCGTGCCCGGCGGCCTCGTGCGCCAGGCGCAGCCGCTCGGAGGCGTCCGCGCGCGACTTGCCCGCCAGCGGCACCAACTCGGAGTGGTTGCTGGCATCGAGCAGATCAAAGCGAGCAATGTGCAACTCGTTCTTGAGGTAGGCCACGGCACGGTCCAGGCTGCGCCAAGTGCGCGGCGTGTCGCTGCGCTGCGCCCCGAGCGCTCGCTCCTGCAGGCCCAGCTTCAGCACCACCGACCAGCCGCCCGGCTGGCCAATGATGGAGGCGCTGCGGATCGCGCTGGCTTCGACCATGCGTTTGGCCATCGCGGTGTCTATGGTGTGGGTGTTCATGGGTTTGACTGCTAAAAGTTAAGGCAAATTGTGCATCTTATTTATGAAACATGCAATCAACACTAATGGATTGATTCCGGCAGCTGAACATGTCGCAAGGCATGACATATCAAACTTGCGCATGGTCATTTGATGGGCCGCTCGTCAAAGGTCAGCAAAGGCCCTTGGCCAGCCTGACTGACCAGTGCAACGTGCAGGCAGTCGGCGAAATCTGGTGAGCCGACTTGTTTGAAGAGCCACAGAGCGTGCTCCAAGGCAGGTTCGGTCTGAAACTCAAGTTCAGTCACGCTCAGGAGTGCGTCCAGCGCGGCCGTGACGGAAGGCTTGTCAAAACGATAACGAGACCGCAGCACCCACTCGATTTCAAGCATGACGGTAACCGTGACAAACAGCCGCTCCTCCTTTTTTGCGCTGGACTCAAACAAACCTGCAACGATAACGCTCTGTTTTGCATCGTCATCAGTCAGCCAGCGAACCAGTACGTTGGTGTCAAGCGCAGCCATCAAAAAGCTGAACCCATGCTCATTTCAGCGATGGAAACTGCCGTGCCAGGTGACGGCTTAAGCATGCCCTTGAGTGCCAGCAGCGACTTGGTCTTGGCTCGGATGGCCAATGGTCAGTTGCATGAGAACGTCGGCCGCTTGGCGATGGATCATTTTTACAAATTCATAATTTGATTGGTAAATTGCAAGATAAGTCTGGAAACAGGCCGACACCGTCATTCACGACGACCCGTG
>NZ_DHXT01000102.1:0-44315 GCF_002413825.1 Rhodoferax sp. UBA5149
CCCGGCACCGGCAAAACCATGCTAGCCGAGGAAGTGGCCGGGGCGCTGAACATGCCGCTGCTGCAATGGCACATCAAGTCCACCACCAAGGCGCAGCAGGGTCTGTATGAATACGACGCCGTCAGCCGCCTGCGCGATTCGCAGCTGGCGGATGTGGAGGGCGGCGAGCGCGTCAAGGACATCCGCAACTACATCATGAAAGGTGTGTTGTGGCAGGCCTTCACGGCGGAGCAACCGGTGGCGCTGCTGATCGACGAAATCGACAAGGCCGACATCGAGTTCCCCAACGACTTGCTGCGCGAAATCGATCGCATGGAGTTTTATTGCTACGAAACCCGCGAGCTGATCAAGGCCAAGAATCGTCCGCTGGTGTTCATCACCTCGAACAACGAAAAAGAACTGCCTGACGCCTTCTTGCGCCGCTGCTTCTTTCACTACATCAAGTTCCCCGATGCCGACACCATGAAGAGCATTGTGGACGTGCACTTTCCCGGCCTGAAAAAAGAGCTGCTGAGCGCCGCCATGAAAACCTTTTATGACGTGCGCAACCTGCCGGGCCTGAAAAAGAAACCCTCCACCAGTGAGCTGCTGGACTGGCTCAAGCTGCTGCTGGCCGAAGACATCCCGTTGGAAGCGCTCCAAAGCAAGGACGACAAGGTGGCGGTGCCGCCGCTGGTCGGCGCCTTGCTCAAGAACGAGCAGGATGTGACCTTGTTTGAAAAACTGGTGTTCATGCAACGGCACAACCGTTGAACACTAAAGCCCCCGCGTCATGGACAAATCGCTGTTGATCGAAGGCCTGTCAGATGCCGTCGGCTTTGTCGGCGGCGCCTTGCTGGGTTACTGGATCGGCCGCCTTTTTAGCCTGGACATCTTTAGCCAGGGCTACGGCAACGCCAGCATGATCGGCATCGTGCTGGTCGGCCTGGGTGGCGGAGTCGGCCTGCAACTGGCCCGGCGCTGGCGCAAACGCAGCAGCGTCAAAAACAAAGACTGAGAGAGATTGAACATGGCCTACGTTGAGCCCGTCACCCTGGCTGGCCGCGGCATTGAGCTGGTCCCGCTGGCCTTGACCCACGAAGGCGGCCTGCGCGCCGCCGCCGCCGATGGCGAGTTGTGGCAGCTGCGCATCACTGGCGTGCCCACACCTGAACAAACTCGTCAGTACATCGCCGATGCACTGGACATGCGCGAAGCGGGCAACCGTTTTGCCTTCGCCGTGCTTGACGCGGTCACCGGCACGGTGCTGGGTAGCTCCAGCTACCACGACATCCTGCCCGCGGTCAAGCGAGTGGAGATTGGCTACACCTGGTACGCCAGGCGCTGCCAGCGCACCCACGTCAATACGGCGGCCAAGCTACTGCTGCTGACGCATGCGTTCGAGACGCTGGGCTGCCATGTGGTGGGCTGGCGCACCGACAACTTCAATTTTGCGTCCCAAGCTGCCATTGAGCGGCTGGGGGCCAAGAAAGACGGCGTGATCCGGGGCCACGCCCTGCGCCGTGACGGCACCATTCGCGACACCGTGATGTACAGCATGCGCAGCGGGGAATGGCCGGAAGCCAAAGCCCAGCTGCTGTATCTGCTGGACAAGTCGCGCGATTAGGAGAAACACCATGCTGCTCGACTTCTTCTACACCCTGCGCTCCGCCAAACTGCCGGTGTCCGTCAAGGAATACCTGACCCTGCTCGAAGCCCTCAAGGAAGGTGTGGTCGGCCCTAACACGCCAGAGCCCGAGGGGGACGACGAACCCAGCGGCTACAAGATTGACGATTTTTACTACCTGAGCCGCACCACGCTGGTGAAGGACGAGAAGCACTACGACAAGTTCGACCGTGCCTTTGCCGCCTACTTCAAGGGCGTGGAGATGATTGCCGACTTCACCAAGGACATCCCGCTGGAGTGGCTGCGCAAAAACCTGGAGCTCAACCTCAGTCCTGAAGAGCGCGCCAAGATTGAAAAAATGGGCTGGGATGAGCTGATGGAAACGCTCAAGAAACGCTTCGACGAGCAAAAAGAGCGTCACGAAGGCGGCAGCAAATGGATAGGCACCGGCGGCACGAGCCCGTTTGGCGCCTATGGCCAAAACCCGCAGGGTATTCGTATCGGCCAGGACAAGAGCCGCAACAAGAGCGCCGTCAAGGTGTGGGACCAGCGCGCCTACAAAGACTACGATGACACCCAGGAGCTGGGCACGCGCAACATCAAGGTCGCGCTGCGCCGCCTGCGAAAATTTGCCCGCGAAGGCCATGAAGACGAACTGGACCTGGACGACACCATCAAGTCCACGGCAGCCAACGCCGGCTATCTGGACATCAAAATGGTGCCCGAACGCCACAACAACGTGAAAGTGCTGCTGCTGATGGACGTCGGCGGCACCATGGACGAGCATATCCAGCGTGTGGAGGAGCTGTTCAGCGCCACCAAAACCGAGTTCAAGCACCTGGAGTTCTATTACTTTCACAACTGTGTCTATGACTTCATGTGGAAGAACAACCGCCGTCGCTTCAGCGAAAAATTTGCCACCTGGGACATCATCCGCAAGTACAACAAGGACTACAAACTGATCTTCATTGGCGACGCCACCATGAGCCCCTATGAGATTTTGCAGCCCGGCGGCAGCGTGGAATACAACAACGAGGAAGCCGGGGTCGAGTGGCTGCAGCGGCTCACCAGTGCCTTCCCCAAGTTCGCCTGGATCAACCCGGAGCCGCAAGGCGTGTGGCAATACCGCCAGAGCATCAGCGTGATTCAGCAAATTGTGAATCAACGCATGTTTCCGCTCACGCTGAAAGGACTTGAAGAAGCGATGCGCTTGCTGACAAAATAGCCGAATGTATGCGCTACGAAAAAACAAGCTGACACCAAAACTGTTCCTGTGGTCGGTGTTGCTTGTTTTGATGGCAGGATTCGCCGGCGCCCTTCAAGCCCAAACGCCGCCCGCCAGCGCGGCCACCGCGACCCCAGCGACCGCGGCGCCCACGCCCACCCTCCTCGCCTTTGACATTGAGATCCAGGCGCCGCCAGTGATTCAGGCCTACCTGCAACGTCATATCGAGCTGCAGCGCTACCGCGAGTTGGGCGATCTCGATGCCAGTGAGCTGGCGCGGTTGTTGACCGCCGCCGAGCGCAATGTGCAAGACCTGCTGGGCACGCTGGGTTATTTTTCGCCAGCGATCCAGCTGGCTGCGCATGACACGCCACAAAACCCCAAGGCCGCGCGCCGCGTCGTGATCACCGTGCAGCCGGGCGAGCCTGTCAAAATCAGCGATGTCACGATCGAATTCACAGGCCCGATTTCGCAAAATGACGCCACCCAGGACCAGCGTACGGCCATCCGCGCCACCTGGGCCTTGCGCCAGGGCATGACGTTTACCCAGGCCGATTGGGACGGCGCGAAAACACAGGCACTGCGGCTGTTGATCGGCCAGCGCTATCCCACAGGGCAAATTCTGTCCAGCCGTGCCGACATTGACCCGGATACGAAAACGGCCCGTTTGAGCGTCACGCTGGATTCCGGCCCCGCCTACCGTCTGGGGCTCATGCAGATCAGCGGTACCCAGCGTTACGACACGCAACTGGTGACCCGGCTAGCACGCCTGCCGCCGGGCACAGACTACAGTCAAAACCAAATGCTGGAAGCGCAGCAACGTCTGTCAGACAGTGGCTTCTTCGACGCCGTATTTGTTTCATTGGACACCTCGGGAGATCCGATGGCCGCGCCGGTACTGGTGCAACTGCGCGAGGCCAAGCTGCAAAAAATCGTGCTCGGCGTCGGCGCCAGCACCGACGGCGGGGCGCGTCTGTCGATGGAGCACCTGCACAACAAAGTGCCGGGCATTGGCTGGCGCGCGGCGTCGAAACTCTCACTGGACCGTGCAACCAGGTCCCTGGGCACCGAGTTGACGGCGCCGCCGGATGACACCGGCTGGCGCTGGGTGACTTCGGTCTTGTTTCAAAACCAGGTGGCGGGCAGCGCCGAGGTGAACAGCCAGCGCTATCGGGCCGGTCGCACCCAGATAGGCGAGCGGATTGACCGCAATTACTACTTGCAGTATGACCGTGCCAAAGTCTCGGGCGCTGGCGTGCCGGCCACGGCCGATGCGCTCAGCGCCAACTACGCATGGACTCAGCGCAACTTCGACCTCCTGCCTTTTCCTACCAGTGGCTACGGTTTGGGGGCGGAACTGGGCGGCGGCGTCACGCTGGGCAGCAGCAAAGAACCCTATCTGCGCGCTCAGGTGCGCTGGCTGGCCTTGTGGCCGCTGGCGGGCGAGCAGGCGGGCATGCGCGCCTCCATGCGCTCAGGCCGCTTGGCGACGCGCGCGGAGGGCGGCATGGTGCTGGCACGTACCGGCGCAGACCTGCCGAGCACGCAGCTTTTCCTGACCGGCGGCGACACCTCGGTGCGCGGTTATGCCTACCGCAGCATTGGCAGCGAACTGGCCAATGGCGAAATCGCAGCCGGCCGCTATCTGGCCGTCGGCAGTGTGGAGTGGCAGCGCCCCATCGTCATCAACGACAAACTAACCGATTGGGAGAGCGCTGTTTTTCTGGATGCCGGGGCCGTGGCCGACAAACCCTCGGCGCTGCGCGCCCAGGTCGGTGTGGGTGCCGGTGTGCGCTGGAAGAGCCCGGTGGGGCCGCTGCAAATTGATTTGGCCTATGGGGTGGCCACCCAGCGGGTGCGTCTGCACCTGAGCGTGGGGTTCACTTTCTGATGAAACCGCGCAAGTTCTTCACTTGGCTCGTCGGGGTGCTGGCAACGTTGCTACTGCTGGCAGGCGCCCTGCTGACGTCCTTGTGGGTCTGGACCGCCACCGACACGTCACTGGCCACCGCACTGGGACAGGCAGCGCGCTACCTGCCTGCAGGACAGTCTCTGGTGGCCGAGGACGTGCGGGGCACCCTGCGCCAGGGTGGGCACATTGGCTTGCTGCGCTGGCAGAAAAACGGACTGGTGATTGAGGCGCGCCAGATCGACCTGGTCTGGCAACCAAGGGCCCTGCTGGACCGTCGCCTGCAACTGGACACCCTGCACGTGGTGCAACTCAGCGTGGATGACCAAAGCCCGGCAAGCGCTGCGGCGCCGCTGGACAACCTGCTGCTACCGTTCCAGGTGGATCTGACATTTGCCATCGATGCGCTGCACTGGGCAGGACCGAGTGCGTTACAAGCTACGGGCCTGTCGGGCCGCTACCAGTTTGAGGGCACGCGCCACACCCTCCAACTCGACGGCGCCCAGCTCGCAGCAGGCCACTACCAGGCCCAGGCCAGCTTGCTGGCACGCGCGCCTTTGACGCTGGATATGCAGTTGCAAGGCACAGTGCAAGCGCCCATTCCCGGCAATGCGCAGCCCCTGCCATTGGCCGCCACCGCCTCGGCACACGGCAATTTGGCGGCGCCCCATGCGCTGCTGGAGGTGCAGGCCGTGCTGCGTCCTGCCACGCCGACCATGCCCGCCACGCCAGCGGTCGCTCCACCTGTCACCTCACGCAATGCATCCAAAGCGCCACCGCCGATGCAGGCCACACTGGCCGCCCGGATCAGCCCCTGGGCGGCGCAGCCCGTCGTCAAAGCCGAGACCACCTTTCGCGATCTGAACCTGGCCGCACTCTGGCCCGATGCACCGCAAACCCTGCTCACCGGCAGCGCCGAGGTGCAGCCTGGGGCGACGCCCCCCAACACAGCAAGCAGCCCAAGCTGGCAAGCGCACGGCAGCGTGACCAACCGCCTGAGTGGTCCCTGGAATATGAGCCGCCTGCCGGTAGACGCGGCGCAGGCGCGCTTGAGTTTCAGCGACGGCCAGTGGCGTGTTCAGTCACTCAGCGCCGACATCGCGGGCGGTCACGTGGTTGCGCAAGGTGGGCTGACGGGTGCCACGGCCCAACACGGGCAAGCCTTTGCTGTTTCAGACTGGCACGCGCAGGCGACGCTGCAAAACATCAATCCGGCGGCCCTGCACACGCAATTGGCGGCGGCACGCCTTGACGGACAACTTAACGCCGCGTCGGTCAAGCAAGCGATTGAGTTTGACGCCCGTTTGCAACCTTCTGCCAAACAACCCGATTCGTCACGGCTTCAAGGCTTGCATCTGACAAACGCATCCGCCAAAGGGCGCTGGGCCGATGGCACCTTGAGTCTGCAGACGCTGCAACTGCAAAGCACCGATGCCGTTCTGCAAGGCCAGATCGAGGTGCAACTGGCCAGCAAAGCCGCGCGCGGTCAGTTGCAGTTGACGCTGCCGGGCGGACAAGCAGAGCTTCACGGGCAACTGAGTGCGCGCGCCGGCGGCGGAGAGTTAGCCTTGCACGTGCTGGATGCGGCCAAAGCCTCGCGCTGGCTGGAAACGCTGCCCGGTGCATCCAGCCTGCTGGCGGGCAACACCGTTCAGGGCAAAGGGGAACTCACCGGGACCTGGGTCGGCGGCTGGCAAAGCCCAGATCTGACCGTGCGCAGCAGCTTGAACGTGCCACAGCTTGATCTGACCACCGGCCAGCAGACGCCTGACCAGGCCTGGGGCGTGCGCCAGCTGCAAGCGGAACTGTCCGGCAGCTTGAGCGCCCTGGCGCTCAAGGTCGGCGGCAAGTTGCAAAGCGGACCACGCCGGTTCGACCTGCAAGCGCAGGCGACGGGCAGCCGCAATGCCGGCGGTGCCTGGCAGGCGCTGGTGAACGCCGCCCGGCTGCAAGCGCAGAGCAGCCTGCAAGCCGGCACCTGGACCGCTCAAATCCGCCAACCGGTCAGCATCGGCTGGAAAAGCAATGCGGCGGGCAGTGTGCTGGAAACCAGCGCCGGTGAATCCTCTCTGACAGGTCCGAGCCCCGGCGCCGCCAGCCTGGTGTGGCGACCCCTTCGCTGGAGCCACACGGGGGCTCGCCGCGAACTGAAAACCCAAGGTCAGTTGCAAGGCGTGCCATTGGCATGGCTTGCACTTCTGGGCGGCAACCAGTTGACCACGATGGGCCTGCGCGGCGATCTGGTCTTTGATGGCGATTGGGATGTGCTGGCAGCCGACAAGCTGCAGGCGACCGTATCGCTGGTGCGCCGCAGCGGCGATATCCGTGTGCAGGCGGAGGGTGAGGCAGGCTCCGCCGGGGTCAGCGCCGGGGTCCGGGACGCCCGCGTCACGATGAAAGCGGATGGCGATGCACTGCGTGTCAGTGCCCGCTGGGACAGCGAACGGGCAGGCTTGGCCCAGGGTGATTTCAGCACCAGAATCACCAGCGGCGCTGACGGCTGGCGCTGGCCGGCCGATGCGCCGCTGACCGGCTCATTGCGGGCACAGCTGCCGCAAGTCGGCGTTTGGTCGGTGCTGCCCCCCCCCGGCTGGCGAATTCGCGGCACGCTGGACGCCAACATCGCACTCAGCGGCACACGCCAGGCACCGCAGTGGAGCGGCACGCTGAATGCCGACAGCCTGGCATTGCGCTCCATCGCAGACGGCATTGAATTCAGCAACGGCAAATTGCGCAGCACGCTGAGCGGACAGCGACTTGACATCCATGAATTCAGCTTGCGGGGCGCCACCGGTGGCGGTGGCAGTGGCGGCTTGCTCAACGCAACCGGCTTCGCGCAGTGGTTGCCCGATGGCACGGGCGCCACGCCGGGTCTGTCCAAAATTCGTATCGAGCTGGACGCGCAGGCGCAAGCCCTGCGCCTGACGGCACGCGCCGACCGGCGCCTGGCGGTCTCGGGCCATCTTCAGGCAAAACTGCGGGAGGCAAAACTGGAAATACGCGGCGCGCTCAAGGCAGATCAGGCGCTCTTCATCCTGCCCGACGAAAACAGCCCCAGTCTCGGTACTGACGTGGTGGTGAAATCCTCAAACAAAAATCCAGCGCCGGTGCCCAGCAGCAACATTGAGAATCCACCCCCTGTGTCGAATAGCCAGCGCATCGTGCCCGACGTCGCCATCACACTGGACATGGGACCCGACTTTCGTGTGCAGGGCCGCGGCCTCATCACGCGCCTGGCCGGCACGCTCGACCTGACCAGCACTGCCGCCACCAGCGGTGTCCCGCGTCTAACGGGAAACTTGAGCACCGTGCGCGGCAGTTACAAAGCCTACGGCCAGTTGCTCGACATTGAAGAAGGCGTGTTGCGCTTCACCGGCCCGTACGACAATCCCGCGCTCGACATTCTGGCCATACGGCCCAATTTGACAGTCCGCGTGGGCGTGCAGATCAGCGGCACCGCGCTGTCACCGCGCGTGCGACTGTACGCCGAGCCCGAGATGGCGGAAGCGGAGAAACTGGCCTGGCTGGTGCTGGGCCGCTCCGGCGCCAACGGTGGCGCCGAGGCCGCCGTATTGCAACAAGCCGCGCTGGCCCTGCTCGGTGGCAAAGGCCGTGGCCTGTCGGGCGGATTGAGCGCGGCGTTGGGGCTCGATGAGCTGTCTTTGCGCGGATCGACCAGCAACGCCGATGGCAGCACCAGCGCCGCTGCCGTCACGCTGGGCAAGCGCCTGTCGCGCAACTTCTACGTCGCCTACGAGCGCAGCATGGCCGGCACCCTGGGCACGGTCTATATCTTTTACGAGCTCTCAAGGCGCTTCACCCTGCGCGCCCAAACCGGCGAGCAAAGCACGATTGACCTGATTTTCACCGTGCCCTACGACTGAGCGCCCGTGGGCAACAACACAGGGCCCTACAATGCCCGCTCCTCCTCGTAGTTCAATGGATAGAACGAGTGCCTCCTAAGCGCTAGATACAGGTTCGATTCCTGTCGAGGGGACCAAATACCGGGTTTTTGTTGCCGGATCAATCCCATTTGACATACAGCCAGCCGCAAAGAGCGATACCGACGAGCCACAGCAACCAGGTTTGCGCGATGGCATACGGGTACAGCATCAAGGCAACACCACCCCATGTGAGCGCGGCGCGTGATGTTTTCCTTCCCCGGCGAAACGCCACATAGCCGATGAGGCCAAACACAAGCGCGCCCAGGATATAAGCCGGGCTAGGCAACACCAGCCCGAGTGATTCAAGATTCTTCAGTTCATTCATGCGTTTGGATGGCTTTGTTGATTGACCGCTGATGCTGTCACGGCGAGCTTAACGCTAACCCATCGAACGCGGCGCCTGGCATTCATGCCAGCTGCAACCCCGACTGCGTCAAACAAATTGCATTCTCCGGCTTCAGGATCGTCAAAACCGCATTGCTTGTGCATGTTTTTCGAACGCAGCGCTTATGATCGGCGCCCGCGATCGATGCCGACTGAACCGTGCTCGCGAGACTTTTGTCAGACCGCCCCCAACTTCCTGCAGTCCCAAGCGCGACACCATGCACACTGAAACACCTATTCACTTCTACCCCGCCACGGCAAAAACAGAAATCCCGCAGTCAGACCTCAACCCCATTGTGGGCGGTCGGGTCGAGTTGCAATTGCTCACCACGCTCAAGTGCAACCTCAAGTGCAGCTACTGTTCATTGGGCGTGGGCGAGGTCTTGGGCTCGCAGGTCCACGTGGAGTACGACATCGAGCAGCTCAGTGCCTTCATTGACAAGCACCTGCAAGGCAAGGAGGTCTATGTCACCTTCTACGGTGGTGAGCCGACGCTGAACAAGCCTCTGATGCTGGAGGTGATGCAGCGCTTCCCGCGCTTTCGCTTTCAACTGCAGACCAATGCCACGCTGATCGACAATCTGCCGGATTGGGCCCTGAACCGTTTGTCCAATGTGCTGGCTTCCATTGACGGCGGCGAATCCACCACCGACGGCTACCGGGGACGCGGCATTTACCGCCAGGTCATCAAAAATCTCAAGGAGGTGCGCGAGAAGATCGGCGGCACGGTCACGGCCCGTGTCACCTGGGGCAACCCCGACACCTGCTTTGAAGAGCTGGACCAATTGGTGGGCGAAGGCACGCCGTTTGATTATCTGTACTGGCAATTCGTGGCCGATGAAATGTATGCCGGTGACTCGGTCGCCAAACGCCAGGCCGTGCTGGTGCAAATGATCGACAAGTTCTTCTCGCGCACCGATGTGTTGTACCCGCTCATTCCGCTGATGGGCATGGTGCGCAACAAGCTCTTTCCGACGCGCGCGCAGGAGCTCTATGCCGGCCGCACCCAATGCCGGGTCTCCACCCACCTGCTCAATGTCATGCCCAACGGCGAGATCTACCCCTGCCCGGACCTGCTGTACGCTCCGGCCATGAAGATGGGCGATGTCAAGACCAACTGGCTGCGAAAGAGCCCGCTGCAGCTCAACCCCGAGATGCCGTGCGAGCGTTGCGAGGCCTATTCATGGTGCCGCGGCAATTGCATGAAAAACTTGTACCTCGGCTACATCAAGCAAGATGCGCGCTACCGTAGCAATGTGGTGGAACCGATTTGCGAACTGATTCGCTTCATGGGCCGGGAGATCGACAAGCACAAACCGCAAGCCTGGTTTGAACAAGCCACGCTGCCGGTGCGCAAGCAGATCACGGACTGCGAAGTTTATGAGTACGTGGAGATCATGCCCTGAGCGAGTGATTTTTCTGCGCAACATTGGTCAATTTTGCGCTGGGTGCGTGCCCGCATTAGGTCTTTTCTGGAAATCGGGTCTTGTGCGTCAACGCACAGAAGAGGCGCGTCATTTCCTGTAATCTCGCTGTATCGCTAAGCTAATTGCGGCGTGCATTGGTTTCAGTGGTTCATCACCGAAAGGGGCTCGCCATCAACATCACCTTAAATCTGATACCGATCGTATCGCTCATCGCCGGCATCCTGATCCTCATCATGCCGCGCCTGCTGTCAACGATCGTGGCCGTCTATCTGATCATGGTCGGCTTGGTTGGCTTGTTTGGAACTGGCCACTTTCTGCGATGAAAAAAAGGGGGCCGCAAAGCCCCCTTCCTGTTCACGGCCCAATGGAAAGGGTCAAGGTACCGCGCACGGGGCAACGGCGGCAAGCGTCGGACGCAGGGCGTTGGTCGTCCCGCTTTCGTCAGGTCCGAGCGTGTTTTTCGTGAAGGTGCAGCCGTAGTTCACGTTGGCCACAGTGGCGGCCGTCACGACATCGTCGCCCGCGGGTTTGACGCCGTTTTGCTCCCACTGGATCATGGCGTCAAAAGCGTCGACTTGCTCGGCAACCGTGAAATCGCAATGACTCGCGCCCCGGATCGCGCGCTGCACCAGCCAGGCACTGTTGCCCTTGGCCGCCACTCGCTTCTGATAGACCTGCTCCATGCTGAAAGGCACGAACAGGTCACCCAAGGTGTGGATAGAAACCACCGGGATCTTGAACTCGCCGTTGACCTTGGGAATCCAGCGCAGGCCGTCTGTGCGCAGGCGGTTGGCGTCGGTTACCGCGGTCAGCTTTTGCGCCGCCGCGTTCAGCGCAGTCGACCCGGCCACGTCGCCATCAATGGTGTAGGTGAAGCCGTTGGTGTCGACCACGCTCTTGTTCAAGATGCCCGATATGGT
Source organism: Rhodoferax sp. UBA5149 (assembly GCF_002413825.1). GTDB lineage: Bacteria > Pseudomonadota > Gammaproteobacteria > Burkholderiales > Burkholderiaceae_C > Rhodoferax. Next base: position 11,416 of record NZ_DHXT01000102.1, read on the forward strand.
GCCATCACCGCCAAAAGTGCCATAGGCGGACGGGAAGCTACCGCCAAAGGCCAGGCCTTGGGCGAACAAGGGGCGTTCGCCACCGGTCAGGTTCTTCAGCACGGAGGCGTACTTGGCGCCGGTGGCTGTGGTCGTGATCTGGGCCTGGGGTGTCGCCGTTGACGGGAAAGTCGCAAACAGCGTGCCGGTCACCAGCGCCTGAATTTCGGACCATTTGGTGAACGGATAACTCGGAACCCCGGCCACGGCCATGGCCGAGACTTGCATGGCGGCAAACAAATCGAACAAAGCGGTATCCCCCACCACGCCGCACATCGGCACGGCGCCGTTGTACTTCACCTTGTGCTTGGCCGTTGCAAAGGCCTCGTCCTCGATCGCCGCGGCGGTAATATGGCCGCCCATGGAGTGGCCCGTGATGTACAGCTTGCTCGGCGCGGCCAGGGGGTGCAAGTTGGTTGCGGCGATGTCGTTGAACTTGAGTGCGAGTGCATTGGTATCCTCGACGCCGGCGCGCACATCGTAGTTGTTCTTGCTGTAGCTGGATGCTGCCCAGGCATACCCGTTTTGGATCAGGTAGCGGCGGATAGATGGGTTCGAGATGCCGAGCGCGGCGCCGGAGCCAGCGAAACCGTGTGCGTACATCACGAGTTTGCCGTTCCAGTTGGCCGGCACCTCGACGCGATAGCCCGCACCGTCGAGCACACCGGCCCAGCGGCTGGTCGTGCTCATGTCGGTGACGTCGCCAGCAGCGGCGGCCATGGCGGCAAAGGTTGTGGCCGTGGCATCGGCGGTGAACGTGAGTGCGTCCTGCGCGCGCGTTTCCTCGGGCGCAACCGCAGGGGCAGGGTCGCCGCCGCCGCAAGAAACGAGCATGGTGGCGGCGCCCAGCGCAGCCAGTTTGAACCTGATATTTCTCATCGATGTGCCCCTGAGTTAAAAAAAGAACGCCCGTTCCTTTCTTTGGAGATGATGCTAAGCCCCCGACCCCGTGTGTTGCTACCGGGTAAACACGTAGGGTCTTTGTGGCAATTTCAAACAAAAAGCAAGCACTTAAGTCAAAAAATGGCTGAATACGTGCAAGAAAATTGTGTAGAAGTGCTTGGCCGCTGGCTCGCCTTCCGTGCCAACAGGGAGTCTGACAGTCCCAATCTGGCACCGTATCTGCCCTGCCTGCTCGCAAAAATCCTTTTTTCGCAGTTGCGCTGAATCAACCCGTTTGCGAATAAGTGAGTTCTGCTGTTTTGGCGTACATCCGACGACAACAAACGGGTGCATCATTTATTCTGTTGGTGTTCATGACGCGCAGGGTTTGTTTGGTCTCGAAATTCATTGTTCTTTTCCAACGCTTTTCATCCAAGTTCAAACTCATGACTAGGCCCAACGATCAACTCAAAAGTTCGAAAAATTGGCATCGCTGGGGCAAATACAGACTCATTTTTCTTGGCATTGCCGTTCTTTTCCTGGCATTGATCGCATGGCAGTTGTATGCATCGCTGCGGACCGCCCAGTCATCCGCGATAACGAACACGCGCAATCTCGCGCTGCTGCTGGAATCCAGGCTGAACACCGAATTCCAGGTCGCTGAACGCACGGTTGCAAGTCTGGTTGAAGAAATCCCCCCAGAAGCCATGCGCTCGGAGATGGCGGGGCAATATCGGCCTCAAATAAGCCGCTGGCTCAAATCTCGCGTTCAGAACATCTCGTCGGCTTCGGCATTGCGGTTCGTCGATGCCAACGGCAATTGGCTGTATTCCAGCGTCGACAATGACCCACCCATGAACGTCGCTGACCGGCCTTATTTTCAACAGCTCAAGAGTGATTCTGCAAGCACCACTATTTTTTCCGACGTGTCAGTAGGGCGTGTCAGCGGACGGGTACTGATGTGGGTGGCGAAACCGGTTCACGATCGAGAAGGTTCTTTCCTGGGCGCCGCGGTAACCTCGATTGATCTCACCTCTCTGCACGAACAGTTCCATAACCTTGAACTTGGAAAAGATGGCGCGGTAACGCTGCGGCGTCTCGATAGCGGCGCCTTGGTTGTGCGCTACCCCGGTGCCATTGAAGTCGATAACAAACCCGCCCCCGATCTCCCTATCCGCCAGGCAATTCTCAAGGGTGGGCCCCATGGCGTCATCAAAACCACATCGCCCGTTGACGGGGTTCAGCGTCTGTACGGCTATCGAAGGGTTGGTACATTTCCGTTCTACAGCGTGGTCGGCATCGCGGAAAACGACTACTTGGCCGAATGGCGCAGAGACTCCTCTTTTTTGTTGATCGGCGCATTGCTATTTCTCGCCACGCTCGCCGTCGCCGAGTCACGGCGCAACGGGAGCGAAATCAAGCTGCGCGACAGTGAACAGCGTTTTCGCAACCTGATCGACCGCAACAACGCGGCCATTCTCCAGATTGATCCTGCCGGTGGCCACATTCTGGACGCCAACGCGTCCGCCTGCGACTTCTACGGGTGGTCGCATGCGCAGATGTGCGGCAAGACCCTGCAGGACATTAACGCGTTGAACCCGGAGCAAGTCGCAGCGGAATGCACGACAGCCGCAACAGAAAATCGCAACTACCTCATTTTTGCGCACCGTCTGGCCAACGGTGAAACCCGAACGGTGGAAATTCATTCCACACCCATCTCCATGGGGAACCGCTCCCTGTTGATTTTGATTGTCTATGACATCACAGAACGGATGCGCGACGCCAAGCAGCTGGCCAGTCTGACACTGGACCAGAAAGCCATCCTGGATAGCCACATCGTCGGCATTTTCAAAGCCAGGGACCGAAAATTCGTCTGGACCAACGCGGCATTTGCAGAGATGCTTGGCTACACAAAAGAAGAACTAATCGGACAATCGACCCGCGTCCTCTATCCGAGTGATCAGGCGCATGCCGATTTCGGCGATGTGGCCTATCCCACCATCCACGAAAGTGAAATCTTCCGGTCCGAAATTCAGTTGCAGCGCAAGAATGGATCACTCGGGTGGTATGAAATCAGTGGCGGATTGCTCAGCCCTGGCAACGAAGAGTCGATCTGGGGCTTGGTCGACATCACCAAGCGCAAGCAGATGGAAGACCAAGTGCGCCAACTGGCTTTTTATGACACGCTCACCGAGTTACCGAACCGGCGTTTGCTCAATGACCGTTTAAGCCAGGCGATGGTCGCGAGCAAGCGCAGTGACCACTATGGCGCCCTGATGTTTCTCGACCTGGATAATTTCAAGCCGCTCAATGATGTGCATGGGCATCTTGCAGGCGACTTGCTATTGATTGAAGTCGCAAGCCGATTGAAAAGCTGCGTACGGGAAATGGATACCTTGGCGCGGTTTGGTGGCGACGAGTTTGTGGTGCTGCTCAGCGAACTGACGCGGGACAGAGTTGAGTCCACAACGCAGGCCGAAATTGTTGCCGAGAAGATTCAAGAAACGCTGTCCAGTCCGTATTTGCTTCAACTCACGCGTGATGGCATGGGTGTATCACGCACCGCCGAACATCGTTGCACCGCAAGCATCGGCGTCGCGATGTTTGTCGGTCAGGAGACCACGGCACAAGAAGTTCTCAAGTGGGCCGATTTGGCCATGTATGAAGCGAAAGAAAATGGGCGAAATTCCATCCGGTTCTATGGGGCTGGCCGACCAAAGAATCCGGCCTGTTAGGAACCGGCCCGCAGCCCTGCTACCGCCATGCGAACATCGGCGGCCCAGGCACGGCGATCTCGCCCTTGAGCTGACTGTGGTTCGCCAAATGTCACAACGGCGCACAGCGGCGGCGCCGTGAGCGTGCGCCAGATCGAGCCCAACAGGGTGTCATCGTCGATGTAACACGGCGCCAGGCTGCGCTCGCCGCTGGCGGCGTCCGCAAAGCGCAGCGCCACCGGCAGCACCGGTGCATGGGCCGAGATGGCGGCTTGAAACAGGTTGGCGTGAAAGGGCAGCAAGTCCACGCCATTGCTGGTGGTGCCTTCAGGAAAAATCGCCAGTATGTCGCCGGTCTGCAGGCGCTCGGCCATGTGGTGCACCACGCGCATGGCGTCGCGCCGGGACTCGCGTTCGATGAACAGGGTGCCGGCGGCGGTCGCCAGGGTGCCGACCAGGGGCCAGTGCCGCACGTCGGCTTTGGAGACAAAACGGCAAGGGCGCGCGGCGAGCATCACCACAATGTCCAGCCACGAGATGTGGTTGGCCGCCAGCAGCACGGGGCCATGCGTTGGTGGCTCGCCAACTACTATCAATTTAATAGCTAGTCGCGCAATCAGGACAAGGGCCCAGGCCCTGATTCGCTCTTCTTTTTGAGCTGCAGACAGTCTGGGGAAAACGAAGGCGGCGCTGCACAAACCCGTCACGATGTGCAGCAGCACGCGCACGCATTTCCAGCTGGCGTGGGCACGCAGGCCGATGCGGTGCATCAAGCCTGAAAGGCCACCTGCCCGCCGACAATCGTGCAGCGCACCCGTCCCGGTAGCTCCAAACCCAAGAACGGCGTGTGCTTGCCCTGGCTGCGCAAGGCAGCGGGCTCAACCACCCACGCAGCCTGCGGATCAAACACGCACAGGTCAGCCACACCGCCGACCAGCAGACGCCCGACACGGCCTTGCCGTTTGCCGAGTGACGCACCCAACACATCGGCCGGTCCGCTGGTGATCACCGCCAGGGCACGCGCCAGGCTGACGCCGCTGTCCAGGCGCCACTTGAGCGCCAGGCTCAACAGCAGCTCGACGCCCGTGGCACCGGCCTCGCTTTCGGCGAATGGCAGGGCTTTGGCATCTTCGTCCACCGGCGTGTGGTCGGATACCAGCGCGTCGATGGTGCCGTCCGCCAGCGCCGCACGCAGGGCATCGCGGTCGCGCTGCTGGCGCAGGGGCGGGTTGAGCCGGGCGTGGCTGTCAAAGTAGCCGATGTCGGTGTCCGTCAGATGCAGTGAGTTGATGCTGATGTCACAACTGACTTTCAAGCCGTCCAGCTTGGCCTGGCGCACCAGGGCGACCCCGGCGGCACTGCTGAGCCGACACAGATGCACCCGCGCGCCGGTCGCCTTCATCAGCTCAAAAATGGTGTGCAGGGCAATCGTTTCTGCCACCACCGGCACGCCGCTCAGGCCCAGCCGGGTGGCCAGCGCGCCACTCGCCGCCACGCCCTTGCCCAGAAAAAACTCTTGCGGTCGCAGCCACACGGCATAGTCAAAGGTGCTGGCGTACTGAAACGCACGCTGCAGCACCTGCGTGTTGGCCAGGGGCACTTCGGCCTGGCTGAAAGCAACGCAGCCGGCCTCGGTCAGCTCCACCATCTCGGTGAGCGCTTCACCGGCGAGATTGCGGGTCAAGGCGCCCAGCGGATAGACGCGGGCCTGGTTCAGTTTTTCGGCCCGAAAGCGCAGCATCTCCACCAGACCGGGCTCATCGAGCACCGGGTCGGTGTCGGGCAGGCAGACCAGGCTGGTCACGCCACCGGCGACGGCTGCGGCCATCTCGGACTCCAGCATGCGGGCGTGCTCATAGCCGGGCTCGCGCAGACGCACCGCCAGGTCCATCAAGCCGGGGGCGACAATGCAACCAGTGGCGTCGATGGTCTGGCTGGGCTGGAAGTCGGGTGCTATGTTTTTAATAGCTATCACCGCCCCATTGGCGAGGGCTACATCCGCAATTTCATCGAAACCACTGGCTGGATCGATGACCCGGCCGCCTTTGATCAACAGGTTCATATCAGGTCTCCCGCCGGGCCGCCCCAAGGGAGACCTGCGCCCCCTCGGGGGGCAGCGAATACACAAAGTGATGAGCGTGGGGGTTTCATATCAGGCCTCGTTCCCCGCCACGATGCTCATCACCGCCATGCGCACCGCAATGCCAAAGGTCACCTGCGGCAAGATCACGCTCTGCTTGCCGTCCACCACGGCCGAGTCAATTTCCACACCCCGGTTGATCGGCCCCGGGTGCATCACGATGGCGTCCGGTTTGGCCAGCAACAGCTTTTCAGGCGTCAGGCCGTAGCTCTTGAAAAACTCCTGACTGGACGGCAGCAGCGCGCCGTTCATGCGCTCGCTTTGCAGGCGCAGCATGATGATGACGTCACAGTCTTTGATGCCCTCCTCCAGCGTGTGGCAGACCCGCACGCCCATTTGCGCCATGTCGGACGGCACCAGGGTTTTGGGTCCGACCACCCGCACCTCGGCACAGCCCAAGGTGGTAAGGGCATGGATGTCGGAGCGGGCCACGCGCGAGTGCAGCACATCGCCGACGATGGCCACCGTCAGGTTGGAAAAATCCTTCTTGAAATGCCGGATGGTGTACATGTCCAGCAAGCCTTGCGTCGGGTGCGCGTGGCGCCCGTCGCCGGCATTGATCACGTGCACGTGCGGCGCCACATGCTGCGCGATCAGGTAGGGCGCGCCCGACTCGCTGTGCCGCACCACAAACAGGTCGGCCGCCATGGCGCTCAGGTTGGCGATGGTGTCGAGCAGCGATTCGCCTTTGGAGGCCGATGACCGGGCGATGTCCAGGTTGATGACGTCGGCGCTGAGCCGGGTGGCGGCAATTTCGAAGGTGGTGCGGGTGCGGGTCGAGTTCTCGAAAAAGAGGTTGAACACGCTTTTGCCGCGCAACAAGGGCACTTTTTTGACTTCGCGATCATTGACACTTACGAAATTGGTCGCGGTGTCCAGCACCTGGGTCAGGATGCTCTTGGGCAGGCCCTCGATCGAGAGCAGGTGAATCAGTTCACCGTTTTTGTTGAGCTGGGGATTGCGTTTGTACAGCATGGCTAGCGGGCCTTCACGTTGAAACTGAACACCCCGGCCTCGTCGCGCGCCAGCGCCAGTGACTGGGTGGCCGGTAGGACGATGCGTGCCGCACACAAGTCGGCCTGAATCGGCAACTCGCGGCCACCCCGGTCCACCAGCACCGCCAGTTTCACGCTGGCCGGGCGGCCGAAGTCAAACAGTTCGTTGATCACGGCGCGGATGGTGCGCCCGGTATAAAGCACGTCATCCAGCAGAATGATGTGCGCCTCATTCACGTCAAAATCAATCTGCGTCTGCGCGCCAACCGTCATGCCGCGCCGGGCGAAATCATCGCGGTGCATCGACGAGGAAATCACGCCGGCGCGCTCCGTCAGGTTCATGTCGCGCTGCAAACGCTCGGCCAGCCAGGCTCCACCGGAGGTCACGCCGACCAGCCGCATGCCGGGGCGAAACAGAGCGCGCACGCCGCTCAGCAACTCAAGGTAAAGCGCCTCGGCATCCAATGCGAGTGTGCTCATGGAATACTCCTCAAAAACTGTTCCAGAATAATGCAGGCGGCCGCGGCATCGGCGTCTTTGGCGCCCATGGACAACGCTTCGGTGGTGGTGTAGCGTTCGTCCACCTCAAACACCGGCAGCTTGAAGCGGCCGTGCAGCTGGCGGGCAAACTTGCGTGCCCGCAAGGTGTTCTCATGGGCCGCGCCATCGGGGTGAAACGGTACCCCCACTACCAGCGCATCAGGCTGCCATTCCTTGATGTGCTGCGCAATCTTGACGAAGCGCGCGTCCCCCTCGGCGCTGATGGTGCCTTGCGGCTGGGCCGTGCGCATCAAGCGGTTACCAACCGCAAAGCCAGTTCGCTTGATCCCGAAATCAAGCGCCAGAAAGGTCTGCAGTCCCGCAGGGACAGGCACCGCGCCAGATACCGGCGCAGCCACGGACGCCGGAGCGGGCCTGGTTAACTCGCTCATGCATGCCCCGCGTCAGGCGACAGCATCCACAGCTCAACGCCCAGCAGCAGCAAAGCCTGGTCATAGCGCTGCGCCACCGGCGTATCAAAGATGACGCTGTTACTGGCGGCAACGGTCAACCAGCTGTTGTTTGACAGTTCGGACTCCAGCTGCCCTTCGCCCCAGGCGGAATAACCCAGCGACACCAGCACTTTGCGTGGCCCGGCGCCCGTGGACAGGGCTTCAAGAACGTCTTTGGAGGTGGTCATCTCCAGACCGCCCGGGATCGTCATGGTCGAGGCGTAAACGGACTCAGCCGGTTTGTCAGCGCCCGCAAAGAAGGGTTCATGCAAGACAAAACCCCGTTCCGTCTGCACCGGCCCGCCCTGAAATACCGGGGCGTTGGAGAGATCTTCACGGTGCAAGGGCAGCTCCACCTTTTCAAACAGGCGCTTCATGTCCATATCGCCGGGCTTGTTGATGACCAGCCCCAGCGCGCCGCGCTCATTGTGCTCACACACATAGACCACGCTTCGGGAGAAAATCTCATCCTGCAATCCGGGCATGGCGATCAAAAAGTGATTCGTCAGGTTGGTCAGGGCAAAATCTCCGGGCATTTGATGATTTTAACGGTGATCATGACCCCACAATTCGAAACAGGCTTGATGTGGTTCCGCCGCGATTTGCGCGTGGAGGACAACGCCGCACTGTGCATGGCCTTGCAAGCCTGCCGAAAACTCCATTGCGTGTTTGTGTTTGACCAGGAAATTTTGGCCGCCCTGCCGCGCGCTGATCGACGCGTGGAGTTCATCCGTGAGTCATTGTGCGAGCTCGACCTGGGCTTGCGCCAACTGAGTGGGCTACCGGGCGCAGGCCTGATCGTGCGCCATGGCTTGGCCACCGAGGAGATGGTGACGCTGGCCCAAGCGCTGCATGTGCAGGCGGTCTTTGCGGCCCATGACTACGAGCCGCAGACGCTGGCGCGCGACGCGCGCGTGCTGGGTGCGCTGGCGGCGGCGGGCATTGCCATGCACACCTGCAAAGATCACGTGGTTTTTGAAAGGCGGGAGATTCTGACCCAAAGCGGCACACCCTATGGCGTGTTCACCCCTTACAAAAATTGCTGGCTGGCAACGGTGACACCGCATCATTTGCGTCGATTTGATGCAGCACCGTTCGCACCCGCCCTGGCGCCGCGACCCGAAGGCCTGCAACAGGCGGTGCCAACCCTGGCCGCTATTGGGTTTGAGACAACCAATCTTGGCGCGCTCAAAATCCCCACCGGCGCATCGGGTGCGCGCCAGCTGTTTGAAGACTTCTTCGAGCGCATGGACGACTACCATGCAACCCGTGATTTCCCCTCTGTCAAAGGCCCCAGCTACCTCAGCGTGCACCTGCGTTTTGGCACCGTGTCGATCCGCCAACTGGCGGCCTCGGCTTTGCAGCGGCAGATGCAGGGCAGCCGGGGTGCGGCGGTCTGGCTGGGTGAGCTGATCTGGCGTGATTTTTATTTTCAAATCCTGGCCAACTTCCCGCACGTGGCGCAGGGCGCTTACAAGCGCGAGTACGACGCTATTTCATGGGAGCATGGCAAGCACGCCGAAACTCTTTTCAAAGCCTGGTGCGAGGGGTGCACCGGCTACCCGCTGGTGGATGCCGCCATGGCCCAGATCAACCAGACCGGCTACATGCACAACCGTCTGCGCATGGTGGCAGGCAGCTTTCTGGTCAAAGACCTCGGCATCGACTGGCGCTGGGGTGAAAAATACTTCGCCCAGCACCTGAACGACTTTGACTTGGCCGCCAACAACGGCGGCTGGCAATGGCTCAGTTCCAGCGGCTGCGACGCTCAGCCCTACTTCAGGATCTTCAACCCGGTGAGCCAGAGCGAGCAGTTTGACGGCGAGGGCAAGTTCATCCGCCGCTATTTGCCTCAACTTGCGAAACTGCCCAACAAGGTGCTGCACGCACCCTGGACCGCCAAGCCTCTGGAATTGCAGGCTGCGGGTGTGACGCTAGGGCAAACCTACCCAAAGCCCCTCGTGGCGCACGAGGAGGCTCGGGCGCGCACGCTGCAACGCTATGCGGTGGTCAAGAAGTCAATCCAAGCGCTTGAGAAGCATCGTTTGCCACCTGTTCAGTAGCAAACGATTCAACACCGACGAGCGTCAGGCTTACTCTGCGGCCTCAACAGCGGCAGCGCAGTACTGCCGCACCAGGCCTATCAGTTCATCTTCCGAGTACGGCTTGCCCAGATAGTGATCAACCCCCAACTCGCGCGCATGCTCGCGATGCTTCTCGGCAATACGGGAGGTGATCATGATGACGGGAAGGTCACGCAGTTTCGCATTTCCCCGAATATTTCGCGTCAGATCGAAACCATCCATGCGCGGCATTTCGATGTCAGACAGCACGACGGCCGGTTTTTCCTCCGCCAAACGCTCCAGCGCTTGCAGGCCGTCTGCCGCAAGCGCGACCCGGAACCCTTCCCGTTTGAGCAGGCGCTGGGTAACCCGGCGCACCGTGATCGAGTCGTCCACCACCAGCACCAAGGGCGCCAGGCTGACACCGGCCATCAGGGAATGCTGCGTGGCGGTTGGGGAAGACGATACGCCTCCGATCTGACCCGCTACACCAGCATGAAGCTTGAGCTGACGCGCCTGTTCGCCATAAACGGAAGCCAGTGCCACCGGGTTGTAGATCAGGACCACGGCACCCGACGCCAGCACCGACATACCGGCCAGACCGGGCAGGCGGGACAACTGAGGTCCGAGGTTTTTAACAACCACCTCCTGGTTACCCAGCACCTCGTCAACATGCGCGGCCAAACGCTGACCCGCGCTGCGGAAAATGGCGACTGGCAAGGTTTTGGTTCTTGTCTCGCTGCTATGGGCTGAGGCCTGCAACAAGGCCCCGGCCCAGAAAAACGGAACTTGTGCGCCACCGAACTCAAACACGTGGTCCTGGTACGCGCGCTCCAGGTCCGCGGCAGGCACCCGACGCACCATCTCGATCAGATTCGCCGGCACACCGATCACCAGGTCGCCCATGCGCAGCATGACCACCTGCGTCACGGCCGTGGTGAGGGGCAACACCAGCTTGAACTTCGTTCCCTGTCCGCGTTCAGTCGAAGTTTCAATGCGACCCCCGAGTGCATTGACCTCGGACAATACGACATCCATGCCAATACCACGACCGGCAAGCTCGGTGACCTGCGACGCGGTTGAGAAACCGGGGGTGAAAATCAGATTGGCCACCTCCGAATCCGTCAACGACTGGTGCTCGGAAATCTGACCGTCGGTCCGCGCTTTTTCACGGATCAGGTCCAGGTCCAGACCGCCACCATCGTCACTGAACTCCACCGTCACATCGTTGCTTTGCTGATGCAGATGAACGGTAATAATGCCTGCAACCGGTTTCCCAGCGTCAGCGCGAACCGCCGGCTCCTCGATGCCATGCGCCACCGCATTGCGCAGCAAATGCTCAAACGCGGGCGCCATGCGCTCCAATACCCCGCGATCCATATCCAGTGAACCGCCTTTGATGTCGAGCTTGACCTGCTTGCCGGCGTCCTTGGATGCCTGGCGAACAACGCCATACAGACGCTCCGAGATGCTGTCAAACTCCACCATCCGGGTACGCAGCAGGTCGCGCTGCAACTCGCGGGCCTGCCGCCCCTGGGCGATCAAATCATCCTCGGCCCCCTCCACCGTACGCTGCAGATTGCGCTGCACCGTGGCGACGTCATGCACCGATTCGGCCATCATTCGGGTGAGTTCCTGAACCCGTGTGAAGCGGTCAAATTCCAGCGGGTCAAAGCCCTGCGCGGAGTCCTTGGCCTGCGCCAGTCGCGACTGCATCTGGGACTCGGATTGCAACTCGATATCGCGCAACTGGTTTCTCAAACGGTTCAAATTGCCGGTCAAGTCATCCAGGGACCCGCGCAACTGCCCCAAGCGCGCGTCCAGCCGCGAGCGCGTGATCATGACCTCGCCCGCCTGGTTGACCAGCCGGTCCAGCAACTGCGAACGCACGCGCACGGTTTGGTTGGATGTCTGTCGCAACGGCGCCAGGGGCGCGACCGTCGGCAAGGTGATCGCCGGGGGAAGTACCAAGGTTTCGGCACTTGGCGCCAGCCCGTCGGAAGAGAGGCCGGAAGGAGTCACCTCTTCTGCCATCGGGCCTGCTTCCGGCAGACTCAAGACCTGTTCAGGATTGGCGCGCAGTTGGTCAAAATTGGCTTGAATCGAATCAAATCGGGTCAGCAAAGACTCCAACTGGGAAGCCTGCAAAAATTCGGTTCCCAGATGCTCAATGGCCGATTCCATACGGTGCGTCATCTCGCCCAGGCGCATGGCGCCGGCCAGCCGTGCGCTGCCTTTGAGCGTATGCAGAACCCGCAACACTTCATTGCGCGCCCCCAGGTTATCCGGGCGAGCCGTCCATTGCCGCAAGGCACCGCCAAGCTGCGGCAGCAATTCAAGCGCCTCTTCTTCAAAAATAGGGAAAAGGTCAACATCAAGTGCATCGAGCACGTCAATGTCATCATCTTCGTCATCGATGAGCGCGTGCGCCACGCCCGCACCGACATCAGCATCAAACGACGACACGGGCGCCGCCGGGAGGTCCAAATCAAACGCGGGGGTCTGTTCAGCAACACTGGGGCTTGGCAGAGAAGCGGGCGTTGGCAGTTCGCTTTCCTCAGGCCATTCAGGCAATTCAGCCACGCCAGCCACTTCAACATCCAAGCTCTGATCAACACCGGACTCGGCGGGAATTTCCAATTCAATCAACTCTTCGATGTACAGGCTGTCGCTAACGCCCCCCGCCACTGGGGGAAATTCAATTTCCAGAATGGCTTTGAGCGCATCGAGCAGCGCCGGATCAGGTTGTTTGAGGAAACCGGCCGCAAATTGATGCAGCAGGCGACGAATATCTTCCGCCGCCTCAATGAATACCTTGGCGTGCTCCGCAAACCCTTGCGCGTGAAGCTGCACATGCCGTAAGGCCTGTTCCAGTGCACGGGCAATCTCGGACAGGGCCATAAACCCCACGGTTGCCGAACTACCGGACAAGGAATGAGCCAGTCCAACCGTCGTATCAGAAACCGGGCGGTGCAACTCCAAAGCCCATTCGCTCAGCTCCGTGAGCAAGCGGCGAGACCATTCATCCGCCTCATTCAAGTAAACGTTGTAAAGAGGAATACCGATTCGCAGGGTTCCGATCACCTTGACCTGCTCTTCCAGATCCGGCTCCACAAGGCTGGCTGGTTCGGGCTCCGGCTCACTGTCGGTGGCAACACTCACCGGCTCTGCCAGTTCGAATGACAGTGCCTCCTCCGCGTCGTCGGAGGCAGCTGTTGCCATGGCAGGTGATTCCGTTGCTTCAGAGAAGTCACCAAAATCGAAATCAATCAGGTCCAGCGGCACTTCCTCCGCCAGAGCCGTCGATGGCGATGCCGCATCGCCATCGACCGCCTGGTCGGGACTGGCATCCAGGGCCTGGGTCGCATCGAAATCAAGTATTTGAGTTGAAGTGAAATCAGGTTGCACGGCGTCATCCGGCGCTGACAACTGCACCTCCTCGCCCGGAAACACAAGGTCAACAAGGGCATTGTCCACGCGCAGACCGTCTGCGGCCTTGCGAAATGCCTGTGCACTCCACTGCGCGTCATTTCCGGTGGCGATGTCCTCCACCCAGCGGCCAAATCCCTGCAGGGCCTTATCCGAGAGGCTGATCAACGCATGGCTTACAGGCATTTGCTCTGCCAGCCAAGTGTTGAGCAACTGCTCCATGGACCAGGCGGCCTCACCAAACTCATTGAGACCCACCATGCGGGAACTCCCCTTGAGCGTGTGAAACGCCCGGCGGAGCGTGGTCTGTTGCCCCAAATCGGCGGGGTTTTCGGCCAAGTCCCGAGTCACCTCCAAGCCGGTGCGAACCACGCCACGAGCCTCTTCCAGAAAGATATCCTTCAGGTCAAACTCGTCGTCGTCCAGCAGCTCGGCAGGGACCTCCTTCAGCACTTCTGGTGTCACAGCGGGCGCCGGAACGGCCATTTCAACCGGAAGCTCCGCCGGCAGGCTGATCAGCGGCATCTCCACGTCGACGGGATTTTCCGCGGCAACACCTTCAACATCCTCAGCCATCACTGCCGTCTTCTCACGCCCCATGACGGGTTTGAATTCACCCAATTCATCGTCATACACAAAGAGCTTCTTGGCCAGCTCGCGCTGATAACTCAGCATGTCAATCAAAAACCCGAGGGCGCCCAGGCTATTGCCCAACTTCTCGAAAATACCGGTGCGCGCGGATGCGAGGTCTATATCGTCAACCAGGAATTTATCGACACTGTCACGCATGCGCAAGGATGCAAGCGCGGCCTGATCAAGCCCCAATACCGAGAACACCCCCCGCATCTGAGCCAGCTGGCTGGGGACCTCATGCAGTGGCAATTTATCAAGGGGATTGCGAAAGAACACGTCCAGCGATTTTTCAACTTCCCCGAGCGTCGTTCGCAATTCCTCAACCACGCTACCCATGATCTGCCGATCACTGACCCTGCGGTACAGCTCCTCCATCCACCCCTCAAGTGGCTCAGGTTGCCCGCCCGCATTGACATGCTCCAGTCGCCTGGCAAGACTGGCACTGCGCTCAGTCATGTGCGAATCTGTCGGATCCATATCTTCATAGGCGGCCTCGAGATACAGCACGGCGGTGGCCACTTCCATGGCCAGTGAGGGCGTGGGCGCCTCACCGGAACGCGCTGTTATGTCAATGGCCCGCGTCAATGCACGCGCCAGATCGCCACCCGCAGGGTGCAGTTTCAATACCGAATCAGTCACCAGACTGAATTGATCCGTTGCAACCTTCAAGCGATTGGTATCGCCCCCGGCGAGCGCCGACCAGGTCTCGGTGGCCGCCGCGATACGCTTGCGAGCTTGAACCAGCAGCGCCGGGTCGAAACGTCCAAACTGGGGCGTCTCGTAATCAAACGATTGGGGCTGGGTCAAGCCATAGGCAGAACGGACGGCCGCGAGCACGGGCGCATCGGCGGCACGTGCCGGAACCGCTTGCGCACAGAAAAACAGCAAATCCTGAACCAGGCGCTCAGAGATGCCCGGCTCGCCACGCGCCAGCGTTCGGTATTGAAGAAGAATTCGGGACGCGGCACGTTTACCGTAGACATCCGGTGGGCAAAGACCGAGGGACACGGCTTCAAAATAAGCGGCACAAATTTTCCAGAAAACCCGCGGTTCCAGCGCACTTTGTGCCGCTGCAAAACCCAGACTGATACCGCACATGGCTTTTGCGGCGACTGCATCACCCGACTTGACGACCTTCAGGACAAACCGGTCAAGACGAGCCCTAACCGATGCGCCATAGACAAGTGGCTCAGTCTCTTGCGGCAAAACAACGTCGATCCAGCGCCATTCGAGCGGCCACAAATCCGCCGGATGCACGCGATCATTGCCAACCAGTTCCAGCACGTCGCGATACTGTGGGAACAAGGCCACAGAGGACGCGTTTTTTCCTTTGAGAACCCCTTCCAGATACTCCGTCAACGCAAAGCTGGCACGCTCCACCTTATTGGCCGCATCGTCGCTGCAAAGCTCAGGGCGCTGCACAAACCTCTGGGCAAGGGCCTCCATCGCGCGCAAAACCTTGGCCGGGGCCTCCATACCCACCATCTCCAGGGCACCAACCGCCTGATGGAGCTGCTGCCGGGCAATGCGCAACTGGCTGGCGTCGAGCGCCGCCAGATCAGAACCACGCGCCAATTCGGCATCCCGCACAAAGCGGCGAAGCGCTTTGATCGCGCCATCCAGCGATTTGCGCAACTCGTCGAGCACCCAGGCCAAAGGCCCAAGATCATTGGTTGCGAGTTCATTGTCGCCAGTCAGGGCAGCATTTGCTTGCATGGGTTCGTGCACTCCTGGGGATAGCAAATTCAGATTGCCAAGGGTCAGGCAATCTTGAACCGTGCCACAGATTGACGCAATTCTTCAGCCATTTTCGAGAGCTCGCGGACCTGGGCTGCCGTGGAACGCGTACCCTCGCCGGTCTGCTCGGTCACCGCAAAAATGTGCTGAATATTTTCAGCCACCACGTTGGCCAGATTCGCCTCGCGCGAGGTTGAGTTGGAAATCTGTTCGATCAACTCGGCCAGACGACGCGACACCTGATCAATTTCAGTCAGTGCTGTACCGGCATTGTCAGACAGTTTGGCGCCCTCCACCACCCCTTGGGTCGAGCGCTCCATGGCGCCCACGGCATCCTGGGTGTCGGTCTGAATGGCCTTGACCAGTGCAGAAATCTGGCGCGTTGCATCGGCGGATCGTTCAGCCAGCCGCTGCACCTCCTCGGCCACCACCGAGAAACCCCGACCTGCCTCGCCGGCGGAAGCGGCCTGAATGGCCGCATTCAGCGCCAGCACGTTGGTCTGTTCGGTAATGTCGGAAATCAGTTCCGTGATTTCACCAATTTCCTGGGACGACTCACCCAGGCGTTTGATCCGCTTGGAGGTTTCCTGAATCTGATCGCGGATCGAGTTCATGCCACCAATGGCATTTTGCACCGCCTGCAAGCCCACCTCCGCCGCTTGCAGTGACTGGCGGGCCACTGATGCGGATTCCTGCGCCTGGACGGACACTTCATTGATTCGCGAAGCCATCTCCACGACCGAGCGGCCGGTTTCCCGAATTTCATGCAGTTGCTCGTTGGATGCGGCCAAAAGCTCCGTCGACGTGGTATCCACATCAGCCGTGGTTTGTGCGACGCGGGCTGCCGTGTTTTGTACGTTACCCACCAGGGATCGCAATTCTTCCACCGTGTAGTTCACTGAATCGGCAATCGCACCGGTGATGTCCTCGGTGACGGTCGCCTCCTGTGTCAAATCCCCCTCGGCGACCGTTTGCAATTCATTCATCAAACGCAAAATGGCCGCTTGGTTGGCATCGTTCACCCGCTTGGCTTCTTGCTCCTGGCGCTCGGCATCCACCCGCTGCGTCTCGGCAATTACCTGGCGCTTACGGCTGTCCAACAGCTGAACATAGGACAGGCCACCCGCGCTAAGCAGCGCCAACAAAGCCGAGCCCACCAGTGTTGCCAAGGCGGCGGCGCCAAGGCCCGTGTGTGAGGAAAGTTTGACCTGCAGCGCTTCAAGATCTCGACGCAGAGGCTCACTGTCCGCAATAATGGAAACCTGCGCCTCACGTGCCGAAACAAGTCCCTGAAGATTGCCCAGAATGGCGCCTGCTTGTGTGCGGGTCTCTTCGTAAAGCTTGATCAAGTCAGTCAGCTGCTCACGCGTTTGCGGATCTTTCACGGCTGTCAAGTGCAACTCGGGGCTGCCATCCAGCATGCCCTGAGCCGTTTCCTTGAACGAGTTCAAATCCTTGCCCAGCAGGAAAACCGCCTCGGGACTGACACCCTCCACCGTCAGGAACTCGTTGGACGACTTGCCAATGCGCTGCGTCAACATCACCAACTGCCCGGCCGCCGAGATCTCTGTGGCCGGGGCATTTTGCTGCAACTTGAGGGATGACACGGTCTCGGCAATTTCCAGCAGATCTGAAGACTGCCGATTGATAAGGCGAAGTGCTGCACTCACCTGCGTCAGGATTTTCTGCTGCGACATCACAATCGCCGCATTTTTTTCGGCCCGTTCCATCAAGGGCGTGATTTTGTCCAGCTCCGGCTGGTAGTCTGCAGTCAAGGCATTCAGACCCATTCGTTCGTCACCGGATTTCAGACCACGAACCGACCTGGACAGAACATCCGAGCTCTCCTTGACGTCCGGAAATGCCTGTGCACCGCCCACCAGCGCCTGTGAAACGGATTTTGCCAGTCGTTGCGACTGCATCAGGGACTGTCCCGTAGCGCCCAACTGTTGCGCCACCCGGTCCGCCTGGCCGAGCGCAAACAGGGTCACAACAGCGAGCAAGACCAGCGCCAAGCCCAGCAAAATCGACAAGCGTCGCTGATGCTGGACCACCGTTTTTTTGCCGAATACAGGCAAGGCAATCAGGTCGATCGATTCTTCAGTGGCGCGGTCGCTGCTGTCGCTGCTGTCCAGATCGGACTTGATTGGCGTGGCCGGGGTCAGGACTGCATGGTTTACTTCGCCCTGCATTTGCTCGGTCACCATCGGATCCACCGTGGCGTCCGGCATACCAAGACTCAACCGGGAATCCTGCTCGGCCTCAGGCACTTTTTTGGTAAACAGATTTTTCAGTTGATCGACGAAGGACATGGTGAAACCTTAGGAAGAAACTTAAGCGCTAATGCTGAGAAACTCGGGGAGTTGAGACAAAGACTGAAGGTTGATTTCCTGCCAGTGCTCCCCATTGAGGTCAGTAAACCGGCTTCCAAAAAAAACGGGGGAACCTTCAGGCGGCAGCGCTACGTCGGCGAACGCTTCACGTTTGCGAAGTCCCGCCAAACCATCCACCAGCAAAGCACAGTTGAGTTCCAGCGCTGCATTGAAGGTAATGACGCTGGACTCAGCAAGCGATTGTTCGGTTCTGGCCCGTGTCGCCCCGTCACCCATGAAACTTGCCAGATCAACAACGCCATAGAGGCCACCGCGAAGATTGATCACGCCCATGAACCAGGGGCGGGCGTAAGGCACAACCTGGATGTTGGCGAGCGGGAATATCTCGCCAGATTGCGCCAGCGGAAAGAGGTAATTTGCTTCGCCTACCTTGACGGCCAGCCACGACACTGAAACGCCCTCTGAACGAGCGGCTTTCAATCGGCTGGCAAGGCGGGTCTGGAGTTCTCGGAGAGCTTCGCGATTAGCCATGCGGTCCTGAGGATTTCAGCCCAAAGCCTTGATCTTGACCAGCAGCTCAGCCGCATCGATCGGTTTGGTGACGTAATCACGCGCACCCTGACGCATACCCCACACCCGGTCCGTCTCGAGATTCTTGCTGGTGCACATGATGATAGGAATGTCCGAGTACTCAGGCGTGCGGTTAATGGACCGCGTCAATTGAAACCCATTCTGACCCGGCATCACCACGTCCATGAGGATCAGATCGGGCTTCTCTTCGGACAACCGACGAAACGCTTCATCAGCGCCCTCGGCCGTGCGGACCGACATGCCGTTTTTTTGCAACAAATCCGTCATGAACATCAACTCAGTTTTTGAGTCGTCCACGATCAGTACTTTTTGGATAGCCATTAATTTTCTCCTTGCGTCGCTGCACCAAACTGCTGTACAGCCTGCAATAACTGGTCTTTGGTAAACGGTTTTGTTAAATAATCCTGCGCCCCGACCATGCGCCCACGCGCCTTGTCGAAAACACCATCCTTGGAAGACAGCATGACAACGGGCACCCCAGAGAACCTGGCATTGCGCTTGATGATGGCGCAGGTCTGGTAACCATCCAGCCTAGGCATCAAAATGTCGCAGAAAATGAGATGGGGCTGGTAGTCATTGACTTTGGCCAACGCATCAAAACCATCCTCAGCGAGCGTGACCTGGTGCCCACCTTGCTTGAGAAAAATCTCGGCGCTGCGTCGGATGGTGTTGCTGTCGTCAATCACCAGAACTTTGAAAGTCGATCCAGTCGTATTCACAAAACAATGCTCCTGAATTGACATTTATCATTAGCGATGATGCACATCCTCAATGCCGTGGAAACTCATATTTGCACCATTTCGAAATCTTCCTTGCGGGCGCCACATTCGGGGCATGCCCAGTTGACTGGCAGGTCACGCCACATTGTGCCTGGCGCAATACCATGATCAGGATCCCCTGTACCTTCATCATAGATCCAGCCACAAATCAGACACATCCATGTTTTGCTCTCAGTCACAGCTTAAAGGGCCTTCGAATAGAATGCAATCATTGAATAAAGACGGCATTCGCGATATACGCGCCGCACGCCACAACGTGCGATATTCTGCCTGAAGAAAAACACAGGCCTGCCTATGCCCCCCCCCACGGTTTCCCTAATAGCCGAAGACCAGGAATCAACGACACGTCCCGCATGCGTCCTGGTATTCAATGCCAACGACCCCAGCGGCGCGGGCGGCTTGTCGGCAGATGTGGCCGCGATTGCATCGGTGGGCGCGCATGCCCTGCCGATCGTGACCGGGGCTTACGCACGTGACACCGCCGAGATTTTCGATCACTTCTCACTCGACGAGGAGGCCGTGGCAGAGCAGGCCCGCGCGGTCCTTGAGGACGTCGCGGTTCAGGTGATCAAGCTGGGTTTTGTGGGTTCACCGGAAAACCTCAGCACGGTGGCCGGCATCGCGGCCGACTACGCCGATGTTCCCTTGATCGCCTACATGCCCGACCTGTCCTGGTGGGACGAAGTCGAGATTGACCTGTACCTGGACGCCTTCAAAGAATTGATATTGCCCCAGACCACTGTGTTGGTAGGAAACCACAGTACCTTGTGGCGCTGGCTGCTTCCCGACTGGAGCACAGAACGCTCGCCGGGTGCGCACGATATCGCCCGCGCCGCTCACGAGTTGGGCGTTCCCTATACGCTGGTGACAGGCATCCCACTGCCGGATCAGTTCATTGACAACGTGCTGGCCAGCCCGCAGGCCGTACTGGCAAGCGAGAAATTTGAGCGCTTCGAAGCGGTTTTTTCAGGGGCCGGCGATACCCTGTCGGCCGCGCTCGCCGCCTTGCTCGCCAGTGGCGACGACCTGCCGGAAGCATTCACGGAAGCACTGAGCTATCTGGATCGCTGCCTGGCGGGTGGTTTTCGTCCCGGTATGGGTCATATCGTGCCGGATCGGCTCTTTTGGGCACAACCTGACGACGAGCCAGAAGCCGAGATCGATCCAAGCTCCTCTTTTTCCAACCTGGAACTCCCTCCCCATGACACAAAACATTGATAACAATCACACGCTGTTTGAACGCGCCAAGCGGGTGATCCCCGGCGGCGTCAATTCGCCGGTCCGGGCTTTCAAGGCGGTCGGCGGCACCCCGCGTTTTGTCAAACGCGCCCAAGGTGCTTACTTCTGGGACGCCAACGACCAGCGTTACATCGACTACATCGGTTCCTGGGGCCCCATGATTTTGGGCCACGGCCATCCGGCGGTCGTCAAAGCGGTGCAAGAGGCGGTGCTCGAAGGCTTCTCGTACGGCGCCCCCACCGAACGCGAGGTCGAGCTGGCCGAAGAAATTCTGCGTCTGATGCCCTCCATGGACATGGTGCGCCTGGTCAGCTCCGGCACCGAAGCCGCCATGAGCGCCATCCGCCTGGCCCGCGGCGCTACCGGGCGCAGCAAACTGATCAAATTTGAAGGCTGCTACCACGGCCACGCGGATGCGCTGCTGGTCAAGGCCGGCTCAGGCCTGGCCACCTTTGGCAACGCCACCAGTGCTGGCGTGCCGGCCGAAGTGGTGCAGCACACACTGGTGCTCGAATACAACCACATCGGACAACTGGAAGAAGCTTTTGCCTTGCACGGCGACGCCATCGCCTGCCTGATGATCGAGCCGATTGCCGGCAACATGAACTTCGTGCGCGCCTCGGTGCCCTTCATGAAGCGCTGTCGCGAACTGTGCACCCAGTACGGCACCTTGCTGGTGTTTGATGAGGTCATGAACGGGTTTCGGGTGGCGCTGGGCGGCGCACAAAGCGTCTACGCCCGCGACATCCCCGGTTTCGAGCCCGACATCACGGTCATGGGCAAAGTCATTGGCGGTGGCATGCCCCTGGCAGCCTTTGGCGCCAAGCGTGCGGTGATGGAACACCTGGCGCCCTTGGGCGCGGTTTACCAAGCTGGCACGCTGTCGGGTAACCCGGTAGCCACCGCCTGCGGCCTGGCCACACTGCGCGAAATTCAAAAACCGGGTTTCTTCGAGGACTTGTCGCGCAAAACCCGTTTGCTGGTGGACGGTCTGAGCAGCGCCGCCCACCAGGCAGGCGTCCCTTTTTGTGGCGACAGCGAAGGCGGCATGTTCGGCTTCTTCTTGTTCGACGCCTTGCCGCAAAACTACGCCAAGGTCATGACCACCGACAGCGCCCGCTTCAACCAACTATTCCATGGCCTGCTGGACCGTGGCGTGTACATTGCGCCGGCCTTGTTCGAGGCTGGCTTTGTGAGCGCGGCACACACCGATGCCGACATCGCCACCACCATCGACATTGCCCGCGATGTTTTCAAGTCGCTATAAAAATAATAGCTGCCAATGACCATTTGACGGGGGCTGGATTCATTTTAAATGCCATCGTCGGCGACGGGCCGGTATTCCAACTGTTACCGTTGCTTTACCCGACGTACATCGAAAAAACGGGTCTGCGCACGTAAACTTGTCTCATTCAACACGTGAACTAGGGGATAGCCATGAAAAAGATCGTTTTACCAGCCATGCTGGTCCTCGCCGCTGGCTTGTGCGCCGCTCAGGAGATGGGGCGCGTGATTTCCTCCACCCCCGTGGTGCAACAGGTGGGCGTACCGCGCCAGGTGTGCAATACACAGCCCATGGTCACGTCGGCTCCCAGGTCAGGGGCGGGTGCGGTCATGGGTGCGATTGCGGGAGGTGCCATGGGCAACGCAGTAGGGGATGGCGGCGGGCGGGCACTGGCCACCATGATTGGTTTGGTGGGTGGCGCCATCCTGGGCGACAAGGTGGAAGGCGGCGGCCAGCAACAGGTTCAAAACGTGCAAAGCTGCAGCACCCAGACCTTCTATGAAAACCGCACTGTCGGCTACAACGTGGTCTACGAATATGCCAACAAACAATATTCGATGCAAACGCCCAGCGACCCCGGCCAGTTTGTGCAACTGCAGATCACGCCAGTAAGCGCCACCCTGCCCCAGGCACCCAGCGTCAACATCAGTGCCGCTCAACCCGTGACAACGGTGCAGGAGGTTTATGCCCAGCCGGGCTATGTCACAGTGCAGCCAGGCTATTACGCCCAACCCTACTACCCGCCCGTGGGTATTAACCTGGGTTTTGGCTTTTACGGTGGCTCGCACCGTCACTGGCGTTAAGCCCGTCGCGCGCCGCAGTTGCTACTGAAATAGGAGCGGCATACGCATATTTCACGGGGGCCAGAGCCCGGTTTGTCATAAAAAAAAGCGGCGCAAGGCCGCTTTTTTTGATCTGGCGTGAAGTGAATGGCTCAGTGGCTCAATGCCTGAAGTGCCGAACCCCGCTAAACACCATCGCCACACCGCGCTCGTCGGCCGCGTCAATCACTTCCTGGTCGCGCATGGAGCCGCCGGGCTGGATGATGCAGCTCGCACCGGCGTCGACCACGACGTCCAGGCCGTCGCGGAACGGGAAGAAGGCGTCGCTGGCCACCGCCGTGCCACTCAGCGAAAGGTTGGCGTGCTGCGCCTTGATGCTGGCGATGCGGGCCGAGTCCAGACGACTCATCTGACCGGCACCGACGCCCATCGTCATGCCACCTTTGCAGAACACAATGGCGTTGCTCTTGACGAACTTGGCCACTTTCCAGGCGAACAGCAGGTCCTGCAACTGTTCCGGCGTGGGCTGCTTCTTGGTGACCACCTTCAGATCGGACAAGCCCAACTGATGGTTGTCAGCGGTCTGCATCAACAGGCCCGAGCCAATGCGCTTGACGTCCACGGCGTTGCGGCCATTGTCCCAATCGCTGGCGCCACCGGCGGGCAGACTGATTTTCAGGATGCGCACATTGACCTTGCTCTTGAACACGGCCAGCGCCTCGGGTGTGTAGTCGGGCGCCATCAGCACTTCCACAAACTGTTTGGACACCTGCAACGCGGCACGCTCGTCCAGTGGGCGGTTGAAAGCAATGATGCCGCCAAACGCCGAGGTCGGATCGGTCGAGAAGGCCTTGCTGTAGGCTTCCAGCGGGTCGGCACCGACGGCCACGCCGCAGGGGTTGGCATGCTTGACAATGACGCAGGCGGTGCCATCTTTCGCGCCATCAAAGCTCTTGACGCATTCCCAGGCAGCATCGGCGTCGGCGATGTTGTTGTAGCTCAGCTCCTTGCCCTGCAACTGCTGCGCCGTGACCAGCGAGCCGGGCGCGGGATACAAGTCGCGGTAAAAGGCGGCCTGCTGGTGCGGGTTTTCGCCATAGCGCAGATCCTGCAACTTGACGAAGCGGCCATTGGCCTGGGCCGGGAACAACTGGCGCGACGGCGTGTTGTTGCCTTCCTCGAAATTGAGCGAGGACAGGTAGTCGCTGATGGCGCCGTCATACTGGCTGATGCGGTTGAAGGCTGCGACCGACAGTGCAAATTTGGTTTTGTCGGTGAGTTTGCCATCGGCTTTGAGCTCGGCCAGCACGCCTTCATATTGCGAGGCGTCGGTCAACACGCCCACGTCTTTCCAGTTCTTGGCGGCGCTGCGCACCATGGCGGGGCCTCCGATGTCGATGTTCTCGATCGCGTCTTCCAGGGTGCAGCCGGCCTTGGCGACCGTCGCCTCAAACGGGTACAGATTGACCACCAGCAGGTCGATGGTGTCGATCTGGTGGGCTTTCAGTGCCGCCATGTGCTCCGGCAGGTCGCGACGCGCCAGCAGGCCGCCGTGCACCTTGGGGTGCAGGGTCTTGACACGGCCGTCCAGCATTTCGGGAAAGCCCGTGAGTTCGGCCACTTCGGTCACCGGCAATCCAAGGCCTGCCAGCAGTTTGGCGGTACCGCCGGTGGAAATAAGCTTGATGCCCAGGGCGTGCAGGGCCTGCGCAAATTCAACGATGCC
This sequence comes from Rhodoferax sp. UBA5149, assembly GCF_002413825.1. GTDB lineage: Bacteria > Pseudomonadota > Gammaproteobacteria > Burkholderiales > Burkholderiaceae_C > Rhodoferax. The sequence continues at coordinate 35,775 of NZ_DHXT01000102.1, forward strand.
GGTTTTGTCGGAGACGGATAGGAGTGCGTTCATGGGTTCAATCTAAAAAGTCAGTGAATGAGGTCATGGCCGCCACCGGCCACATTCTGGCTACTTGATCAGCTTGTGCTCAAGCAATTTTTTGCGCAAGGTGTTGCGGTTCAGGCCCAGCCATTGGGCCGCTTTGGACTGGTTGTTGTCAGCATGGTTCATGACCACTTCAAGCAGGGGTTTTTCCACCACATTGACCATCATGTCGTACATGCCATCAGGCTCGGTTCCCCGCAAATCCCTGAGGTAGCCTTCCAGACTGGTGCGCACGCATTCTTCGATGTGCTTTTTACTCATGCTGCTGTCTCTCTTTGTTGTTTCTTATCATCTGCCAAACTATTCGCAACGAGCTTCGGAATGCGATCCGACTGTTCGTTCAAGCCGTCAAAAAAATCAGCCACGGCGCTCGCCTGTCGGCCACAGTCCTCGATTAAATTCATGCGCGCCCGGAAATCCTCGCCGCCCGGCAAGGATTTCACGTACCAGCCAATGTGCTTGCGCGCGGTCCGCACCCCCGAGAACTCGCCGTACAGGGCGTAATGGTCTTGCAGGTGGTCCAGCAACAAGTGCTTGACCTCGGCCACCAGCGGCGGCGCTAGCTGGGTGCCGGTTGCCATGAAATGGGCCATCTCGCGAAAAATCCAGGGCCGACCCTGCGCCGCCCGGCCGATCATCACGGCGTCGGCTTGGGTCGCCGCCAGCACCTGGCGCGCTTTCTCGGGCGTATCGATATCGCCATTGGCCACCACCGGCACGCCCACCGCCGCCTTGACCGCGGCAATGGTGTCGTACTCCGCCTGCCCGCCATAGCCTTGCTCGCGGGTGCGCCCGTGCACCGTGATCATCTGCACGCCGGCACGCTCGGCGGCACGCGCCAGCACCACCGCATTTTTTTGCGACTGACACCAGCCCGTGCGCATTTTGAGCGTGACCGGCACACCGCGCGGTGCGCAGACCGCCACCACCGCCGCCACAATCGACAAGGCCAGGGTCTCATCCTGCATGAGCGCGGAGCCGGCCCACTTGTTGCACACTTTCTTGGCCGGGCAGCCCATGTTGATGTCAATGATCTGCGCGCCGCGGTCGATGTTGTAGGCCGCTGCTTCGCCCATCATCAGCGGCTCGGTGCCGGCGATCTGCACCGCGATCGGGCCGGGCTCGCCCTCATGGTTGGCGCGGCGGGAGGTCTTGAGCGTGTTCCACAAGTCCGGCCGGCTGGTGACCATCTCGCTGACCGCATACCCGGCCCCCAGCTTTTTACAAAGCTGGCGGAAAGGCCGATCCGTCACACCCGCCATCGGTGCAACAAAGAAAGAATTTGCGAGGATAAAGGGGCCGATGTTCATGCGAACAGATCGAAGGAGCGGGTTGGAACGAGGTGTTGGAATTTGGGGAGGCAGAACGCCAGCTGATGATTCTAACTGCCCAATATTTCAGCAATTGAAACGCAAACCTATACTCACCCACCCATGGACGCCTGGATCGAACACCTGCTCGTACTGCTCGCACTGCCGAAATTCGGTTTGAGCACGGTGTTCGTGGTGTCATTCATTTCTGCCACGCTGCTGCCGCTGGGTTCCGAGCCCGTGGTTTTCGGACTGGTCAAACTCAATCCGGAACTTTTTTGGTCGGCGATCGGGGTCGCCACCCTCGGCAACACCCTGGGCGGCGCGGTAACCTGGGCCATGGGCCTGGCTTCGCACAAAGTTGTCGAACGGCACCAGCACGCCAAGCACCATCTCAGGGCGCTGGACTGGCTGGAACGCATCGGCCCCAAAGCCTGCTTGCTGGCCTGGTTACCCGTCGTCGGCGACCCGCTGTGTGCCGTGGCCGGCTGGCTCAAACTGCCGTTCTGGCCCTGCCTGATCTACATGGCGATTGGCAAGTTTGGCCGCTACCTGGTGATGACTTCATCGCTCGTGGGCCTGTTTGGCAGCTAGCGCAACGCTCTCGTCGACGCTTGCATCGCTATTAATTTAGTAGCTGCTTGCGCATATTCCACGGGGGCTACAGCCCTATTTCTTATAAATCAGGAGCTGAACAGGAAGTTCATCACATCGCCGTCCTTGACGACGTATTCCTTGCCTTCGCTGCGCATCTTGCCAGCGTCTTTGGCGCCCTGCTCACCCTTGAAGGTAATGAAGTCGTCAAAGGCGATGGTCTGGGCACGGATGTAGCCCTTCTCAAAATCGGTGTGGATCACGCCGGCCGCCTGCGGACCGGTATCCCCGACGTGGATGGTCCAGGCCCGCACTTCCTTGACACCGGCCGTGAAGTAGGTTTGCAAACCCAGTAGCTTGTAGGCGGCCACGATCAGGCGGTTCAGGCCGGGTTCGCTTTGACCAATCTCGCTGAGGAACATCTTTTTATCGTCCTCTTCCATGTCGGCCATCTCGGCCTCCATCTTGGCGCAGATCGCCACCACCGGCGCGTTCTGCGCGGCGGCGTAGGCCGTCAGGCGGTCCAGGAAGGGGTTGTTCTCAAAGCCGTCTTCGGCCACGTTGGCCACGAACATGGCGGGCTTGGCGGTGATCAGAAAAAACTGCGTCAGCAGCGGCAGCTCTTCCTTGCTGAAGTCCAGCGTGCGCACCGGTTTCGCTTCGTTCAGCGCGGCCTGGCATTTTTCCAGAATCGCCACCAGCTTGATGGATTCCTTGTCACCCGAACGCGCGGTCTTGGTGACGCGATGCAAGGCCTTTTCAACCGCCGTCAGATCCGCCAGGCACAACTCGGTCTGGATCACTTCGATGTCGGAGATCGGGTCGACCTTGCCGGCCACGTGGATCACGTTGTCATCTTCAAAACAGCGCACCACGTTGAGGGTGGCGTCGGTTTCGCGGATGTGGGCCAAAAACTTGTTGCCCAGGCCCTCGCCGGTGCTGGCGCCAGCCACCAAGCCGGCAATGTCCACAAACTCGACGATCGCGCGTTGCACCTTTTGCGGCTTGACGATGGCGGAGAGCGCATCGAGCCGTGCGTCCGGCACTTCCACGATGCCCACATTGGGCTCGATGGTGCAAAAAGGATAGTTTTCGGCCGCGATGCCGGCCTTCGTCAAGGCGTTAAATAGAGTCGATTTACCGACGTTGGGCAAGCCCACAATGCCACACTTCAAACTCATGAAAATTCCTAGACAGTTGGGGACAGCGCTGACGCGTCGCGTAACGACGGTCTGTCCCGCAAACCTTAAAAAACAAGCCGCTGAGTGTATGCGATGCGTCAGTTTGCCCCGGATTCAGCCAAAATCAAAGTCCGCCGAGAGCGCCTGCCCGACGCGCAGAACCGCGCCGACACCGCCCACCACAATCACATTCATGCCAAAGGTCACCGCACCTGCCACGCGGGCATCCTGCCGGTACGTCTGCAAGGTGTCGCTCACTTCGGGGCTGCTCAAGGCCGTCACCGGATCGATATTCGGGATCGGGCAACGCGGGCAAGGCTTGACCGGCTTCAGCAGCACGGGTACTTCGCCCGCGTCAATGCGCATCAACGCCAGCCGATCCTCGTCGTGCGCCTGCAGCCCCGACAAGACCAGATTGGGTCGAAAACGCTCGATGCCCACCGCGCCGTGGCCAGCGGCGATCAGCTTGTCATTCAAGAACGCCAGCGAGGCTTCGCTGATCACCAACACGGGGTAGCCGTCGCTGAACTGGTTGAGCGCCTGCACACCGCCGGTCCATTTCAAGCTGGACAGACGCCGGTGCTGCGGATCAAAGCGCACCAGCCGGTAGCGCGCTGCATTCGGCGCCGGTGTGCCGTCTTCAGAGAGTGAAAGAAAATCCGTGAACCACTGCGCCGCCACGTCCCCCATGTCGTAAGCGGGCACCACGTCGTCCCAGACCTTGACCATGGCCGGCTGCGCCACGGCATCCAGCGCCATGTGCAAGGCGAGCATGCCGGGCGCGCGCAGCACCAGTTCCTTGGTTTTGAGCTGGGGTCGCACCAGCGCGAGACGCGAGCGCTCGCGTTGCGTCACGAATTCGCCCCTCGCATCGACCACCATCCAGGCGCGGTCCAGCGCCAGACCAGTTTCCGTCAGAAGCGCTTGCTGCAGCTCGACCCCGGCACACGACTTGACCGGGTACACGAAGAGACGGGCGATCATGGCACTGACATCGCCAACGGGTAAGGGGCTTGCGTTCACGGCGTGGTCTCCAGACAAGTAAGTAAAGTGGATTTTGCCCTGCCTTCTACAATCCCGGCCATGACTCAACCCTTTGATATTTGCATACGCGGCAGCGGCATTGTGGGTCGCACGCTGGCCCTGCTGCTGGCACGCGAGCGCCTGCACGTTGGCCTGGTGTCGCCCGCGCCACCGGCTGCCAGCGCTGTTTCACCGGAGACTGGCGACGTGCGGGCCTATGCCCTGAACGCCAAATCCCGCGCCTTGCTTGAGTCGCTGCGCTGCTGGCCCGATGTGCTGCACGCGACCGAAGTCCTGGCCATGCAGGTCAAGGGCGACGACGGTGGCGAAGTGAACTTCTGCGCCACCGAGCTCAAGGTTCCCGGCTTGACCTGGATCGTCGACGTGCCGGTGCTCGAAGCCCAGCTGGCCGAAGCAGTGCGCTTTCAGCCACAAATCGAACTGCTGGACAGCCCCCAACCCGCCGCCTTGACGGTGATCTGCGAGGGCAAGGCCAGCAGCACGCGCGCCGAGTTCGGCATTGATTTTGATGTCACGCCCTACGCCCAAAAAGCCATCGCAGCCCGTCTGACGTGCGAACGTCCCCATGGCCAAACCGCGCGCCAGTGGTTTTCGCAAGGCGACATCCTGGCTTTTTTGCCGATGGGAGGGCCGCAAGGGAACTCTGTCGCTATTGTCTGGTCTGTTGATGAGAGCCGGGCTCAATCTCTGCTGGAGACCAGCCCCGCCGAGTTTTGCGAAAAGCTGGAAGCTGCGAGTGCGGGTTGCCTGGGCAAACTCACCCTGACCAGCAAGCGAGGTGCGTGGCCGCTGCAAATGGCGCATGCGGCCAGTTGGGCAGGAACCCACGCGGGCACGGCCTGGGCCTTGGCAGGCGACGCCGCACACAATGTGCATCCGCTGGCCGGGCAAGGCCTGAATTTGGGGCTGGGCGATGTCGCGGCGCTGGCGGCGATTCTGCGCGAGCGCGAGTACTGGCGTCCGGTGGGGGATGAAAAGCTGCTGCGGCGCTACGAACGGTCACGCAAGGCGGAGGTGCTGACCATGGGCGCCACGATGGATGGCCTGCAGCAGTTGTTTTCGCAGAGTAGCGCGCCTTGGCAGGCGATGCGCAACTGGGGCATGAACGGGTTTGAACGCAGTGGCCTGATCAAGCAATGGGTTGCACGGCAAGCCATGGGTTTTTAATGATTGAATGGATGAAGAAGAAGATGATGATGATGATGAAACTGACGAAGACGGTGTTGCTCGCCACCGCGGTGGCGGCGACTTTGAACGCCGCAGCCCAGGAGGCCACCATTCGCAAAAATCTGAGCGAGCGGATTCCGCAACTTCAAAAAATCGACGAAGTCACCAAAAGCCCGATGCCGGGCCTGTTTGAGGTTCGCGTCAACGGCACGGAAATCTTCTACACCGATGCCAAGGGAAATTTTTTGATTGAAGGCCATCTGATTGACACCCAACAGCGCCGCAACCTGACCGAAGAGCGCGTGGACAAGTTGACCGCCATCAGTTTCTACGCCTTGCCGGTCAAGGACGCATTCACCATCGTGCGGGGTAATGGCAAGCGCCAGCTGGCCGTCTTTGAAGACCCGAACTGTGGCTATTGCAAGCGCTTCGAACAGGACTTGCAAAAAGTGGACAACGTGACGATTCACATGTTCCTCTACCCCATTCTCAGCGCTGACTCGAACGACAAATCCAAGCACATCTGGTGTGCCAAAGACAAAGGCAAAGTCTGGCAAGACTGGATGGTGCGTGACCAGTTGCCCGCCGTGGCGACTTGCGATACCGCGGCCATCGCACGCAACCTCGAAATCGGTCGCAAATACAAGATTACAGGTACCCCCACCTTGATCTTTGTCGACGGCTCCCGAGTGCCAGGTGCGATTAGCACGGCGGAAGTTGAAAAACATCTGACAGCGGCCAAGAACTGATGGCAGCCGCTGCGGTCGGCTACACAGTGCGGGTGCAGGACCTGCAGGCCCATCTGTTTCAGGTCACACTGACCATCGCGCGGCCCGCCGCCTTGCAGCGTGTGAGTCTGCCGGTCTGGATTCCGGGCAGCTATCTGGTGCGCGAGTTTTCCAAGAATCTGCAGCGGCTGCGGGCGCATCAAGGCGGCAAAACGCTTGAACTGACGCAGACCGACAAATGCAGTTGGCAAGCCGCCTGCGCGACCGACCAGCCACTGGTCCTGAGTTACGAGATTTACGCCTTTGACAATTCGGTACGCACCGCCTGGCTGGACGCGTCCCGCGGCTTCTTCAACGGCACCAGCATGTTCCTGCAGGTTGAAGGCCAGGAAGCGTCTGTCCACGCGCTGGAGCTGGTGGGGGACAAGGCAGTTTCCGGCTGGCAGGTGGCGACCGGATTGACGCCAAAAAAAACCACGAAAAACGGCTTTGGCACTTACCTCGCCGCCAACTACGATGAACTGGTGGATTGCCCTGTGGAGATGGGCCAGTTCTGGCGTGGCTCTTTTGTGGCGAGCGGCATAACGCACCGTTTTGTGGTAACGGGTGCACCCCCCAGTTTTGACGGCGCCCGGCTGCTGGCCGACACGAAATTGATTTGCGAAGCTGAAATCAATTTTTGGCATGGTGCCAAGACCGATGCCCGCTCACGCGTCAGGCCACCCCACATGACCTATCTCTTCATGCTCAACGCCGTGGACGACGGCTATGGCGGCCTCGAGCACCGCAACTCGACCGCGCTGATCTGCACCCGCAAAGATCTGCCGCGCCTCGGCAACCCGGCGCTCGCACCCAGTACCGGTAAGTCGACAGAGACAAAAACCCGACAAAACGAGGGCTACACCACGCTGCTGGGCCTCATCAGCCACGAGTATTTTCATACCTGGAACGTCAAGCGGCTGCGTCCGGCCGAGTTTGCCCGTTACGACTACGCCAGTGAAAACTACACGCAACTGCTCTGGTTCTTTGAAGGCTTTACCAGCTATTACGACGACCTGCTGCTGCGACGCAGCGGACTGATTGATGACACCACCTACCTGAAACTGCTCACCAAAACCATCAACCAGGTGCTGCAGACACCCGGGCGTGAGGTGCAGACCGTGGCACAAGCCAGCTTCGACGCCTGGGTGAAGTACTACCGGCCGGACGAAAACACGCCCAATGCCACCGTCAGTTACTACACCAAGGGCGCCCTGGTCGCCCTGTGCCTCGACCTGACGCTGCGCCAGGAAGGACGGACCACGCTCGACGCGGTGATGCGTGCCCTGTGGCTGCGTTGCCAGGGCGGGCCGATGACTGAGAGCGACTTGTCCACCGTGCTGGCGGAACTCTCTGGTCGGTCTTTTGCCAAGGAGTTAGCGCGCTGGGTTCACAGTACCACCCACCTGCCGCTCAAGCCGCTGCTGGAGGGGCAAGGCATCGCGGTGCTGGAAGAACCGGCCCAGCTCGCCCAGCGCTTGGGTGTGCGCGTGGCCGAGAGCGCTGGGATTCAGATCAAAATTGTTTTGCGCGGCGGTGCTGCCGAACGCGCCGGTTTCGCGGCGGGAGACGAATGGCTGGGCCTGGAGACCGGCACCGGCAAGACGGCCTCCAGTTGGCGTCTGACCAAGCTGGACGATCTACTGCTTTATGCGGGACCGGCCACAAAGATTGGCGCGCTGGTGGCTCGCGACAAACGCCTGTTGAAACTGTCACTGACGCTGCCCAAGTCGGTCACCACCTGGCGGCTGGTGGCGCGTGACAGCAAACTGCTTGACCAGTGGCTCAGCGCCCCTTGAACTGCGGCGCGCGCTGCTGTCACGCAAAAGGTGACGGGTGGCGACGAATGCCTTGGTTAGCGCTGCAATTTGCCATCTCCCCCGCCACGATTTCCCTTGGGTATAGTGGCTCTCTAGCAAAAATCCGGAGAACCCCATGAATTACGAACTGATCACGGTCCGCATCGAAGCCGATAAAGTCGGCGTGGTCACACTGAACCGCCCCAAGCAACTCAATGCGCTGAACGACCAGTTGATGGACGAGCTGGGTGCCGCCCTCAAAGCCTTTGATGCCAACCCTGCCATTGGCTGCATGATCATTACCGGCAGCGAAAAGGCGTTTGCCGCCGGGGCCGACATTGGCGCCATGGCCAACTTCACCTTTGCCGACGCGTACAAAGGCAACTACATCACACGCAACTGGGAACAGATTCGCTCAATCCGCAAGCCCGTCATTGCGGCGGTCAGCGGCTTTGCCTTGGGCGGCGGCTGTGAACTGGCGATGATGTGCGACTTCATCATCGCCGCCGACAACGCCAGATTCGGGCAACCCGAAATCAAGCTGGGCATCATCCCCGGTGCCGGCGGCACGCAGAGGCTGCCGCGCGCAGTGGGCAAGGCCAAGGCCATGGAC
>NZ_DHXT01000102.1:44392-50112 GCF_002413825.1 Rhodoferax sp. UBA5149
ATCAAGCTGGGCATCATCCCCGGTGCCGGCGGCACGCAGAGGCTGCCGCGCGCAGTGGGCAAGGCCAAGGCCATGGACCTGGCGCTGACCGGCCGCATGATGGACGCCGCAGAAGCTGAACGCGCTGGCCTGGTTAGCCGCGTCGTACCGCTGGACAAGTTGATGGAAGAGACACTGGGCGCCGCACTGATGATCAGTGAGTACTCACAAATAGCCACCATGGCAGCCAAAGAATCCGTCAACCGCGCCTATGAGGGCACGCTAAGCGATGGCATTATTTTCGAGCGTCGCCTGTTCCATGCCTTGTTTGCCACGGCCGACCAAAAAGAAGGCATGGACGCCTTCGTGAACAAACGCAAGGCTCATTTCCGGCACCAGTAGGGCCGTGACTCGGAACCCGCTCCCGGCTTCTGGTTATAATATTGGGCTTAGGCGCTTTAGCTCAGTCGGTTAGAGCGATGGAATCATAATCCACAGGTCCGCGGTTCGAATCCGTGAAGCGCCACCAGATCAAGCCCACAGTGCGTCCACTGTGGGCTTTCTTTTTTTGGGCTCACATTACTTGATCTGTTATATTTACAGGTCGCGTGTCACTCAATCCATGTCAAGAAGGGAAAACCTATGAAGCTTCATAAATTATCTATCGCCGTCGTTGCCGCTCTGGCTCTGTCAGCTCAGTCCCTGTGGGCTCAAACACCCGCTGCGCCAGCGAATGGATCAGGCGCTGCAGCCGGCACAGGTGCTAGTGCCAGTGCAGGCGCAAGTGCTGCATCTACTGCCGCCCTTGGAACTATCACTGCATCTACCATGGTTATTGGCGCAGTCGTCGCGGCTGCGGTCATTGCTGCTGTGTCTCAAGACACCAATACGGCCACAGCTACGGCCACCGGTACGCACTAATTAATGCTGTGCTATTGATTAGCGCCTTCGGGCGCTTTTCTTTTTGGTTTTGAAAATATCTTCCTGCTTTGCTTGTCGGTGCTGGTTTTCGGTATTCATGATCGTCAGTCTTGCCGGGTGTGCCTCAGGTTCCACGCCGTTGACTGACGTTTTGTCGGCCGTGGCCTCAGAACAGTTCGGTAGTGGTCAAGCGTCAACCCTACCCGCCAAGCCAAACCCCCTCTACCGTTACCTTCGAATAGAGGTGGAGGGTCGTGCCCCGGCCTTGTTGGTATTGGGTTATGTCGATGCCCATCCTCAAGGTGACATCGAGGTTTGGTACTCCGCCGGACGCGAAGTCGTCAAAACACAGAATGGTCGCATTGTTGGCACTGCTGGACTGGAGATTGACTGGCGCGCCGTTCGATTCCCGTCGGCTCCGCCGGTCTGGACTGAGGTCCCGCCCCAGGGAAGCGTTTACCAGCGCTCACGGGATGAAATGCCCGGTCACCGCTACGCCATCCATGATCGTATTGAACTTAAGCCCTGGATTGGCGTGCCCCCCATTGCTTTGCCGGCCTCGCTGCCCGCCAAACAGGCCCGCGCCTACGGCTGGTTCCGCGAAGCCACGCTGAATTCCAGCGCCCAGCCTTTGCCGCCGTCCTGGTTTGCCTGGGGCCTCTACCGTGGGCAACCCGCCGTCGTTTATTCGGAGCAGTGCTTGTCGGCCACCTTCTGTCTCAAGTTGCAGCGCTGGCCAGTTCAGGAAGGGGCTTCGTGAGGTTCCAGTTCACCCGTATCGCACAAGCGTCTGTCTTGTGCATTGCTTGCTGTGCCGGTTTGCCCAAAGTGGCCCAGGCGCAAGTCGTCCCGATTCAAGCGGCCATCATTCCCGGTGAGCGCTTGAGCAACTGGCTGCTGCGCAACGTCGGCCCCAACGCCGACACGACTGCCTTGCAGTGGCAGGTGCAGGCCGAGCGCGCACCGCAGGAGCAACTGCGTCAGGCCGTGGTCCTTGGCTTGCGGCAAAGCCCGGTGGCTACCTTGTCCAACGAGGCCCGTGCCCATTTATCCGACTGGTTGTTGGGTTTGCCACTCACAGGTCGGCTCACCGTAGCCATTGCCGACGCCCGCTGGCTTCAATCGGCCCCTATGCAGGATCCCATCTTGCGAGAGGGACATCGCATCGTCTTGCCTTCACGGCCAACCACCGTCACCGTCGTGACCGAAGCTGGTCTGCCGTGCACCGTCTCTCATGCTTCCGGCGCCCTGGTTCAAGACTACCTGCGCGCCTGTCTTGGTGCTGAAGCCAGCCGGCAGGTGGATTGGGCCTGGATCGCCCAGGCTGACGGCCGCACTACCCGCTATGGCATCGCCCCCTGGAGTCTGGAGCCCCAAGCCGAGCCTGGTCCTGGCGCCTGGATCTGGGCACCCCAGCGTCAGGCCGGTATTCCCCAAAGCGTGTCCGACAACCTGGCCCGCTTTCTGGCCACCCAGTTGCCGGGTGAATTCACCTTGCCCGTTGAACAAATCCAACACGTTGCCTTGCAGCGGTCAGAAACATCGCGCCCCCGCGGTGCTCAGGCCACAGCCAATGATTGGGGTGAAATTGGCCTGCTGCAGACCCCCACCGCGCGCATGGCCCCCTCGGGTGAGGTGCGTCTGCAGATGAGCCACGTAGCGCCCTACACAAGGGGCACCGTTATGTTCCAGCGGCTCGATTGGCTAGAGGGGGGCTTTCGCTACACTGACATTGCCAATCGCTTGTACGGACCCAGCATCGCGGGCAACCAGTCCTTAAAGGACAAATCCATCGACTTGAAAGTCCGACTGCGCGAAGAAACTGCTTTTGGGCCCCAAGTCGCACTGGGTCTTCGTGACTTGGGCGGCACCGGCCTGTTCTCAGGCGAATACATTGTCGCCAACAAGCGCTGGGGCAATTGGGACGCCAGCCTGGGCTTGGGCTGGGGTTATCTGGGGGCTCGCGGCAATATCAAAAACCCTTTGTCCTTTTTGGGTGCGGGGTTCGACAGCCGGCCTGGCAACAACAACGCCAGCGGTGGCACCACAAATTCGCAATCGATGTTTCGTGGTCCCACGGCACTCTTCGGGGGCCTGCAATGGCACTCACCATCGGACCCGTGGATTTTCAAGCTGGAACTTGACGGCAACGACTACCAGCATGAGCAAGACAACAACAACCAACCCGTCAAGAGCCCATTCAACGTCGGCGCCGTTTACCGTTATTCGCCCAACATCGATTTGAGCTTTGGCCTGGAGCGCGGCAACACCCTCATGCTGGGCTTTACCCTGCATGGCGGACTGAACCAGCTGTACTCCCCAAAGCTGCTGGACCCCACCTTGCCCGCCGTCCGTCCCAGTGCGCCAGCCCGGTTAGCGCCAGCGGGCTGGGGGGGGACCGCCCAAACCATAGAGCTTTACACCGGCTGGTCAGTGCGTGGCATCTCACACCAGCGCATCACCACCACGGTGGTGGCCGAGACCGATGCCGCCGTTCACCTGCAAGAACGTATTGATCGCGCCATCACCGTCCTGCATCGTGATGCACCCGCTTCCTCCACCCGCTTCGTTTTGCAACTGCAACAACGCGGCCTGCCCATGTCACAGGTCGAAGTGGACCGTGCCGAATGGGTGGCGCAGCACACCCAGGTCGAACCCCCGGCCTTGCGTTTGCCCGCGCAGCAGGTTTCGCCAGGTCAGGCTTCTGTGGTCGCGGACCTGGGGCCAGGCGAGACCGGGACCCGTTTCTGGAAAGGCAAGACGCCAGGCTTCAGCGCCGAGTGGGGCCCCAGCTACAGCCAAATCCTGGGCGGGCCAGACGGTTTCCTGCTCTACCAGATTGGGGTGCAAGCCAAGCTGGAGCACCGTTTTTCAGACACCACCTGGCTCAGCAGCGCCTTCGACCTGCGCCTGCTCGACAACTACGACAACTTCAAATTTGACGGGCCCAGCAACCTGCCGCGCGTGCGCACCTTCCAGCGCGAGTACGTCACATCCTCGGCGCTGACCATGCCGCTGCTGCAATTCACGCACGTGCGGGATTTTGGCAACGGCCACTACGTCAGCGGCTACGCCGGCATGCTGGAGTCGATGTATGGCGGGGTCGGGGCCGAGTGGTTGTATCGCCCCTGGCAGGGTCGCCTGGCCTGGGGGGTCGATATCAATCACGTGCGCCAGCGCGATTTCCGCCAAAACCTCTCATTCCGCGACTATTCAGTCAACACGGGCCACGCCACCCTGTATTGGGACACCGGCTGGAAAGACCTCCAGGTCAAACTCAGTGCCGGCCGTTACCTCGCCGGCGACGTTGGCGCCACGCTCGACATCAAACGCGTTTTTTCCAACGGTGTTGCCGCAGGTGCCTGGGCCACCAAAACCAACGTATCCGCTGAGACGTTTGGTGAGGGCAGTTTCGACAAAGGCCTTTACGTCACCATTCCGTTCGATGTGATGTTGCCCAAGTCCACCTCGGGCAACGGCACCATCGTCTGGAACCCCCTCACGCGCGACGGTGGCGCACGCCTGAGCCGCCGCTTTACCCTGGATGACCTCACACGCCAGCGCGACTACCGGGCTCTGGCATGGCGCTCCGCCAGTCCGGTGGGCGTTAGCTCGGCCGAGAACACCAGCTATGTGCTGAACGAGCCCAAGCTCAACGCGCTGGAAACCCTGGGCAGCAGCAGCGCCACCCTGGGCCGGCAGATCGGTGATATCCCGGCCTCCACCTGGTTGTGGGCTGGCGGGGCGATCCTGGCTTCCAGCCTGCTGGACAAACCCGTCGACCGCTGGGCACAGAATCATCAGACTGGCAACGCGGACCGACTGGGCACTGCCACCAACGCCCTGCCGGTTGCAATGGCGCTGGGGGCCGGCTTGTTGTACACCGGCATCGGTGGCCAGCCCGCCGCCAGCACGGCAGAGACCGCGCTCAAAGCCGCTGCCTATACCTGGGGCGCCAACCTGGTCACCCGTTTCGTCGTTGGTCGCTCTCGGCCCTTTGAGGAGCAGGGCAACGCTAACTTCGACGGTTTCAACAGCAACGCCCTCCAGTCGGGCTTCGCGTCCAACCACGTGGCCATGGCCTTCGCACTGGCTACACCGTTTGCGCAACAACACAACATGCCTTGGCTCTACGCGGTCGCGGCTGCTTCTTCCTTTGGGCGCGTGCAGAAGCGCGATCATTGGGTATCTGACACCGTGGCCGGCGCCTTCATGGGCTATGCCATCGGTTCTTTGATGACTGACCAGCAGCAGCACAGCCAAACAGGCATGCGTCTGAGCGTCACCCCGCAGTCGGTGGTGGCAAACTGGTCTTTCAAGTAGTCGTTTGCGCTGCCGCACCCCTATTAAATCAAAAACAAAAACCATGAAAACCCACGACCTCTACGCCATCGGCAATGCCTTGGTGGACTCTGAATACGAAGTGTCTGATGCGCAACTCCAGGCCATGGGCGTGGACAAGCGGCACATGACCTTGATCGACGCCGCTCGGCGCTCTGAATTGCTCGGCCACCTGCAAGCCACCAGCTCGCGGCGCACTGGCGGCGGCTCGGCGGGCAACACCGTGGTGGCGCTGGCTCAGCTGGGCGGCAAGGCGTTTTACTCTTGCCGGGTGGCGGATGATGAGCTGGGTGCGTTCTACANNACCCACTTTAGGAAGGGGCGCTGAGCAGCCGCTCAACTTCGGCCACACACCGACGGGCGGCAGCAACAAGGCTCGGCACAAATGCATGGCCATTACGCAAGGCGCTGGAAAGCACGACCAAATCCTCAATGTACTCGTGGACCATCTGGTTTCTGAGTCTGCGCATTTCCATCCA
>NZ_DHXT01000102.1:50375-50668 GCF_002413825.1 Rhodoferax sp. UBA5149
CCATCGGCGGACTCGATAAACCGAAACTTTTCTGCTTTATCCAGATTGTCAATCGCTGGGCCAGGCGTTTCTGCCAAGGCACTCAGTAGGGCCGGTAGCAGTTTGTCGCCCACCGTGTCTTGCAGACGGCCAAAGCGGCTAACGAACGCGTCCAGACGCTCAGCCAGAATGGGATCGGTCTCGACCTTCTGGGCCTCTTCAATCGTAAAAAGATTTGCAAACAAACGGCGATCCGTGTCCAACAAGTGTTGGCATTCCTTTGTTGTCACGCGTGACAAAAATTCAAGGCGTGC